>JAKSQQ010000018.1 GCA_024404015.1 Clostridia bacterium
TTCGTGATTGAGGAGGTTACGTTCTGAAGATGAGAGCCGATAAGATTGCAGGCAATACTTGTTACCGTAGAGAAGCCGGAAATCATAACGGCAAATCTGATAAAGGTATTGGGTCTTGGTGAAATACGCATGGCTTCACTCATACCGAGGCCCGAACACATAACCAGATTCTGAACAAATACGGTATAAAGGGCGGTGATAAGAAGGTCTGTTACCGTTTTCACTGTCTGCCACCTCCCGTAAGAGATCTGAGAAACTCATCGGTAGAGGCAAGCAAAGTCTCTATATCGTCATAGTCTTCTATACCGATATCCGCTTCCTCGGGCAGTTCGGGTTCAAAGCTGAGTTCTATTTCCGTCGGCTGTTCTTCATTTGACTTTTCACGGGGCTGTCTTTGTGACGAAACAATCATCATTTTAAGTATCGCGGCAAGGAAGCCCAGTGTAATAAGACAACCGAAAGGAAGAGACATACCGTCCATGGTAAATGCGGTATTAAGCTGAATACCCGCTATACTGCCGCTGCCGATTATTTCCCTGAGCGCGCCTACCGCAATAATAACGAGGGAGGCACCCACGCCTGCGGCAAGGGCATCATAAACGGAGCTTTTAACCGTATGCTTTACGGCATAGGTCTCGGCACGGACCGCAGTAAGGGAATTGACCGCAACAACGGGAATAAGAATTTTAAGGTCAAGACCCACATTGACAAAATTAAACCTTGAAAGCACGTAAAGAGCGCCGCAGCTAACGGCAGAACCGAAAACAAGATAAATCACTACTCTGATAAATCTCGGCACTTTTTTCAGCAAAGCACTTGCGATAATGCAGGTAATAAGCAGATTCACAAGAAGCTCCCCGGAAATGAAGAGGGCGTCATTGAGGGTGGCCGTACCTGCAATTACGGGACACAGGCCCGCACATTGGATAAGGATGGGATTATTCAGAAATATTCCCCGTGCAAAAGCGGAGCCGAGGGATTTATGCCCGCTGTTCATCCGCGGTCACCTCCTCTCCCTTTTTTCCCTTTGAAACGAAGGAAATGAATCTGTCGGTAACTATATTAAGAAGAGGACTGAATGCATTTGAGAGAAGCACCGCAAAACATACGGGCTCTTCAAAGGCACCCATATATCTCATGGTCATGGTGATAATTCCGCAGAAAACACCGTAAACGATTTTATTGGGTGTATGAGTGGGAAGAGTTGCGTAATCCGTAACAAGAAATACGGACGCAAACATCAGCGAGCCGGCTGATAATTCAAGCACGGGACTTGCGGCACTGTAGCCGTTTGACCTGGGAAAAATCAGAGCAAATACAACGCAGGAAACGATAAAGCCCAGAGTTGAAAGCAAAGCCGAACGCCTGCGGATAAAGAGAAATATAATACAGCCGATAAAAACGAGAATACATCCCGAGCCCATAGGGCCGTAAATATTTCCCGTAAGAATATCAAGAACATTAAGACCCGTAATTCTCAAGGCACTTCCGTTTGACAGTAAAGAGCCGAGGGAAACGGTGGTCATATATTCACGGCCTACGGTGTAATCAAAAACCATATTCTTAAAGCAGATTGCCGCAAAGGCAAAGCCCGCCGCCGCAGGTACGAAGGGAGTCCTCATACCGCCGCCGAAGGGTATTTTAAGAACAAGCACGGCAAAGCCGCAAGCCATAACGGGAACGTAGAGCTTGATGCCCGCAGGCATCATCATGGCAATCATCAATCCCGTACAGATACTGCTGAAATCGGCAAGATAATACTGCTTACAGATAATGATGCTGCCGATAAAATCACAGACAAAGGAGGTTACAAGGCATACCGCAATGACAGACAAAGCCGCAGTTGAGTAATACCACACAGACAGGATAACAGGGAATATGAGCATAAGCAGATAATCACCGAATATCTGCCCCGTTGTATATCGTGCTTCCTTATCACCTGCCAAAGTGTTCACCTCCGTTTACCGATTTTTATACTTTTGCTTTTTCACGAAGCTTTTTAATCATTTCAGCCGCATTCTCCGCTTTGAAAACGGCACTTCCCGCAACAAATACGTTTGCGCCCGCTCTTGCGGCCACCTCCGCGGTTTCTTCGTTGATACCGCCGTCAACCTGAATATCAACCTCTCCGCCCATCATTTTTATCTGGTCGCGGATTTTATTGACCTTTGTCATTAAAAAGAACAAAAAAGACTGACCGCCGAAACCCGACACAACCGAAAAAACAAACACCATAACGACACTCAGAAGATAGGGATAAACCGCTTCGGGAGGAGTACCCGGCTTAATGCTGATACCCGCTTTGCAGCCCAGCTCGTGAATTTTATCAATGGTCTCGTCTGCAGATGAATCACTCTCAAGATGAAAAGTGATAATATCGGCACCTGCTTTTGCAAAATCCTCAACGTATTTCAAGGGGTCGGAAATCATAAGATGAACGTCAAAAACAAGATTCGTCTTATTGCGGATTGAAGCGATTACGGGAGCACCGAAGCTGATATTGGGCACAAAATGACCGTCCATAACATCAAGATGCAGATAGTCGGCACCGCTTTTTTCCATACGGACGGCTTCCTCACCCAACTTTGAAAAATCGCTTGCAAGAACAGAGGGTGAAATCTTAATCATACTATCACTCCAAATCAAATAATTCTCCATACTATTACAAGACATTATATCACAGCAAAAAAATGAGGTCAATATTTTACAAAATAAGTTTACATATGGAAAGCGGAAAAAATATATGTTATAATCCGAATATAAGGACGGTGTTTCCATGAAAAAAATTCCGATTTTCTCCCTTGCGGGGAAGATATATTTTGACACCATTAACAAGCTGAGAGTATGGGGAAATCCTCTTAAATCGGGTTACGCTTACAGAAAATATCCCGAGCTGACGGGAGTATTCGGCTGTGAGGGTGACAAGGACGCTCCCATTGCCTTCATTGACGGGAGCTACCTGCTAAGAGACGGAAAAAGCAGAATGATTACATTCGGTGTTTCCTGCCCTGAGGGCAAAATCAAATGGTACAACAAGGAAGGATTTCTTCCCTGCCTCGTAAGTGAATACAGCAAAAATTCGGTTAATTACGTTATTGAAAATTTTGCCGATAAAATAAGTATTAACGGCAAAGATTTTGAAATAGCATACTCCCGTCTTTCCGTTGAAAACAAAGGGAATGAAGCAATCGGTTTTCCTAAAGTAAGCAGGTATCTGATACCGCTGACAAAGGTGCCGGATAAGGTTAAAAACGGCGAAAAAGCGACAGTTGATTTCGCGGTTGCCGCAGACAGATTCGGCGGTGATTACTCCTTTCCCGCAAGGGATGAAATCATATCCTGCGGCGGATTTGATGCTCATTATGACAGCATGAAAAAATACTGGCTTGACCGTCTTGAGCCACTTGCGGAAATCACGGAATTGCCGGATAAACGACTCATTGATGCCTACAAGGCAGGTTACATATACACAATGATATGTAAAGACGGAAATGAGCTTCACGTAGGTGAAAACGGCTATGACAGAGTATTTGACCACGACGTAATCGGCATACTCAATACTCTTATCTTGCTGGGTGATTTCAAGGATATTGAAAAGTATTCCGAATATATACTTAAAAACGTTCAGTATCCCGATGCAAGATGGAAATACAGTTGGTTTTTCGCTTCATATCTGCAAAAAACGGGAAACGTTAATTTTATTAACGAAAAATTTGAAGATATCAAATTCAACGCCCATAGTATAGCCGAATCAAGGACGGAAAACGGCAAGGGAATAATGAAAAAGACAATGGCCATTGACTCACCCGGATACTGGACCATTGATAATTTTTCCGCGTTAACGGGGCTTATCTGTTACGCCTATATCTGCGCAAAAACAGGCAGGCAGGAGGAAGCGGAATGGGCAGAAAAAGAATATGACGACCTGCTGTGTCAATGCGATATCAAAATGCGTGAAACCATTGATAAATATGGGCTTGACTATCTGCCCATGAGCATGGAAATGCCCAACGGTCAGACCTCAAGAAGTGACCCGAGAGACGCAAACCGTCTGTCCATGTTCCTTTTCGGCAGATGGAGCTGGGACGCATATCTTTTCGGAGGAAAGCAATACGGTCCCCTTATTGAACTGATTGACGCCACATACGAGCACAGTGCAAAAATCAGAGAAAAGGTCTGCGACAGTTTTTACAATTTCGGAGGATATCCCCACGGATATTTCTGCTCTGCATATAACGCGGGCTACGGCTCTGCCGCTCTTCGGGGTGATAAATACAGAGATACGGGAATCAAGGCGTATCAGTATATGATTGACAATGCGCAAAGCGGTCCCTTCAGTTGGTGGGAAGGTGTAAAATATCCCGACAGCAAGTCAATATGGAGCATTCCTCACGCATCGGGAGGCGGTGGCTCCTGCCCTCACATGTGGGGTCAGTCAACCGCTTCAAAAGTGCTTTTTGATTCCATTATCTGTGAAAAAGCAGACGGCACGCTGATAATCGGCAGAGGTATTCCCAAAGAATGGCTTACAGAAGGGTGCAGAATTCAGGTCAGGAAATATCCCGTTTCAGGTGGCAAGAGAGTAAATCTGCTCATTGAAGTTATTGAGGGTAAGCCGAAAATCACCGTTGAAAACTTTGACAAAAGCAAAATTCAATCGGAATTATAATCATAGACATAATATTGACTGTTTACGAAAAGAGAAAAATAGTGTATAATGCAGTAAAAATCAAGGAGGACGATTATGAAAAAATTAACATCACTTGTCCTGGCAATGCTCTTTGCTGTCGGTTGTCTTTCAACAATCTGCTTTGCAGGAACAGTAGTCACAGACGACACACTCACAATAAACGGAAAGAAAGAATATAATCTCGGATCCGGAGATGAATATCAGTACACATTTACAACCTCTCTTGGCAGCGTTAAGAACTATATCTTTATAATGTCGGGAACTTCAGGTACACCCAAGGTAACAATCACCCCCAAAAGCACACTTCTCAATCCCAATCCCTCTTCAAAAATTCTCACAGGCAGCAAATCACTTGCCGTTATAGAGCTCGGCAATCTTCTGTCAAAGATGGAATACACGATTGTTGTTACTTCATACGAAGGCAAGGGAGCTCACTATGACCTCTACATCATAGAGGAGAACAACAACTGCAAGCTCGATACGCAGCCTGCATCAATCAAAACGGCAACCTACAACGAGGATAAGGATTTTGCTTACAAAAACGGTAAGCTTGAATTCTATCACGGAGAACCCGATTTCACAGGTGCCGTATATACATTCAGAGATACACTCGGACACGATATATATACTCTCAAAGACAACGATGTAAAACAGCTTTATTCCGAGCCGATTTATGAATATCTGACACAGAGAATTTACTACACATCAAAGGTAAATGTATTAAGAGACACAATCTCCTACAAAGCAAATCCCAACTATCTCAAATCCGCTAAATTCACAAACTACAACAACAAGGTTTATCATTTCGGAAAAGACGGCACAATCAAAGGCAACATTTTTAATTATTACTACGTTCCCGACGTTGACCTTGAGGGTGCAAAGGTTGTTGTAACCTATAAATATACCATTGACGGTAAAAACAGCGATACACTTGACGTAATGAAGGATTCTTACGGCTGGTATGTTGAAATAATGGGAAGCAAAACATACATCACAAATGATTCACAGGCAGAAAACAAAACCTACACTTATGCCGCTCCCCTCTACGTAGGCAACTGTGCCGCTCCCACAAATATCCAGATTGAAAAGGCAAGCTTCTTTGAATCAATCGGAATCTGGTTCGGCGTTCTTTTCGGCAAATACAAATAATAAGAAAATAATAATTAAATAAATATTAAAGGCGGACATCTTTTTACGAAGATGTCCGCCTCTTTTAACTTTTAATCAATCCCTGAATATGGTATTGCCGTCGCAGTCTATACCGACATAAACGGGAAAATCCTTTAATTCAAGAATCTTTATGCTTTCGCATCCCAGCTCGGGAAATGCAATTTCTTTACATGAGGTAATACTCCTTGCATAGAGGGCGCCTGCTCCTCCGAGGGCGCAGAAATAAACGCATTGATTTCTGACAATGGCATCCTGTACGGCTTGATTTCTTTTGCCCTTACCGATCATTGCGGCAAGTCCCGAATCAAGAAGCCGAGGAGAATAAGGGTCCATTCTGCCTGCGGTAGTGGGCCCGCAGCTACCGATGGGAAGCCCTTCGGGTGCGGGAGTGGGACCTGCAAAATAAATGCAGGAATCCTTTAATTCAAAAGGAAGCTCCTGATTTTTATCCAGCAGGGCAAAAATCTTTTTGTGAGCCGCATCACGGGCAGTATAACACTTACCGTTAAGCATTACCTTATCACCTGCACGGAGAAGAGGAATATATTTTCTGATTTCACTTAAATTGATTGTATATGACGCCATTATCATTCACCCGGAGTTAATCCCGAAGATTGTTTTGAAAGCTCGGCAATCAGATTATCAACGCTGTTTCTGATTGAACTGAGGGAGTACTCAAGATTTACCTGAGCAGTCCTGAGCCGCTTACTCGCATCGCTGATACCCGACGAAGCACTTGCTATGGAAGCGTTTGCCACAAGTATGGACCTGTCAGCCGTTTCCCTGGCTTCACCTATAAGAGCATCGGAATAGCTGACGGCACTGCGGATGAGGGCATTTGATTTTTCTTCCGAAAGGCGAAGATAATCGGATTCCAGAATGGCAAATCTTTCCTTCATCTGAGCAAGCTCCGTTTCAAGAGCGTGTAACTTTGCATCATCGTATTCAGTTGATTTTTCCTCTCCGGGAGGGGTTTCGGGGATAACGGAACTTGCCTTGAGTGAAGCGATTTCTTCCTCAAGGGCAGCCGCCTTTGCCTCTGCCGAAAGCACTCTTGCTTCAAGCTCCGCATTCAGCGTAAGAGCATTATCCGCTTTCAGAGATTTCTCTCTGAGGAAGGAAAGCTCGTGCTCGTTGCTCTCTGCCATTGCTTCGTATTTATTTTTGGCGGCCGAGAGCTCCGAATTAAGTGCCGAAAGCTGATTATCTCTTTCCGTGAGTTCACTGACCTGCACACGAAGAAGGGCGTTTTCCTCTCTGAGAGAATCAAGCTCTGCCATTTCGCTTCCCTGCTCTGCACATTGGACGCTCTTTTCACGAAGCTCCTCTGCAAGAGAAACGTTTTCGCTCTGAAGCTTTTCAACGTAGCTCAGAACGTCTTCTCTGTTAAATCCGCCGAATAAGGATTTCTTCAGGATTCTGTCGTTGTTCATGATAAAACCTTATTTCTTAAGTGAAATTGCCTTCTTTGCTTTTTCAACGATGCCTGCGGCATCAAGTCCGTAAATGTGGAGAAGTTCTACTGCGGGGCCGGATTTGCCGTAAACGTCATTGACACCGAGGCGTACAACGGGAACTGCGGTACCGCTTTCGCAAATTGCTTCGCAGACTGCACCGCCGAGACCGCCGATGATATTATGCTCCTCTGCGGTTACTACGCAGCCGGTCTTTGCGGCTGAAGCGCAGATTGTTTCGGCATCAAGGGGCTTAATAGTATGAACGTTGATGATTTCGGCATCAATGCCTTCTGCCGCAAGAAGCTTCTCTGCTTCTATTGCTTCGTTAACGAGAAGACCTGTGGCGCAAATTGTAACGTCCTTGCCTTCTTTGAGAGTTACTGCCTTGCCCCACTCAAATTTATAATCTTCGTCAAAAATCTGAGGAACTGCAAGACGGCCGAATCTCATATAAACGGGTCCTTCGTATTCAGCTGCCGCAAGAACTGCCGCTCTTGCTTCAACTGCATCTGCGGGATTGATAATGGTCATGCCGGGGATAGTTCTCATAAGAGCAATATCCTCACAGCACTGATGGCTCGCACCGTCTTCACCTACGGAGATACCTGCATGGGTAGCACCGATTTTAACATTGAGGTGAGGATAACCGATGGAGTTTCTTACCTGCTCAAAAGCTCTGCCTGCGGCAAACATTGCAAAAGTGCTTGCGAATACTGTATAACCGGTTGTGGCAAGGCCTGCGGCAATGCCCATCATATTGCTCTCTGCAATACCGGAATCAATGAATTTATCAGGATATGCTTTTTTGAACATACCTGTTTTTGTGGCAGCAGCAAGATCGGCATCAAGAACAACAACCTTGTCGTTTATACCACCAAGCTCTACAAGGGCTTTACCGTATGCATCACGGGTTGCGGTTTTAATAACATCAGCCATTTTGTTCACCTGTACCTTTCTTATGCTTCAAGCTCGCTGAGAGCTGCTTTAAGTTCTGTCATTGCCTGCTCTGCCTGTTCGGCATTGGGAGCTGAACCGTGCCAGCCGACCTGGTTTTCCATATAGGAAACACCCTTGCCCTTAATACTCTTTGCGATAATTGCGGTGGGCTTGCCCTTTGTTTCCTTTGCCTGGTTGAATGCGGCATCAATTTCATCAAAGCTGTGGGCATCTATTTCAATAACGTTCCAGTTGAACGCCTTGAACTTTTCAACGATGGGATAGGGAGAGTTGACCTCTGCGCAGGTACCGTCAATCTGAAGGTTGTTATTATCAACAACGGCTACGAGATTATCAAGACCCTTTGCCGAAGCATACATAGCTGCTTCCCATACCTGACCTTCTTCGATTTCGCCGTCACCGAGAACGGTATATACTCTGAAGTTCTTATTTGCAAGCTTTGCACCGAGAGCCATGCCGCAAGCGGCGGAGATACCCTGACCGAGAGAACCGGTACACATATCAACACCGGGGGTGTATTTCATGCTGGGGTGGCCCTGAAGATTTGAATCGCTCTTTCTGAGGGTCTTAATCCATTCCCGGGGGAAGAATCCCTTGAGAGCAAGGACGGCGTAAAGAGCGGGAGCAGCGTGGCCCTTGGAAAGAACAAAACGGTCTCTGTCTTCATTCTTGGGGTCAGCAGGATTTACGTTCATGTGATTGAAATAGAGGTAGGTGATAATGTCAACACATGAGAGAGATCCGCCGGGATGACCGGACTTTGCATTTGCAACGCCTTCAATGATACCCATTCTGGCTTTGCACGCATCAATTTTTAACTGCTTTCTTGTAACTGCATCCATTGCAGCCACCTCCTGAAAATTATTTGTTGATTTTTTGTTCTGTAAGATATCCAAGGAAATCCGCAACGGCTCCCTTATCGCAATGGCAGGCAACATACTCCACAAAACGCTTCATCTTGCCCGGTGCCTGACCGCAGCAAGCGGAAACACCGACGGATTTCAGCATATCTACGTCGTTATAATAGTCACCTATACCTGCGGTATGTCTGCGGTCTATACCAAGCAAATCCGCAAGACGAAGCACCGCCGAGCCCTTATTGACACCCTCGGGAAGAATTTCAATTGAAAAAACCGAAGTGTCAATAATATCAAACTCTTTGTCGGGGACTGCCTCAAATTTTCTTCTTATATTACGAATCCTCCAGGGAGGACCCATAAACATTACCTTGCCCCATTCGTTTTTGGGTACCTTTCTGATGTCGGGTATCCACTTATTGGTAAGGTTATCTGCAAGCACATAGAGCATGCTCCATAATCCCGCGCCGGTAACATAGAGCATATCCTTTGCCACGATAACCGCATCAAGAGTAAGGTACGATTTTCTGATTTCACATATTGTCTCAAGAGATTTATCGCTGAGAGACATGAAATCAACATATTCATTCTTTTGAAAGTCATATATGCCTACACCGGTTGACACAACTGCGGGAATTGTCAGTTCAAGGCCCCGGTAATGCTTTGACATGGATTCCGGATTCCTGCTGGATGCAAGGGTAAAAAATCCGCCCTTACGGATAAAGGATGAAATGGCTTCGCGATTTCTGCCGGGAAGCTTACGGCGCTTGTTATTGAGCGTTCCGTCAATATCCGAAGCAACCAGCCAGGAGGAATATCTGTTTTCTTTAACCATTCTGCCTCCTGATTTTATTGAGGAATTCACTGAAATAATCGGGAAGCTCCGACTGAGTCCTTATTCTTTCTCCCGTAACGGGATGAGTGAATCCCAGCACCGCCGCATGAAGGCACTGACCGCCCTCAAGAGCAGGCGTACCGCCGGGGCCGTAAACCGTATCCCCTGCGACAGGGTGACCAAGGTAAGCCATATGCACTCTTATCTGATGAGTGCGTCCCGTTTCAAGCTTACATCTGATAAACGAGAATTTATCAAGCTCCTCAATCACTTCATAATGAGTAACTGCATTTTTTGAATTTTTATCTGTAACACACATTTTTTTGCGGTCAGAGGGACTTCTGCCTATGGGGGCATCAACCGTACCCTGCAATTCCTTAAGATGACCGTGAATCACCGCTCTGTACTCTCTGTCAAGGGAATGCTCTGAAATCTGAGCGGAAAGAGAAACATGGGCGGCATCATTCTTTGCCACAAGTAAAAGACCGCTGGTGTCCTTATCTATCCTGTGAACTATGCCCGGTCTGATTACTCCGTTGATACCCGAAAGTGAATCTCCGCAATGATAGAGCAGAGCGTTCACAAGGGTACCTGTGTAATTACCGGGAGCGGGATGGACAACCATTCCCCGCGGCTTATTCACCACAAGCAGGTCGTCATCCTCATATACGATATCAAGAGGGATATTTTCCTTTTCAACGGAAAGGTTTTCCGGCTCGGGAACGGTAAATTCAATTCTGTCCCCTGCTTTGACCTTGTAATTTTTGGAAAGCTGTCTTCCGCCGCAGGTAACAAGCCCGTCGGCTATGATACCCTGAACGAAGGAACGGGAATATCCTTCAAGAATAAAGGAGAGAACTCTGTCAATTCTCTCCTGCGCACAATCTTCATCTGCAACAAAAGAAACCGGCTCATTGTATTCAATTGAGCTAACCTTATCAATCATTATTTTCCGGTTCGGTCTCCTTATTGATTTTTTGTTCTTTTTTCTCCTTGAAAAGAAGATAAAACTCGTAGCACATAAGCAATATCGCACCAACGGTAATAAAACAGTCCGCCACATTGAACACCGCAAATTTCATAAATTGGGGGTCAATGAAATCAACTACGTAGCCGTAAGCGATACGGTCTATCTCATTGCCGATACCTCCTGCAATTATGAGAATAAGACAAACGGAAGCAAAACGGGAGCTTGTCTTCTTACCCAGAAGGATGCACAGACAAAGTATGATTACGAGAACGGTGAAAACCGAGAGAGCAAGAGTGTTATCCGCAAAAATGCTGAATGCGGCTCCCGTATTTTCAACGTATCTGAATTTGAAAAGTCCAAAGAGAAAATCCTTTGTATTGCCGCCCTTGAATGCGGCCACAACCGCCATTTTACTTAATCTGTCAAGCAGGGTAAGTAAAGCGATTGCGATAACAGAAACAAGTTGAAACATGATTTTTAATCAAAAAGACTGTCAAAGAGTGAGGTAATGTCTTCGTCGTCATCGGATGAGCCGCCGGGAATATCAAGTCCGTCATCGGAATCATCGCTGAACTGAGCAAAGAAATCGTCTGCATCGCCGTCTTCGTCATCCTCTGCCTCATACTGAGGAACATCCTCAACCGAAGGAGCGGGAATATCAACGGGAGGAATAATGGAATCAACGGTTGCCGTCTTTTCGGGAACAACGGCATCAAGGTCTGACGCAAGACTTTCAAGCTCGGAGGTTTCTTCGTCAAGCATTGCAAGGAAATCATCATCCTCGGAAGCGGAAGCGAAGGAATCCTCGGGCTCTGCTTCAACTGCGGGAGCTTCAATCACGGGAGCTTCAATCACGGGAGCGGGAATATCAATAACAGGAGCTGCGGGAGCTTCTTCAACTACGGGTGCTTCAACCACGGGAGCAGCGGGAATTTCCGCCTCGGGAATCATTTCACCGTTGCAGAGCATTTCCACCATTGCTCTGAAATTTTCAAGCTCGCTCTTTACTCTGTCAAGCTCTCTGCTGTAATATTCATAATCCTTTTTGCTGGTTCCTACGATAGCCAGTGCCTGAGTATTGGCATCGCCGATAATTCTCTCGGACATGGACTTTGCGTTGGCAACGGTTTCGTCTGCTTCATTCCGGGCTCTGTTTTTAATTGACTCAACGGCTGTTCTTGCATTGGAAACAAGCTCGCTTGCCTGAGTACGGGCTGCCGCCGAAAGCTCTTCCGCCTCTGACTCTGCCTTAGCTCTTATTTCCGCTGCATCGGCATCTGCCTTATCAACGGTGTTCTTTGCCTTTTCGGCAGCGGTTCTGTTGAGATTTTCAGCCATTTTATGTGCATCAAGGAGGGCAGCTTTAATTGCGTCCTCATCCTTGCGGTAGCTGTCAACTTTATTGGCGAGAATGCTCATCTTTTTGAGCAGGTCTGCCTTTTCGTTGAGGGATTCCTGATATGCCTCTGCAACAATTGAAAGGAAAGCGTCAACTTCCTCTGCGCTGTAAGTACCTGTGCTTACGGGTGTGAATTTTGCATTTGCAATCTGTTCAGGTCTAAGCATTTTTTAACCCTCTCTAATCTTAAAATTCTTCTTCGGCTGCTGCGCCGCTGATTTCATCACCAAGCTCGCCTGTTACGGGAACGTTGTTGGGAGTGATTATATAAGCTCTGCCGGCAATCTTTTTGAAATCGCCGTCGTTTGCGTAGGAAACACCGTAAAGCACGTCGATAATTCTCTGTGCAACGTCATTGGGGCATGATTCAAGGTTAAGCACTACGATTCTCTTATCCTTGAGAATGTCGGCAACCTTATTGACCTCTTCAAATCTGTCGATTTTCTGGAAAACGACTCTGGGTCTGCTCTGTGCCGCGGGTTTCTGTGCTATGCTGACAACGTTATTTGAACTTGCTTTTTCATTTTTTGTATGGAAGCTCTGAGTCCTGGGAGCAGTCTGATGAACGGGCTCCTCTTCCTTTTCGGGTGCTGCACCGGGAGCAAAATCAAAATCATCCTCAAATTCTGCGTCGGTGCCTTCTGTAAACGTTTCGTCTGATGCGTTAATCCAGCTGTGGAATTTGTCTTTGAAACTCATAAAAAATCCTCCTGATTATAGTCACCGTGTGACGGCTTTCTTTCTTTACTTAATGTTTGTCTCTGTAAATCCTGGGGCCGAATATTGCGGAGCCCACTCTGACGAGATTCGCACCGCCGAGAATTGCCTGTTCATAATCCCCGGACATACCCATTGACAGAATACTCATAGATACATTATCCATTTTTTGACCGTCAATGTCAATAAACTTATTATACATATTTTGAAAAATTTTAATTAAAGCGGCTTTATCGTCGCATATCGGCGCCACACACATAAGTCCGCAGACCGATATTCCCTCAATTTCGGCGATTTCGGCACATCTTTCTTCTACCTCGTCAAGGTTAAATCCGAACTTGCTGTCTTCATTACCCACGTTGACCTCAAGCAGAATTTTCTGATTCAACCCACCGTTCACCGCTCTCTTGCCGATTTCATTCGCAATGGAGAGGGTATCAACGGATTGAATAACGTCAACCTTGCCGATAATCTGCTTCACTTTATTTGACTGCAAATGGCCGATAAGGTGAGCATTGCAGTTTTCAAGATGAAGGTCGGCTTCCTTGCCGAGAAATTCCTGCACTCTGTTTTCACCGATAAGATTCACTCCGCAGTCAATGGCGTGATTTATGCGGATTGCATTTACCGTTTTTGTGACTGCCATAAGGTGAACGTCTTTTTCGCTTCTGCCCGATTTAACGGCAGCATCGGCTATATTTTCACCGATAACCTTCAGATTCTCTTCAATATCGGAAAATCTGAACTCATCCGATAACTTTTCCATTTTTAAGTTCCTTTCCCGAAACGACCACCTCGTCATACAGGGCAAGCCAACCGGCTCCCGTCATATTGCTGTCGGCCATTACGAATTTATCGTCGGAATAGATTTCCTTAATCTTGTTGAACTTAATCAGATTGCCTTCAACAATGTAAACACCCTGGTTGCCTTCCTCGTCAAATCTGACCGCATCCTTGCGCAGCTTGATTCCGGAATAGCTTTTAAGGACTATCTTTCCGCTTACCTTTCTCAATTCGGAAAGGCGTTCATTCATGAAGCTGCATTTGAAAACTACCAGACATTTATCGTCTTCAAGCGTCTGCTTCTTGTATAGCTTTGCACTTATGGTTTCATCCGCATAGTCGCCGAGCATAAGACTTACATTTGTACCCGTTTCGTATTTTGCGAATTTTTCCGAGGGAACGATTCCCGCGGCGTACCATTCAAATCCGCCTACGACCTTACCGATAACCTTATCATCGGATTCCTTTTTCTCTGCCTTGAGGGCATCCGTAAGCTGTTTTTCCGTAAGTGTGTCAATATCGGCAACCGTGAGTATATTCTCAAATCCGTCGGGCCTGCTGACATAGTAGCCGGCACGCGTGGAAGCGATTTCGCTTGAGGGAGCCGCGCTTTTAAACTCTTTGATTATGGATTCAAGTCCCGAAATCTGCGCAGAGCAATCCACGTTGTAGCCGAGAGAAACGTTCTTTCGTGAAAGCTGTTCGCCGAAGGAAAGCTCATTCTCGGCAAGGGAGGAATAATCGTTATAATAAACGGCATCAAGTATCGAATTGAAGGTGGTATCTGTTTCCGCATTAAGCTTATCCAGGTCCACGTTGGCAAGCTTTACCTGACCGTCAATTTTTCTGTAGGTATCAAGTTTCTTTTCAAGAGAAAGTGCCTTTGAGTAATTTTCCGCATCCTTTTCATTTGAGAATACGGCGGCAATTTTACTGCCGTTGCCCACCTTTTCGCCGTTACCCACAAGGGAAACAACAACACCCGAAACATCGGAAGTAAAAAGTTCTTCGTCACGGATTATGAAAAGTTCCGTGTCCACCGTTTCGGAAAGGGTGGTGATATAGGCGGTGGCGGTTTTAAGTCCCCTGCCCTCATCGGTGAGCATATTGAATCCGAAATAGCCCACGGTCATTATCGCAACAACAATGGCAAGTATGCGTATGACTTTATCTTTATCCTTTTTCATCGGCACTCTCCTTTCCGATTATTTCCATGGCGGCATCGGTAAGCTCTTCAGCCGAGGAATAATCATCTATATACAAAAAATGCATTCTTTCGTCACGTCTGAACCAGGTCAACTGGCGTTTTGCGTAACGTCTTGTTTGCATTTTGAGATTTTCAACACATTCGTCAAGGGACTTTTCACCGTCAAGATATGGCTTCAGCTCCTTGTATCCGATTGCCTGCACGGCCGTTCCCGAGGGATCTGACTCAAAAAATCTCTTTGCTTCCTCAAGAAGCCCGTTTTCGAGCATAATATCAACTCTCATGTTGATTCTGTCATAAAGCACCTGTCTGTCTCTCGCGTCAAGACAGATTGCAGTAAGCTTATACGGCGAAGGCACACTTCTTGAAAGCTCATTTTGCTCTGACTTGGTTTTGCCCGTAGAATGATATATTTCAAGAGCGCGGATTACCCTGCCCAGATTATTTTCGTGAAGCTTTGAGGCGGCTTCGGGGTCAATTTCCTTAAGCTGTGCAAGAAGCACCGCCGCACCCTCTTTTTCCGCTCTGTCCCTGAGATACTGTCTGTACTCATAATCTGTTTCCTGCTCAATGAAGCCGATATTATCCACAAGGGAGGAATAGTAAAGCCCCGTGCCCCCCACAAGAACGGGAATATCTCCCGCAAGGCGGATTTCATCTATGCACTTTTTTGCTTTTTCACAGTAAGCCGCAACGCTGAAAAGCTCCGCAGGGGAAGCAAAATCAATAAGATGATGGGGAACGCCCTGCATTTCATCAGCCGTGGGCTTTGCGGTCGCTATATCCATTCCCTTGTAAATCTGCATTGAATCGCAGGAAACAACCTGACCTCCGATTCGCTTGCAGATATTTACTCCGAGGGAGGTCTTCCCCGAAGCGGTAGGACCTACAACGGCAATAAGAGGAATTTTATATTCTGCCAAAATTCTTTTCCAACTCTCTTTGTGTCATTTCAATGAGTACGGGTCTGCCGTGAGGACAGTACCGTATATCCGGCATTGAAAGAAGCTGTTTTGCAAATTTTTCCATTTCATATTTCGAAGTGAAATTACCTGCCTTGATTGCACTTCTGCAAGCAACGGAATGATAAAGCCAGTCAAGTTTTTCAAACATAACGTCACGGCGTTTCTCAACAAATCTGCCTGCAATTTCGGATATGATATCGGGTACGTCGTCAAAGGTAAGCTCCATCGGGCACATTCTGACGATAACCGTACCGTTACCGAAATCTTCAATTTCAAATCCCGCCCGGGAAATGATTTCAAGGTTTTCAATTATTGCGGAATATTCTTCCTTGGGTAAATTAACGGTGACGGGCATAAGAAGAAGCTGGCCCGTTCTTTCACCGCTTTCTTTTTTCAGCCGCTCATATATTATTCTTTCGTGGGCAGCGTGCTTATCAATTATAATGAGTTTGCTCTTGTATTCGCAGATGATATAGGTCATAAAAGCTTCACCTACGAGACGGAACTTTTCCTCGTCAAAATCGTTGATATCCCCGGGCTTTACCGGCTCGGTGACGGCATTCTCTCTTCTTTCCGCAGGAAGGGATTCAGAGGGAGACCTGAGAAGAATATCATCAATATTATCAATGGAGGGATCGTCTTTTTTAAGCTCCTTTTCGGGTGTCCTTGCAACAACGGTGGTTGTTACGGGAGGCGTATATCTGATTGGCTCCGAAACGGGAGGGGTATATTTCACCGGCTGTGAATCCGTATTTTTGCTTTCGGAAACGGATTCTTTCTGCCAAAGGTTATTTTTTGTATCCGTAAGTTTTACCTGCTCCGGCTTTTGAGGAGCCGACTCGGTATAGCTGACGGGAAAAGTATAGGGCTTTTGCTTTGTCTGAATCTGATGAGGGGTATCTCCTGCCGCAAGGGCATTCCTGACGGCGCCGTAAACGGAATTGAATACGGGCTTTTCGTCTCCGAAACGCACCTCTGTTTTTGCAGGATGAACATTAACGTCAACAAGTGACGGATTGATTTCAATATTGATTATGCAGGAGGGAAATTTACCCACCATTATGCTGTTGCGGTATCCTTCGGAAAGAGCCGCAGAGCCCGTACCCGTACGCACGTATCTGCCGTTAATGAAAAAATACTGCATATTTCTGTTGGGTCGTGAAAACTCGGGTCTTGAGATAAATCCGCTGACTTTCACTTCCCCCTGATTATTTTCGCAGGGAATAAGCTGAGAAGCAAATTCCTTACCGAACACTCCTCTGACGGTGTTAAGCAGATTACCGTCACCGCTTGTAAAAAGGGTCTGCTTGCCGTCGCGGATAAATCTGAAGGAAATTTCGGGATGGGAAAGAGCGGTACGGTCAATGACGGATGCAACCGCATTTGCTTCTGTTACGTCTTTTTTAAGGAATTTCATCCTTGCGGGAGTTTTCTGAAAAATGTCACGGACGGTAATGGTAGTACCGTAGGGACAACCGGCTTCATCAATAAGGATTTCTTCGCCGTCTCCCGCACAGTATCTCGTACCCGTTTCCTCATTTTTTGTCCTTGTAAGAGCCTCTACCTTTGAAACGGATGCAATACTGGGAAGTGCCTCACCTCTGAAGCCGAGAGTGAGGATAGAATCAAGGTCCGTGGCAGAGGATATCTTGCTGGTGGCGTGACTGATAAAAGCGGTGGGAACATCCTCCCTGCTCATGCCTTTACCGTTATCGGTAATACGTATGTAGGAAATGCCGCCGTTTCTGATTTCAAGAGTGACGGTATCGGCACCGGCATCAATGGAATTTTCAAGGAGCTCCTTCACAACGGAAGCAGGTCTTTCAACCACCTCACCTGCGGCAATAAGCTCTGCAAGCTGTTTCGGCATTACTTTTATTTCCGCCATTGTGAATTTCTCCTTTCTTATAATTTATTCCGCAAGAGACGCAAGCTCATAGAGAATCTGCATTGCCTCTATGGGTGTGATTGTATTTATGTCAATATTTCTCAGCTTTGAACGGATGACATCGTCATTGGTGGAGGTAAACGAAATCTGAAGATTGTCTTCGGACTGACCGCCATCGGAAAATACGATGGGTCTGCCGCTTTCATCTTCAATTTCTTTAAGGACAACCTTTGCCCTCTCAACAACTGCATTCGGTACACCGGCAAGCTTTGCAACTTCTATACCGTAGCTGCCGTCTGCACATCCCGGAACTATACGGCGAAGGAAAGTGATATCGTCTCCCCTTTTTTTAACCGCAATATTGTAGTTCCTGACTCCGCTGATTTTGTTTTCAAGCTCCGTAAGCTCATGATAATGGGTGGCAAAAAGTGTTTTTGCGCCCAGCTTCTTTTTGTCGGCGGCGTATTCAAGCACCGCTCTGGCAATACTCATACCGTCAAAGGTGGAAGTACCTCTGCCGATTTCATCAAAAATAATAAGACTTGACGAGGTGGCGGTCTTGAGAATATCCGCAACCTCACTCATTTCAACCATGAAGGTTGATGAACCGGATGCAAGGTCATCGGACGCACCGATTCTGGTAAATATACCGTCAACTACACACAGTCTCGCAGATGCGGCAGGAACGAAAGAGCCCGCCTGTGCCATAAGGCATATAAGGGCTACCTGCCTCATAAAGGTGGATTTACCTGCCATATTGGGACCGGTTATGATTGCACAGCGGTTATCCTCTCTGTCAAGGTGTGTGTCATTGGGAACGAAGGGATAATCTATCATCCGTTCAACTACGGGATGACGTCCCTCGGATATTACGATTTCGCTGCCCGCATTCATTTCAGGGCAAACATAGTTATTGTTCTTTGCAACCTTTGCAAATGAGCAAAGCACGTCAAGCTGTGCAATGCAGGAGGCGGTTTTTTGTATTTCGTAAAGCTTATCCGCCGCTTTTGCTCTGACGGAATCAAAAATTTCAAATTCAAGGTGAGCAATTCTTTCCTGGGCACCGAGAACTTTTGATTCCAGTTCCTTAAGCTCCTGGGTGATAAATCTTTCACAGTTTGAAAGAGTCTGCTTACGGATATAGTCTTCGGGTACCAGCTCCTTAAAGGAATTGGCAACCTCAATATAGTAGCCGAATACTCTGTTATAGCCGATTTTCAGCTTTTTGATACCCGTTCTTTCCTGCTCACGATTCTGTATATCCGCAAGGTATCCTTTACCGTTGCTGACAATATCCCGAAGCTCGTCAAGCTCGGAATTGAAGCCGTCTCTTATCATACCGCCCTCACGAACGGTAAAGGGAGGATCGTCAACTATCGCCTCCTCCATAAGAGCGGTCAGTTCCTCAAGAGGGTCAATATCCTCACGCAGGGAAGTAAGCAACGTGCTTGTACACCCGGCAAGATTTGACTTGACCGAGGGCATACGCAGAAGGGTCGAAGAAAGCGCTTTAAGCTCCCTTGCGTTGGCATTGCCGTAGGAAATTCTCGTAATGAGTCTTTCCATATCCTGACATCCCTCAAGGGACTCCGTGATTTCCTCACAGAGGGAAAGGGAATTTACCAGCTCGGAAACCGCATTATGGCGTTTGGTGATGCCGCCGATATTGAGAAGGGGCTGTTCAATCCATGAACGGAGCATTCTCTTGCCCATGGAGGTTTTTGTCTTATCAAGCACCCACAGCAGAGAGCCCTTCTTTTCGCGGCTTCGCATGGTTTCGGTTATTTCAAGATTGCGAAGGGCAGTAACATCAAGATGCATAAAACTGCCCTCACCGTAAAATTCAACACTGCGGATATTGTCAAGCTCGTGTCTCTGAACACTTCTGAGGTAATCAAGAGCCACACCCGTGGCAATAGCCGCCGCATCGGCACCCGCAGGAAGAATCTCCGAAACGGATACCGCACGGAATTTTGAAAGAAGCGTCTTAACGGCAAGTGAAAGGTCAAATTTTTCGTCATCAAGAAGTTCACAGGAAGCGGAATTAAGCTTATTCTTTACGAAGTCGGTTACCTGACTGAGCTTTAATACTTCTGAATTGATGATAACTTCACGGGGAGCAAATCTGCCCATCTCGTTGATAATCGGCTTGGAACAGTTTTTAAGAGGCATTTCAGTGGCGTAAACCGCGCCTGTGGAAACGTCTGCAAAGCAGAGTCCCACCTGCTTGCCGCAAACGGCGATACAGCCGAGATAGTTATTTTTGCCCTCGTCAAGCATTGAGTTTTCAATAACCGTACCGGGAGTGACAACTCTGATGACACCCCTCTTTACGATACCCTTTGCAAGAGCCGGGTCCTCCATCTGCTCACAGATGGCAACCTTGTAGCCCTTCTGCACCAGACGGGCTATGTAGGAATCCGCCGCGTGGAAGGGAATACCGCACATGGGCGCTCTCTCCTCCTGGCCGCAGTCTCTGCCCGTAAGGACAAGCTCCAGCTCTCGGGATGCGGTTTTGGCATCCTCAAAAAACATCTCATAGAAATCACCCAAACGGTACATAAGAATAGTATCGGGGTAATTCTTTTTGACCTCAAAATATTGCTTCATCATCGGTGTGAACTCAGCCATTGATGATTACCGACCTTTCATTTGCAGACAAATTATAAATTAGTGGCAGCCGCCGCAGCTTGAGCATTCTCCGCCGCAATGATGTTCCTCTTCCTTGGGGGGCTCACAGGTAGCGGGATCCTCGCCCTGAAGGCAAAGAGTGAAGATAGCGTTGATGTACTTCATGAGCTGATCAACCTCTGCTGCTGCAGCTTCGTATGCCTGCATACCGGGGTCAGCCATAATCTGAGCATAAATCTGACCGAATTCCTGGTCCATCTGCTGAAGCTTTGCGTCGTCCTTGTCTTCCTTCTGCGCTTCGTGCTGGAAGGAAACCTGAAGAAGCTGAATCTTTGCGATAAGCTCGTTGAGAGCGGTATTCTGTTCATTTGCTTCCTGTGCCTTTTTGAGTGCGAGATAGCGTTCATCCTGCTGAAGAGCAGCACCGAGTTCTCTTGCTTTTGCGATTACATCCATGTCTTTTTCTCCTAATTTTTATTTATTATCAACCATTCTGCCCCGTAAAATCCAGGTCAGTGATTCGGTTACCGTAACATATCTGAAGCTGCCGATAACAGCTTCGTCTGCGGGAAATTCGATGATGATATTTCCCTCTGTCCTGCCCTCTATGAGACCGCCCTTGCTGACGCCCTCACACAGGACTCTGTAAGTTTTGCCCGCGCTTGAGGCGGTACGCTGTGCCGCCACCTCCTCCTGAGCATCAAGCAGCTCTCTGAACCACTTGCTTTTTTCCTCGGCGGGAATCGGATCCGGCATTTTTGATGCCTTTGTGCCCTCTCTCGATGAGAAAATGAAAGTAAACATTGAGGTGAAGCCCGCTTTTTTTACAAGGTCAACCGTCTGAAGAAATTCCTCATAGGTTTCACCGGGAAAGCCGACTATTACATCTGCGGTGACGGATAAATCCGGCATCACCTTGTAAGCGTACTCAAGAAGAGAAAGATATTTCTCCGCTGTATATCCCCTGTTCATCTCTTTAAGCACTCTGTCACATCCGCTCTGGAACGGAAGGTGAAGATGCTTGGCTACCTTGTCACATTCCGCCATGGTATCAAGCAGTTCGTGAGTACAGTCCTTGGGATGTGAAGTCATGAAGCGGATAATGAAATCCCCTTCAATATCGTTAAGCTCACGTAGCAGACGGGGGAAATTATAACCGTAATCCGGGGCCTTGCCGTAGGAATTTACGTTTTGACCCAGAAGTGTTATTTCCTTGTACCCTGCCGCCACAAGCTCCTTTGCCTCTTTGATTATGAGCTGAGGGTCTCTGCTTCTTTCTCTGCCCTTTACATAGGGCACTATACAGTAGCTGCAGAAATTATTGCAGCCGTACATAATGGGAAGCCACGCTTTGAAATCGGAATCTCTGTGAACGGGCATATCCTCGGGAATAACGCCCTCTTCACCGGAAATATCACAGATTTTTTTGCCGCTGCTGAGTGACTTATAGATAAACTCGGGAAGACGGTGCATCACGTGAGTACCGAAAATAATATCAACGAAGGAATAGCTCTTTCTGATTTTCTGAGTCACCCGAGGCTGCTGCATCATACACCCGCAAAGTAAAATTCTCATTTCTTTTTTACGCTGTTTGAGATTCTTGAGAGCGCCCACATTGCCGAACACTCTGTCCTCGGCGTGTTCCCGGATAGCGCAAGTGTTATAGAGGACCAAATCCGCTTTTTCAAGGTCATCGGTAAAACCGTAGCCGATTTCTTCAAGAGTTCCCTTGAGGCGTTCACCGTCCGCTACATTACCCTGACAGCCGTAGGTGTGAACGTAGGCAAGGGGCTTACCGGTAAATCTCGCATCAATGAGTGCGGATGCAAGGCGGGTATATTCTTTTTGTTTTTCCGCTTCCTCGGGAGGAATCGCAAATCTGTTATCTGTATTCAACGGGAATACCTCCGCATTTTACGCATAATATAAAAATATTATATATTAAAGCGCCGCATTATTCAAGGGTAAATTGAATAATAACGGCGCAAGTACGTACGTATTTTGTAATATTATGACGAAGAGGTGACAAAGACCCTCTTTCCGTCGGATTTGACATATACATTACCGCAGATATCGGTACGGTAGATTTTATCGGTATATTCAGGAAGCCGGTCAAGGACAATTTCGTGGGGATGACAGTATTTATTCGTCAGGACAATGATTGTGATACAGAATAACGATGGACCCTTTTTATAGAAAAAGGTGAGTTCAAATGAACCCACCCTGTAAAATGCCCTGTTTTCAATTACTCTAAGCCACGGAAAATTTCAATTTTACAGTGCATCTTTAGGACAACTTTTCTTGCACTCAAAGCATAAAA
>JAKSQQ010000019.1 GCA_024404015.1 Clostridia bacterium
AACATTTTTCAACAATAAAACCATCCTCGAAAAATGGGACCCCACACCCTTGCTTCCCGATGTAAAAATGCCTATGCTGTTTGTAAGCAGTGATGAAGATCCGTTTTTCCCCGCAGATGCTCCGTCTTCCTCTGCCGCTGTGTCAAAGAACGGCTCTGTTCTGCTTATCAGCGGATTAGCCCACGGCGACTTCAATATTGAAGAAACCGTGCGCTTTGCCAACGAAATGACGGGAAACGGCGACGGCAATATCAGAATTACGGGCATATCCGAAGAAAACGGAGAAATTACTCTCAGATTCAATATGCCCGACGGAGTTAAAAACCCGAAGGTTACCCTCTATTACAGAAGCTCTCCGCTTGAATATGACAATTTAACGTTAAAGGAAAGCTGGTCGACGAAATCGGCCACAGTCGCAGGCAGTAAGGCCTCTGTTAAGCTCCCGAAGGATGCTGTGATGTATTACATAGCCGTCAGCGGTAAGACAGACGGCATTTTCTCGCACAATTCAATTACCGCTTCAACGGGCATTTATAACTGCGGCAGTTTTTATATAACAGTCCCTTAAACGCGATTATATAAGGTATCGTCAAATTCCGGTTTGGCGAAACAAAATAAAATCGGAAAGAAGATTTCGTCATGGAACGGTTAAACAAGGGGAATTTTTACCGTATTCTGTTTCCGTCGGTCGTTGAACTGATATTCAGTCAGCTCTTTTCCATGGTAAACAGCGTAATGGTCGAACATATCCCCGATTCAACGGTTGCCGTTGCGGCACTTTCGCTGTGCGGCTCCCCCATAAATCTTATCATTTGCGTCATGAACGCTTTTTTATCGGCACTACCACCGTTGTGGCATGGCATTACGGCGCAGAAAACAAAGAAAAAATGTATGAATCAGTCTTTGGGTATTCAGAGTAATGCTTGGATATCTGCTTATTTCCGTATTGGACCTCGGTGCAGCGGCATACAGATGGTGCCTCAATGCAGACCAGTTTGTGCGTATGTCCGCAATGGTCATTTTCTATCTCAGCGGTCATTGGAAAAAATACGCCGAAATCAGGAAATAAAATATACCTCAGATTCATCGGAACCTGAGGTATTTTCTTTTATGTCAAAATACAAGTTAATACTTATTCCTTATACGTATACTTACGAAGAATCATAACGAGAACGGGAATAAGGACTATCTGCAAAATAATACCGGGGATTGCATTGAGAAACGCACCGGAAATAAAAGCGGCAAAGCCGAACTGAGTTTTGCCCATGCCGTAAAGAACGGTTTCAGCCAATCCCCATACCACTCTGCCCGCAACCATTGAGCCGATAAGAGAAACGTATATGCAGGATTTCTTTGACGGCAGACGGTTATAGAGCAAAGCCGAAACAAGGCCGTAGGTCAGAAGCTCAAAGCTCATTGCTATTCCGACAGGCATTATGGGAGGCATCCCGAACAGTAAAAACCGAAGCAGAGGCGCAACAAAGCCCACCGCCATCGCATAAAAGGGTCCGCAGAAAAATCCGCAGAGCAAAACGGGAATATGCATGGGACAGAAGGCGTTGCCAAGTTGCTTCATCTGCCCCGTCAGAAGAGGCAATATCAATGCAAGAGCAAGGAAAAACGCCGCAAGCACCATGCGGTGAATTTTTAATTTTGATGACATATATTTCTCTTTCTTCGGCATCAGGCAAATATTATCTCATAATATTTATAAGTGCCGATATAAATGATTATCATTCCCGCAAGGATGAATACGTGAAATACGGAATGAAAATATCTGTGCTTTTTTCCTGCGAGATAAAGTCCGGCGCCCACAGTCATTAATAATCCGCCCACGGCGATATACATTACCAGATTTTTTTCGTCCTGCCCCTGAAGCCATATATCCTTCATGGCGATTCCCGAAAAAAGTCCAAGTCCCACATATGTAAAAATCTGAGGTATATTGAATTTTTTAAGATCCGCAAAGGTAAGGACTATCCCGATAATTGAAAGCACCCACAGTACCGCAATGATAATAAGGGTATATTTCGGTCTTTCTTCATAAATATGAGTAAGGAAAAGAGCCGAAACGCTGCCTGCAATCATGATGTAAATATTGCAATGGTCAACAACTCTCATTATTCTTTTTGCCGTGCAGGGTTTAAGTCCGTGATATATGGCAGAGCCCGCAAACACAATAAGGGACGAAATCATAAACAAAAACGTGGAGAAAAGCAGGAGAGGTGTGGTCTGACCCGCCTGAAGTACAAGATAACCGATGAGCATTATAATGCAGACGGGCACTCCCGCAAGATGGGTAAGGCAGTTTATGATTTCTTCTTTTTTTGTGTAATCGGGTAAAGGAGTTTCCTTGATGTTAAACATGGTATCGCCTCTGGAATCAAATAAACTTAAACATTTATCATTATAGCACTATCAATGAAGTTTTCAAGATAAATAACGACAGGATAGAGAGAAATCCCCGGTCCCGCCGTAAAACCCGTCATCAGCGACTCAGTTTTTAAGCTCGTCGAGAGTCATCTCATAGCAGGGCAAAAATTCGCTGACAAAAATCTCCGCCTCGGGAAGGTCCAGTGCTTCAATTGATTTTGCCGTACTTTCCCCCGCAAAAACAAACTCGCTGTTGCCTGCCTTCTTTTCTTCCATACATTTGATGAGAGCACTGATTTTATCCGCCGCCTTTACGTACTTCCACAGCTCCTTATCCTCTTCACGGGGGAGGAATGCGGAAATGTAATCCTCTCTGAATTCCTCGGGAAGCATTTCAATCAGACTTTTGCAGGCAACGTCCTCCACGGTCTTATAGGCATCGCGAACCTCGTCGTTATAATACTTGACCGGGGTGGGCATATCTCCCGTAAGCGTTTCGGGAGCATCGTGATAAAGAGCGAGAAATGCAGCCCTTTCGCTGTCAAGTTTCTTACCTAAACGGCGGTTGCCGATTACGGTAAGGGCGTGAGCAATAACCGAAACCTCAAATGAATGCTCCGCAAGATTTTCGCTGTGTTCATTTCTCATAAGAGCCCAGCGGTTAATATATTTCATTCTTGATATCATCGCATAAAAGCCGTTTTCCATGGCGGACACCTCTTTCTTTTGCACATTCTATCATATCCGATGTAAAAATTCAACTTGAAAGGCGGGAAATGTCAGAGAGTCGGTATTGAGAAATGTGTACATAACAGGGCAAAATAAAAAATTATAGTATTACAAAAATAACAGTTGACTTTACTACACTAATGTGCTAATATGCTAACGCATAAATGAGGGACTGACGTTATTTTGGCCGTTAATCCACTTCGGGAGGTATAATATGCATATTAAATCGGAATCAACAGACCGGCTTTTTGAAGCAATACTCGGTCTTGATAATCTTGATGACTGCTACGATTTTTTTGAGGATTTATGTACAATAAAAGAAATTAAAGATATGTCTCAACGTCTTGATGCGGCAAAAATGCTCATTGAAGGCACAAGCTATCTTTCAATAGAATCCGAAATCGGCATCAGCACCGCCACCATCGGCAGAGTAAGCAAATGCGTAAACTACGGTACGGGCGGATACAAAAAAGCTATTGAGAGGCAAAAAAATGATAATAAATGATCTTGTAATCAGAGGGGACGAAAAAATAATATTTGCCCTTCGTAAGCTTTACGAATCCAGAGGATATTCCCAGTATAAAATGATTAAATTCGAGGAATACGACCTCTATGTGAGAAACAAGGATTTCCTTGCTTCGGAAAATATCATAACCTTTAACGATACAAACGGAAAGCTTATGGCTCTGAAACCCGACGTCACCCTTTCCATTATCAAAAATTCGGGTGATACTCCCGAAGAGATAAATAAGGTTTACTATAATGAAAATGTTTACCGTGTGGCAAAGAGCAGTCACTCCTTCAAGGAAATAATGCAGGTAGGTCTTGAATGTCTGGGTGCGGTCGACAATTTCTGTATTTCGGAGGTGCTTACCCTTGCGGCACAGAGTCTGAAGCTCATTTCCGATAACTGCGTGCTCAGCGTTTCCGACCTCTCCGTAATCACGGATATAATCGAAAAAGCAACGGATTCATCCTCTCTGCGTAAAAAGCTTATCGGCTTCATCGGTGACAAAAATCAGCACCAGCTTACCGCTCTGTGTGAGGAGGAGGGTATTTCCCCGGATATAACGGAGACCCTTGCCGCATTTACCACCCTTCACGGTTCACCCGACAAGATATTTGACGAGCTGAATAAGCTCCTTCCGGGAAACAAAGAGGTAAAGAGACTTGAATCCATCATTCTTTCTCTTGATGAATCATTGAGAAACATAATTGATATTGATTTTTCCTTCGTGGGCGATATCAATTATTATAACGGCATCATCTTCAAGGGCTTTATCAGCGGTATTCCCACAGGTATCGTTTCCGGAGGCCAGTACGACAAGCTGATGAAGAAAATGGGCAGGAAGTCAAAGGCAATCGGCTTCGCGGTTTATCTTGACGAGCTGGAACGTCTGATTGAGCCCGAAAGCGACTATGATGCGGATACGGTCATACTTTACGATGATACTACGGATATTGCAATGCTCAACAAGATGATTTCGGGTCTGACCTATTCGGGCTCGGGTGCGGCTGCATTCAGAAAAATACCCGAAAAATTCAGATACAGACAAATCATGGACTTTACAAACAAGGAGGCAAAGTAAAATGGAAATGCTGAATATTGCTTTGCCTAAGGGCAGACTGGGCGAAAAGGTTTACTCCATGTTTGAAGAAGCGGGCTTCGGATGTCCGTCAATACACGAGAAAAACCGTAAGCTGATATTTGAAAACGAAGAAAACGGTGTCAGATATTTCTGGGTAAAGCCCTCCGACGTAGCCATCTACGTTGAGAGAGGTGCCGCGGATATCGGTGTTGCAGGCAAGGATATCCTGCTTGAATACGAGCCCGATGTATATGAACTGCTGGACCTTGATATAGGCAAATGCAGAATGGCGGTTGCAGGCCCCGGAAACTTCAGAGATGACCGCAGAAAGACGCTGAAGGTAGCCACAAAATTTACGAATATAGCCGTTAATTACTATAATTCTCTCGGCAGAGACATAGATATCATTCACCTCAACGGTTCCATTGAAATTGCTCCCATCCTCGGTCTTTCCGATGTAATCGTGGACATAGTCGAAACGGGTGCAACACTTAAAGAAAACAATCTTGAGGTGCTTGAGACAATAGTTCCCATCAGCGCAAGACTGATAGCAAATAAAGCAAATTACAGATTCAGAAGCGAAAGCATAGAAAAGCTTACTGCTGAGCTTTCAAAAAAGGCGGTAAAACAGAATGATTAAAATACTTAACGTAAACGAAGTAAACAAAGACGAAATATTTGCCCGCAGTGTTTCCTCTGCAAATGTAGAAGACATAGTAACCGATATTATTGCAAACGTCAGAGCAAATGGCGACAAAGCGATTTTTGAGTACAATCTCAAATTTGACAAAGCGGATATTGATACACTTGCGGTAAGTGACGAAGAAAGTGCCGAAGCATTTGAAAGCGTTTCTCCCGAATTTATTGAAATCCTCAAAAAAGCCGCCGCAAATATACGTAAATTTCACGAAAGACAGGTTCGCAATTCCTTCATCATCAACGATGAAGAGGGTATTGTAATCGGTCAGAAGGTTATCCCCGTTGACAAAGCCGGTCTTTACGTTCCCGGCGGTACGGCAGCATATCCCTCAACCGTGCTTATGGATTCCATTCCCGCAAAGATTGCAGGTGTCAAGGAAGTAGTAATGGTCACTCCTCCCGGCAGTAACGGTAAAATCAATCCCGTCATCCTTGCCGCGGCAAAAATCGCAGGCGTTGACAATATCTATAAGGTAGGCGGTGCCCAGGCAATAGCCGCCCTTGCCTACGGAACGGAGAGCATCCCCAAGGTTGACAAAATCGTAGGCCCCGGAAACGCATTCGTTGCAGAAGCAAAGAAGCAGGTTTTCGGTACTGTTTCCATTGACATGATTGCCGGCCCCAGTGAAATACTTATCATCGCAGACGGAAAGACAAATCCGAAATACGCCGCTGCCGACCTTCTTTCTCAGGCAGAGCACGACAAGATGGCAAGTGCCGTACTTGTTACGGATTCCGCCGAGCTTGCAGTCAAAGTCAGCGAGGAGCTTGAAAAGCAGATTCCTCAGCTGGAAAGAAGCGAAATTGCAAGAGCATCCATTGACAATAACGGCAAAATCATTGTTGCTCCCGACATTAAGTCAGTAATTGAAATTGCAAATGAAATCGCTCCCGAGCATCTTGAGCTCTGCCTTGATAATCCCTTTGATTATCTTGACTCCATCCGTCATGCCGGCTCAATCTTCATGGGCAGAAACTGTCCTGAAGCTCTTGGTGACTACTTTGCGGGGCCCAATCACACCCTGCCCACCAGCGGTACGGCGAAATTTTCAAGTCCCCTTTCCGTTGACGATTTCGTCAAGAAGACACAGTACACCTATTACACAAAGGAAGCTCTTGACAAGGTTGCTTACGACATAGCATACTTTGCAAATCAAGAGGGTCTTACCGGTCACGCAAAGAGCGCAATAATCAGAACAGAGGACAAATAAATGAGCAGATTTTTCATTGAAAAATATTCTTCTCTCGTTCCCTATACACCGGGTGAACAGCCCAAGGATATGAAATATATCAAACTCAACACCAATGAGTCACCCTTTCCTCCTTCGGAAAAAGCAATAAATGCGGCTTCCGAGGCGATAAATATTCTTAACCTTTATTCCGACCCGGAAAGCAGAATGCTGACGGAAAAGGTTGCGGAATACTACGGGCTTGATTACGAAAACGTGCTGATGACAAACGGCTCGGATGAAATCCTTTATTTCGCATTTACCGCATTCTGCGATAAAAACAACCCTGCCGTATTTCCCGATATCACCTACGGATTTTATCCCGTTTATTCCGAATTTCTGAATATTCCTTTCAGAGAAATCCCTCTTAAAGAGGATTTTACAATTGATATAAACGACTATTTCAACGCAAAGGGTACAATTTTCATTGCCAACCCCAATGCACCTACCGGAGAAACTCTTTCCGTTGCCGATATACGAAAAATCATAGAAGCAAATCCCGACAACGTGGTGGTTATAGACGAAGCGTATATTGATTTCGGCGGCGAAAGCTGTGTTCCCCTGGTTAAGGAATACGATAATCTCCTTGTTACACAGACCTTTTCAAAATCCCGCTCCCTTGCAGGCGCAAGACTGGGAATGGGTATGGCATCAAAGGGACTTATTCAGGATCTGAATACGGTTAAGTATTCCGTAAATCCCTATAACGTCAACAGAATGACTTCAGCCGCCGGTTACGGAGCCATGTGTGATGACGAATACACAAAGAAAAACTGCAGATATATTGAAGAATGCAGGGAATACACCTCGGCAAAGTTGAAAGAACTCGGCTTTGAAATGACAAATTCAAAGGCAAATTTCATCTTTGCAAAGCATAACGGTGCAGACGGCAAAAAAATATACCTCAAGCTCAAGGAAAAAGGCATTCTCATCCGTCACTTTGACAAGGAAAGAATCTGTCAGTACAACAGAATCACCGTAGGTACAAAGGAGCAGATGGATGCGCTTATCAACGCCCTTACGGGCATATTGGAGGAACTGAAATGAGAGCAGCTTCAGTAAACAGAAAAACAGCAGAAACGGACATTTCTCTTATTCTCGCCATTGACGGTAAGGGAGAAAGCAAAATCAACACGGGTTGCGGTTTTCTTGACCACATGCTTACCCTTTTTGCAAAGCACGGCAGATTTGACCTTGAGGTTACCTGCAAGGGTGACACACAGGTTGATTTTCATCACACAGCCGAGGACATCGGCATCTGTCTGGGTCAAGCCTTTGAAACTGCTCTTGCGGATAAAAAAGGAATCATCCGCTACGGCGATATAATTCTTCCCATGGACGAGGCACTTATCCTTGCCGCAGTTGATATTTCCGGCAGATCATATTTAGGATACGGTCTGAATATTCCCGCGGAAAAAATCGGTGAATTTGACAGCGAGCTTGTGGAAGAATTTTTCCTTGCATTTGTCAGAAATTTCCCCGTTTCTCTTCACATAAAACAGCTTGAGGGCAAAAACTCACATCACATAGCAGAGGGTGCGTTCAAGGCAGTGGCAAGAGCACTTGCAAAGGCAACTGCCGTTGACAAGGAATTTGCAGACGAAATTCCCTCAACGAAAGGGGTTATCTGATGCTTGCCATTATTGACTACGGCGTAGGTAATCTGTTTTCGCTGAGTTGTTCACTCAAAGCAATAGGCAAAGAAAGCGTAATTACAAGCGACTCCGAAATTATCCGCAACGCAGACAGAATCATCCTGCCGGGTGTGGGTGCATTCGGTGATGCCGCAGAGAAGCTGAGAAGCAGCGGCATGGCGGAGCTTGTAAAAGAGCAGGCGGCAGCAGGCAAGCCCCTTATGGGAATATGCCTGGGTATGCAGCTTCTCCTTGACAAAAGCTTTGAATACGGTGAGCATCCCGGATTAGGGCTTATTTCCGGTGAAATCAGACCTATTTCCGACGTTATCCCCGAAGATTACAAAATTCCCCAGATTGGCTGGAATTACCTTAAATTCAACAAACCCGAGTGCCCGATTTTCAAATATATCAAAGAGGGAGATTTCGTTTATTTCGTTCACTCCTTCTACGGTACGGACTGCTCCGAAAATACAGCCGCCGTTACCGAATACGGTGCTCCTCTTACCGCAGTAGTCTGGAAGGATAACGTCTTCGGCTGTCAGTTCCATCCCGAAAAAAGCGGCGAGGTCGGTCTGAGCATTCTCAGAGCATTCTGCGAAACGGAGGGTCCCCAATGCTGATATTTCCCGCAATAGACCTTGTTGACGGCAAGGCGGTACGCCTCTTTAAGGGCGATTACAATCAGATGACCGTTTACAGCGAAAATCCTCCCGAAATCGCAGTTGATTTCAAGAATCAGGGTGCATCCTGCATTCACATAGTTGACCTTGAGGGTGCAAAAAGCGGAGAAACTCCCAACATTGAAACGGTTAAGAGAATTATCTCATCCGCAGGTCTTTTCAGTGAAATAGGCGGCGGTATCAGAAGCATGGAAACCGTTGACAGATACATTGAAGCAGGTCTTGACCGTGTCATTCTCGGAACTGCGGCGGTCAACGATGAGGAGTTTCTGAAAAGAGCGGTAGATAAATACAAAGAAAAAATTGCGGTAGGCGTCGATATCAAAGACGGCTTCGTCGCAATCAAGGGCTGGCTTGAAAAGTCGCAGTACGATGCATTCTCATTCTGTGAAAAAATGCAGAATACGGGTGTTTCCGCACTTATTTGCACAGATATTTCCAGAGACGGCGCAATGAAAGGCACAAACCTTGAGCTATACAGACAACTCAGCGAAAAATACTCAATGAATATTACCGCTTCCGGCGGTGTATCCTCCCTTGAGGATGTTAAGGAGCTTCGCAAAATGGATATTTACGGAGCAATCATCGGCAAGGCGTATTACACGGGAGCAATTTCAATCAGAGAGGCAGTGGAGGCAGCAAAATGATTACAAAAAGAATAATCCCCTGCCTTGACGTTAAAGACGGCAGAGTAGTAAAGGGTGTAAATTTTGAGGGACTGAACGACGTTTCTTCTCCCGTTACTCTTGCGGAATATTACTCAAACTGCGGTGCAGACGAGCTTGTATTTTATGATATTACCGCCTCCTCTGACGGCAGAAAGCTCTTTACGGATATTCTTACCGAAACGGCAAGCAAGGTTTTCATCCCCCTTACCGTTGGCGGAGGAATCAATACCATTGAGGACTTTGACCGTGTACTCAAATGCGGTGCGGATAAGGTCAGCGTCAATTCGGGTGCAATCAGAAATCCCGACCTCATTCCCGAAGCGGCAAAGCTTTACGGTGACCAGTGCGTTGTCATTTCCGCAGATGTAAAAAGAGTTGACGGTGTTTTCCGTGTCTTTGCTAAAGGCGGCAGAGAAAACACGGGCATGGAAGCCATTGAATGGATTAAGCGCTGTGTAGGTAACGGTGCAGGGGAAGTGGTGCTTAACAGCATTGACACAGACGGCGTAAAGAACGGCTTTGACCTTGAAATGCTGGATGCCGTTTGTAATGCGGTCAGCGTACCCGTAATCGCATCCGGCGGTGCAGGATGCATTGATGACTTTACAAAGCTTTTCAAAACCCTTCCAAAGGTTGACGCAGGCCTTGCGGCTTCAATCTTCCATTTCGGTGAAGTCAGCATCAGCGACCTGAAGCAAGAGCTTAAAGCAAACGGTATACCCGTAAGAATATAGGAGTAAAATATGATTAACATTGACGAACTTAAATTTGACGAAAAGGGTCTTATCCCTGCAATAGTAACCGATGCCCGTACAAAAAAGGTGCTTACCCTTGCCTATATGAATAAGGAAACTCTGGGCATCTCCATGGAAAAGGGACTTACCTGCTTCTGGAGCCGTTCAAGGCAGGAAGTATGGCTCAAGGGTGCAACAAGCGGAAACTATCAGCATATCGTATCCATCACCGCAGACTGCGACAAGGATGCCCTTGTAGTTGAGGTCATTCCCGACGGTCCCGCTTGCCATAAGGGAACGGAATCCTGCTTTGAAAATCCTCTCTGGGAAAGCGATGAGCTTGGCTCATTCTCTCTTGAGGGACTCATGAATCTCATTGAAGGCAGAAAGACCGAGAAAAAAGAGGGCTCTTACACCACCTATCTCTTTGAAAAGGGTCTTGACAAAATGCTCAAGAAAGTCGGTGAGGAATCCACCGAGGTTATTATTGCCGCAAAAGATAACGACAAAAAGGAGACCATCTACGAAATTGCCGACCTTACCTATCACGTAATGGTAATGATGATTCAGATGGGCATTTCCCTTGATGATATTCAGAAGGAACTTGCCTCCCGTCACGTCATCGACAAAAAGGTAAAGCAGGAAAAGATGGCATCGGATAATCAGTAATGAGAATCATTGCTCACAGAAGCGGTCCCTCGGTTTTGCCCGAGCAGACCGTTGACTCCGCAAAGCTGGCCCTTGAAAACGGTGCGGACATGGTGGAAATTGACCTGCGATTTACAAAGGACAAAAAAATTGCCGTCAGTCACGACGAAAACCTGCAGCGTCTGTTTTCAAAGGACATAAAGCTTTCGGATTTAACCCTTGATGAATATAAAAATCTGAAAAGAAGCGACTGTGATTACTGCGGTCATTCCTTTGAGGATTATATTTCGGCAGGTGTTGCTCCCCTTTTGCTTCACATCAAAGAGGGGGGAGAAAACATACCCGAAATTATCGGATATATCGCATCAAAAGGATATACGGATAAGGTGGTACTGGGTGTTCACTCTCCCGAAGATGTTAAAATCGCAAAGCAGACCGATGCCCGCATTCCCGTTCTCGCCTTTATGAAAAGGAAGGAAATGATGCGGGACTGTATCAATGAGGGTGCGGAATATATCCGGCTGTGGCAAAAATGGACGGACAGAGAATCAATCGACTTCGTTCATTCATTCGGCAGAGAGGTCTGGATAATGGCGGGTCATTGTGACGGACTTGAAGCAGGAATAACCACAAAAGAATTTCTTGATTTCTGCAATGAGTCGGGAGTTGAGGGTATTCTGGTAAACAATGTGCTTAACTACACAACAGATTAAAATAAAGCATCGGATGAAAATCCGGTGCTTTTTATTGACAAAAATCAAACTTATGATAAAATAGTTAAGCATTTAACTGTTAACACATTAACTAAAGGAGACGCAAAATGAAGTTCAAAACACCGGCCGGTGTTCCCGGGCTTGTAATCGGCAATTTCATGCGGGTTGACCGTATGCATCATTCCTGCTGTGAAAATGCCATCCGTCAGACCGGAACGGATATTCACAGAAATCAGTTCGGCATGCTTATGTTTCTGTATCACAGCAGTAAGGATATTTCCCAAAAGGATATTGCGGAGCGTTTCAACGTAAGCGGTGCCGCCGTGGCAAATACCCTCAAAGCTCTTGAGCGTGACGGCTATATTGAAAGAAAGTCAGACACCTCGGATACAAGAAAAAACATAGTTGAAATCACCCCGAAGGGTATCAGTCTGCTGGAAACGACCTGCGATGCATTTTATGATATAGATAAGGCAATGATGTCGGGAATAACCGATGAAGAGCTTCGGATATTCAACAGGTGTCTTGACGTCATGGCAGATAATCTGAAAGCTTACGGTGAAAAGGAGAAAAGCGAATGAAAAAATGGATGAAATACGTTAAGCCCTATGCCGCCTATTTCATACTGGGTCCTCTGTGTATGATAGTGGAGGTAATAGGCGAAGTGATAATGCCGAAATTCCTGGCAAATATCATTGACTACGGTGCAAGTGGTGAAGATATAAGCAAAGCATCGGCAGTAATCAGAAAAATTTACGAAATTGCAGGTGACAGAAGTCCCTTTATCATTGCCGTTATGTGTGCAATGATTATCACCGCCCTTCTTATGATGATAGGCGGTGTAGGCGGTGCCTGGTACGGCGCAAAGGCATCAGTCAACTTTGCCGCCGACCTGAGAAGTGACGTATTCAGAAAAGTGCAGAAATTCTCATTTGCAAATATTGATAAATTCAGCACCGGCTCACTTGTAACCCGACTTACAAACGATATTACGCAAATGCAGAATTTCATTAATATGCTTTTGCGTATGTGTCTGAGGGCCCCCGGTATGCTTATCGGCGGCGTTATCATGGCAATTTTGGTAAGCCCCACGCTGACAACTATCCTGCTCATTTCAGTTCCGATAGTGGTAGTCGGCGCAGTGCTGTTCATCAAGAAAGCTCTGCCCAGATTTACGGAACAGCAGGCAAAAATAGATGCGGTAAACTCAACGGTTCAGGAAAACGTTACAAATATCAGAGTCGTAAAATCCTTTGTCCGTGAGGCCTTTGAAAAGTCCAAATTCGGCAAGGCAAACAGCGAACTGAAAATGAGTGCCACAAGAGCCATGAGCATTATCATTGCTCTTATCCCCGCGGCTACTCTCGGCATGAATATAGTCATCATGGCAATCTTCTGGTTCGGCGGTAAAATGCTTATCAACGGCACGATGACCACGGGTAACCTTACGGCATTCGTTACCTATATCATACAGATTCTCTCGTCTCTCGTAATGGTTGCAGGCATGTTTATCTTTATGTCAAGAGCTTTTGCATCCGCCAGAAGAATCCGTGAGGTCCTTGACGAGGAAATCGACATAAACGATGACAACATATCCGAAAAGGACAGCAAAAGAGCAGTTCAGCAAGGCAACATTGAATTCAGAAACGTATCATTCAGATACTACAAGGACAGCAAAGAAAAGGTCCTTGATGATATTTCCTTCAGCATTGAAGCAGGTAAGACCGTAGGCATAATCGGTTCCACCGGCTCGGGAAAAACCACCCTTGTATCCATGATAGCAAGACTCTATGACCCCGATGAAGGTCAGGTGCTTATTGACGGAATTGACGTAAAGAATTACAGTCTTTACAATCTCCGTGAGGGTGTGGGCTTCGTGCTTCAGAAAAATATACTTTTCTCGGGAACAATCGAGGATAACCTGCGTTGGGGCAATCAGGATGCCTCCATGAAGGAAATTCGCAAAAGCGCCGCTTTTGCCCAGGCAGATACCTTCATTACCGATTTTAATGAGGGCTATGAAACCGTACTTGACCAGGGCGGAACAAACGTATCGGGCGGTCAGAAACAGCGTATCTGTATTGCAAGAGCATTACTGAAAAAGCCGAAAATCCTTGTACTTGACGACTCCACAAGTGCGGTAGATACTGCCACCGAGGCAAGAATTCGTGAAGCATTTGCGGATGAACTCAAGGACTCCACAAAAATCATAATTGCCCAGAGAATATCATCCGTCAAGGATGCCGACTTGATTATCGTAATGAATGACGGCAAAATTACCGGCATGGGTACTCATGATGAGATGCTTGAGAAAAATGAGGATTACTCCGAAATCTACTACTCACAGGTAGACAGAAAGGAGGCAATCTGATTATGGCAAGAAGCTTGGAAGAACTTCAGAAAAGATACAATAAAGCGGCCGCCGCGCCCAAAAGAGGAATGGGCGGAGGCAGAAGAAGACGTGTCCCCGGTGAAAAGGGCAAGCCCAAAGATACAAAGAAGACCATCAAGCGCCTCTGGGCATACGTGGCAAAGTATAAATGGAAGCTGGTTGTCGTACTTATATGTATGCTGTTTTCAACGTCATCCGCTCTGCTTGGCTCATACATAATGAGACCTATAATAAATACCGTTGCAGATTCCTCAACTCCTGCTGAGGAAAGACTGCTTTCATTGGCAAAAACCATAGGCCTGATGATGATGATATACGGTATAGGTGTCATTGCAAGTTATTTACAGCAGAGGATAATGATGAAGGTTTCTCTTTCGGCATCCGAAGCACTCAGAAACGACCTTTTCAATAAGCTCCAGAGTCTGCCCATCAGATTTTTCGATTCCGAATCAACGGGCGGTATTATGAGCCGCTTCACAAATGATATTGATAATATCGACATGATGATGCACTCAACTCTTACTCAGCTTGTTTCGGGTACGATTTCACTCATAGGCACATTCTGCTTTATGATTTATACCAGCCGCTGGCTGACACTTGTTACCGTTGCATTTATTCCCCTTCTGCTCAAGGGCGGTTCCTTCATAGCAAAGCGTTCAAGTAAATACTACGTAAGTCAGCAATCCGCACTTGGTGCCATAAACGGTTACATAGAGGAAATGGTATCCGGTCAGAAGGTTATCAAGGTATTCAATCACGAAGAGGATTGCATTGAAGAATTTGATAAGCTCAATGCCGATATGCGCGGTAAACAGCTGGGGGCTCAATTCTTCGGCGGCATAATGGGACCCGTACTCGGCAATACCACGCAAATCTGCTATGCGGTTACCGCAGGCGTAGGCGGTCTGCTTTGCCTCTTCAAGGGATTTGACGTAGGCGGTGTATCCGTTTTTGCAGGTTATTCAAGAGAGTTTTCCCGTCCTATCAATTCTCTGTCACAGCAGACTTCAACCATATTCGCCGCCCTTGCGGGTGCAGAGCGTGTATTCAATATTATGGACAGAGAGCCGGAGGACGATGAAAGCTTCACAGAATCCGACAATGCAAAAGCACTGAGAAGCAAAGGCATTGAAGGCCGTGTTGAGCTTAAAGACGTTACCTTCGGATATAATCCGGAAAAAACCATTCTCAAGCATATAAATCTTACCGCAGAGCCCGGCAAAAAGGTTGCTTTTGTCGGCTCAACAGGCGCAGGCAAGACAACGATAACCAATCTTATCAACCGTTTCTATGACATTGAAAGCGGCTCAATTACGGTTGACGGCGTTGATATCAGAGAGATAAGCCGTCCCTATCTGAGAGAAAATACAGCTATGGTACTCCAGGATACTCATCTGTTTACCGGTACCGTAATGGAAAATATCCGCTACGGCAGACCCGATGCAACTGATGAAGAGGTAATCGAAGCGGCAAAAACCGCATCTGCCCACAGCTTCATAATGCGTCTTTCAGAGGGATATAATACTGTACTTGAGGGTGACGGAGCAAATCTGTCACAGGGACAAAGACAGCTGCTTAATATTGCCAGAGCGGCAATTTCAAAAGCACCCATACTTATCCTTGACGAAGCAACAAGCTCCGTTGATACCAGAACCGAAAAGCATATTGAACACGGTATGGACCGTCTGATGAAAAACCGTACCACATTTGTAATTGCCCACCGTCTGTCAACCGTAAGAAATGCGGACGCCATTATGGTACTTGAACACGGTGAAATCATTGAGAGAGGCACTCACGATGAGCTTCTTGAAATGAAGGGCAGATACTATGAGCTTTACACCGGAAAGGTGGAGCTTGACTGAAAACTTAAAGCGGGTACTCCGTTAAGGAGCACCCGCTTTCCTTTTTGTAACTCAATCCGTAAAATAAAACTCGGCTACGTATTCCATAAGCTTTTTGCAAATATCGTTATACATATATCTTTCATAATCATCGGGGTTTGAGAAATTCAGAGTAACGCCGTTTGAATTACGCACGTCATTAAAACTCTTGTGTCCCTGACCCGTGGATTTAATCTTATCCGTTTCGGAAAATCCGTTATTGATGAGATTCTGCATCTGGGCGTCTATTTCATCACACTCGGAATAAGCTTCGCTGATAAGATAGCTGAGCAGATAAACCTTTTCGCCGTCGGGAATATTACTGCTGAAATTATTAAGGTTATCGCAGAGAGTTCTCCAGCGGCGTGTCTTACGGGTAATATCCTTTACTCTGAAGGAAATCTTATTACCCTCGGAATCGGTTTCCACAAGTCTGTTGATTTCCTCAAAGACCTGCATCATATCCTTCACATCGTAGCGTAAGCTGTCATAAACCGTAACGGAGTCTCTGATTATACCAAGCTTACAGCGGAAGGAATCAATGTCCATTCTGATTTCGTCCGGCAGATTATCATATTCCGATGCAACCTTTTCCGCTTTTTCATACCATTTGTTAATTCTTGCGGGGTCAAATTTTTCAAGCATATTCAAATAATGCTTGTTGAAATCAACTCTCAAGTCAACATATTCGGAAAGTACAGCCGCCTCATCCTTATTGGATTTAGCAATCATCTCCGACGCTGCCTCATAGTTGTTTTTTTCTATATCGCTGAGGGCAAGCTTATAGAAAATACTGCTTTTGAAAATTAAAAATCCGATAAGCGAAAGCACAAGCACACAGCCGACAATTATCAGAGCAATTATAAGTGTTTTCGGCTTCTTTTCTTCCGTTACAGAAGTGCTGTCATCGTATGAATTTTCGGTTACTTCGTCCCGAATATCGGGCGCGGAATTGTAGTTTTCGTTTTCCATGCCTTTACCTCCGATCAGAATTTAATCTTACCTTTAATCTTTGAATCAACTATCAGGTCAAGGTGACTCATAAGGTCCGCCGTTGCACCTTTAAGGGTATCCGTGGGAATTGAACCCCTCATTATTTCGCCTATGCCTCTGCCCATTGCGGAAATGGGAGGCATTGAAGAAGGAATAATCTCCGCCTTGCCTTTGAGTACATTCAGATTTATGAGTATTCTTCTTTCGCTGACCGCCTCAAGGGGTCTCATACGGATTTCAAGGGTTTCAAAATTTTTCCAGGCGGCATAGCTGACTGCGGTATAGTCCATTCCGCCCAGGTGAATTTTTGAAGTACGGGGCTTTCCGTCCATACCGCAAAGGATTTTATTATGGTCCTTACCCTCGTCCCATACCATTGTCATCTCGTCACCGTTAAAATCAAGAACGATATTGTCAATATTTCCGCTTCTTTCGTATGACATATATACGGCGGGAAGAGGAAGCATTGAAACGGGGAAGCCCACGGCATTCAGAACCGCATTCTTTTCCGTGCGGATAACCTTTGACTTCATCAGTCCCTCGATAATGCAATGCTCACCTGCGGGAAGAGATTCAAGGGGCAGCAGCTTCGGATATACACCGTCAACAGGATTCTTATCCGATTCCTCAATAAACATTTTCGGGAAATGACGGAAAAAGCAATCTCTCGTTTTCTTTTCGCTTATTTCACTGCAGGTACATACAAGGCAGGCATCGAAATCTCTGAATGCCACACCGAACTGTGAAAACATTCCGTCGCATCTTACCGTATTTTTCATTACACTCTGCCAGAAGAAGTAGCCGTAGCCCCTGCTTTGGTCGGGGTCTTCAAAAGAAACGGCTTTCACGTGATTTGAGGTAGCGTCTGCAATATAATCCGCAGGTATTACCTGCTTGCCTGCGAATACGCCTCCCTGCTGAACGCAAAGGGTAAATCTTGCCAGCTCATCGGGAGAAAGACGAAGTCCCCAACCGCCTGCTTCAATACCCATACTGTCCGTTTCCCATTCGGGTCTTCTCGTAAAACCAAGTGGTTCAAAGAGACGGGGCATAAGATAATCAACAAGTCCCATTCCCGTTGCTCTGTGGAGAATTGCGGAACACATATAGGTATTTTCGCTTATATACGCCCATTTCTTTCCCGGCTGTGCCGCCCACTTTGAACGGAAGAACTGACGTATCCAATCCTTTTCGGATTTATCCGCAAGCGCACTGACCTGCTTGCCGGCGGTCATTGTCATCAGATGATAAACGGTAAGCTGTTCAAGGTATTCGTCCCTTTTCGCAGGTCTGTATTCGGGGAAGAAATCAATTACCTTTGAATCAAGGGAAAGCAGTCCCTCCGCAATGGCAAAGCCCATTGCAACGGAGGTAACGCTCTTGCTGACGGAATACATGGTCTGGGGAACGTCCCTGCCGTAAGGAGCGGCATAGCCCTCAAAGGCAACCTTGCCGTGGCGCAGAAGCATGAGAGAATGAAGCTCTATTCCGCTTTCGTAATAGTCGTTTATAAGTGCTTCTATTTCCTTTGAGTCTATTCCGACCTGCTCGGGAAATACGGCACGTTCAAGCTTTTTATCTGTCTGAGGCATGGTATTATTCCTCCTCAATGTAGTCAAGAATTCTCTCAATAAGCGAGAGACGGTTTTCTTCCTTCAGCATACGCACGGCAAAGCTGGGCTTTCCGTTGCCTGCGCTGATTTTGAATCTTCCGCTGTAATGGGGTGCAATCTTATACATCTTGTCCATATCAATATCGGTAACCTTAAATATGATACGGTCTCCCTCAAGGGATATTTCATAAATATCATTCCTTGCGGCTTTACAGCGGATTTCCGAAATCTTAATAAGTCCCATGACGCATTCGGGCGGTTCGCCGAAACGGTCGATAAGCTCATCGGTTACGTCAAGAGCATCTTCTCTTGACCTGATATCCGCAATTCTGCGATAAATCTGAAGCCGCTGGGGAATGTTTGAAATATATCTGTCGGGGATATGAGCATCAATGGGAAGGTCAATAAGGCATTCCTTCTCATTTTCAACGGGTTGGGCTTCTCCCTTTTCCTCACTTATGGCCTGCTCAAGAAGCTTGATATACATATCGTAACCTACGGAATCCATCTGACCGTGCTGACTTGAGCCGAGGATATTGCCTGCGCCTCTGAGCTCAAGGTCTCTCATTGCAATATGGAAGCCCGAGCCGAATTCCGTAAATTCTCTTACCGCTTCAAGACGCTTTTCCGCAATCTCAGTAAGCTGTTTGCCTCTTGTGAACGTGAAATATGCACTTGCACGCCTTGAAGAACGGCCTACGCGTCCTCTTATCTGATGAAGCTGTGCAAGTCCCATTCTGTCGGCGTTCTCAATAATCAGCGTGTTAACGTTGGGAACATCAACGCCGGTTTCGATAATCGTAGTGCAGACGAGTATGTCGATTTCACCGTCAAGAAGTCGGCGCCATACCTCGCTCAACTCGTCCTCACTCATTTTTCCGTGTCCTATACCCACCGTTGCATCGGGAATAAGCCGCTTAATTTCAGCCGCCTTACGTTCAATGGTTTCAACCTTGTTATAGAGATAATAGACCTGACCGCCTCTGCGAAGCTCCTGCTCCATGGCCTGAACAAGCACATCGGTATCGTGCTCAATAACATAGGTCTGAACAGGTTGTCTGTCCTGGGGTGCTTCCTCTATTATACTCATATCCCTGATGCCCGTCATGGCCATATTAAGAGTTCTGGGAATGGGAGTAGCGGTAAGGGTAAGTACATCCACCGCAGGGAACATCTGCTTTAATTTTTCTTTTTGCGCAACGCCGAAGCGCTGTTCCTCGTCAATGATAATCAATCCCAGCTTACTGAATTGAACGTCCTTTGAAATAAGACGGTGAGTACCGACCACCACGTCTACACTGCCTCTGCGAAGGCCCAGCAGGGTTTTGTCGATATCCTTCTTTGAGCAGAATCTTGAAAGCATACCCGTTTCAATCGGGAAGCCGTCAAAACGCTTGAGAATGGTCTGGTAATGCTGGAGCGCAAGTATGGTTGTGGGTACAAGAAAAGCCACCTGCATACCGTCTGCAACACATTTGAAGACCGCTCTGAGTGCCACCTCGGTTTTACCGAAGCCAACGTCACCGCAGAGAAGTCTGTCCATGGGATAGGGCTTTTCCATATCCGATTTGATTTCTCTGATACAGCGAAGCTGATCATCGGTTTCCATATATTCAAAACGGCTTTCAAAATCGTTTTGCATATCAATATCGGGAGAGAAAGCGTGTCCCTGGATTTTAAGGCGCTTTGAGTAAAGCTCAATAAGCTCCTTCGCCATGTTTTTGACGGAGGCCTTAACCTTCGAACGGGTTTTCTGCCATTCCACTCCCCCTAATTTATTGAGCTTGACGGCTTTATCCTCGCTGCCTGCGCCGATATATTTAGATACCTGGTCAAGCTGTGTTACGGGTACGTAGAGAATATCTCCCTTATCATATCTGATTTTAATGTAATCCTTGATATTTCCCTGGGTTTCAAGTCCTGTAATGCCTTCAAACACACCAATACCGTGAGCGGAATGCACCACGTATTCCCCTCTGTGAAGCTCCGTAAGATTGTTAAAGGCATTTTTACTTGTCCTTCTCGCCTTTTTCGGCTTTACGGCAGTATGAGAACGATAGGTAAACACGCTGAATGCCGCACCGGGATATTCCATACCGTAGGACAGTCCTCCGGGGATAACCGTAACCTTGCCTGTCTCAAATTTTTCGGGCAGAGAATTATAATAATTGCAGTCTATTCCCTGAATTTTAAGGTCGTATGCAAGGGTGGCGGCCGCCTTTTCCGTACCTGCCATTACAACACAGGTATGCTCTCTGTGTGCCTGTCTTCCGTTAATATCCTCCGTAAGGGCGGCAAGTGCGCCGTTCCAGGGGACAAGCTGCTTTGCCGAGAAGCTGATAAGCTCCTTTACTCCGGTGTCAAAGCTTCCTCTGGGCAGACTGTCAAGATAAATCGCACCCATATCGGTATAATTTCTGTAAAGCTCAAACAGCTCCAGAGTATATCTGTCCAATCCTCTGCAAAGAGTTTTGTCAAGCATTAGTGATTTGATTGTTTCCTGCTGAAGAGTAAGAGCTGAGTTGAATTTATCCTTTACCGCAAAGCTTTCACAGACAAAAAGCATACATTCCTTTGCATAGTCAAAGATACCGCCGGACTCGGGATAGATAAGAGGCAGATATTTATCTGCACAGTTTACTTTAATGCCGCCTTTGATTTTTTCAATCTCGGCATTCAGCATCTTACCGCCGTCACCGCGTATTCTCTTTTCTTTGATATGCTTCTCAATAACCGCAACAAGCCGGTCATCGGTAATCAGAACTTCCTTTGCGGGAGTAATTCTCACGCTTTCAAGAAGCTCTGTTCTTCTCTGTGTATCAAGGTCAAAATAAAAAATCGAATCAACCGTATCTCCCCAAAGTTCGATTCTCACGGGATATGAAGAATCGGGAGGGAAGAAATCAACTATACCGCCTCTTGAAGCAAACTGACCCGAGCCGTCAATCTGAACGCAGGAGGTATATCCGCTGTTCACAAGAGCGGTAATCAGTTCTTCGGCGGTAAATTCATCCCCCGGTGCAACGGAAAGGGAATTCGCCATAAGCACCTCGGGAGGAGGTGTCAACTGCATGGCGGCTTCCGACGAAAGCACCACGGCATCGTATTCTCCCGTAAGCATTTTATCAAGCACGTTGAGCCGCTTATGCTCATATTCTCTTGAAACCGTTTCATCAATACGGTATGAAAAATCTCTTGCGGGGAAAAGCAGTGCCCTCATACCGAAAGCACTTAAATCAGCCGCCATTCTGGTGGCCTGGGCTTCATCGGGCAAAAGAACGAGTGCCTTCTTCTTGAAGCCGTCACAAAGTGATGAAATTATGTGAGCTTTATGTATATAAGCAACACCGGTAACACCCAGAGGCAGGCGGTTTTTATGGACCGCATTTACCACCGAGCGAAATTCGGGTATGCTTTTTGCTATATCGGTAAAACAATTCATATTCTGACTCCGAACTCCCTGAGACCTTTTCTCATTAAATCAACGTCTCTGCTTTCATTGCAGTATGCTCTCATTCCCGCCTTTTCAGAGCCCTCGCAGTTGACAGGCATATCGTCAATGAAAACACATTCCTCGGGATTGAGATTGAATTTGGTGAACAGCTTTTCGTATATCTCCTTTTCGGGCTTGAGAAGAAGATAATCCGAAGATATCAGATAGCCGTCAAAAACGTCAAGGGCGGGGATTCCCACTCTGTTTATGTAGAAATCGTCGGAAGCATTGGAAAGCAGAAAGATTCTGTAGCCTGCCGCCTTAAGCTCTCTGACAAGCTTGTTGACCTCCTCGTAAGGCGTCATGTAGGGATATAGGTTATGCGCCATCTCGCTGATTATTTCGTATGCGTGAGGAGGTATTTTCGGACCGGCGATTCTCATTATTTCATCGGAATCAACGGTGCCTCTGTCTCTTTCCGACCACAGCTTATTTCTGAATATTTCCTTCAGAGCAATATCTGCGGTTTCCTTATCAAAAAGAGAATATAACGTTTTTTCGGGGTTGTAATCTATGAGCACTCCGCCCATGTCAAAAACAATATTTTTTATCATAGCTTATAAATGCCTCTATGCCCTCACCACGAATGGGAGGGCTGTCTTCTCATATTTTTATAAATAATATCATCATTTCACTTTTCAGTCAATACGGATATAATTGAAAAT
>JAKSQQ010000002.1 GCA_024404015.1 Clostridia bacterium
GCTGATATTTTCGGGAACGGAATGTCTTACGATAGTGAAGCTTCTGCCCTCCATCTGGGTGATTCCCGTAACGCTTCCGTTAGCATCCTGCAAAATTGAATAATAATAAGATGCGTCCATGCCGTTCATGGTTATGACAAGACGGTCTGAATTTTCAACCTTCCATTTGCCCTCAAGGTTACTGCCCTTATATACCTCCTTGTAGGTGCCGTCGGCATACAGATAATAAATATTGGTTTCATCTGCATTATTTATAAGGGTAGCGTTTGAAAACGCCTCGTTGGGGTCGGTATAAGCGGCGGTTTCGGATTGGGTTACCGTGCTGTCAGGTTCTGCCGTAGAAACCTTTCCGCAGGAGGCAAGAGAAATAACCAGAGCAAAAGCGGAAACCAATGCAATAATCTTTTTCATATTAACACCTTAATTGTGGTTTTTAATATAATACTTATAGAATTTAACACCTGCGGAAATTGCATCCGTTGAGATATTTTCGTTAGCCGCGTGCATTGCCGCCATCTGCTGATCATCCATTCTGATGGGTGTAAATCTGAGGCAGTTGTCTGTAACGGGCTCAAAATCACGGCAATCCGTACCGCCGGTCACGTAATAGGGAGCGAAGCAATACCCGGGGAAGCATTCCTTGACACATTTGCCGAGGAAAGCAAGTTCTTCGCTGTCGGGTGCAACAATTTTTGATGCGCTCTTACCCTTGATGATTTCGGCTTCAATATCGTATTTCGCGGCAATATTCTTGAGAATATTAAAGCATTCGTCAAGATTCTGCTGAATTGAGGGACGGATATTCGCAATAACGTACGCTTCACCGGGAATGATGTTTGCAGCAGCCGCACCACCGCTCATGGTGAATACGCAGGACGTACCCAGGAATGCATTTGCCATAGGTGAAACCATGGGCATTGCAATCTTGAGAAGGGGCTTGAAAAGCCAGAGGTTACCCATAAGAAGACGGAACGGGAAGGTAAGATAGGGTGCGATTGAGGTAAACATATTTTCAACGGGAGGAGTAAAGCTTCTTATAAACGGGTCGTGCTTTTCAACGTCGTTTACGAATGCCGAAAGACGGGCGATAGGTGTATTTTTGGGAGGCGTTGATGAATGACCGCCCTTTGCTTTTGCGGTAAATTTAATATCCGCAGTACCCTTTTCAACTACACCGCAGGCGCAGAGCCAGGTTTCCATGCCGGGAAGAATACCGCTGACTATACCGCCGCCCTCATCCATTGCGGCCGCTATATGAACATTTCTCTCTTTTAAGAAATTAACGATTTTATCTGCGCCACCACCGGAAATTTCTTCGTTGACAGAGGATGAAAGATAAACATCTCTTTCGGGTACAAAGCCCTCTTCAAGAAGCTCCTCAACTGCGGCATACTCTGCCATAACGGTACATTTGCAGTCCATTGCGCCTCTTCCGTGAACCTTGCCGTCAACTATATCACCCGAGAAGGGCTCGTGCTCCCAGTTAGACTCAACTGCAGGTACAACGTCCTGATGACCCATAAGAAGAATGGGGTCCTTATCGGTTTTGCCCTTCCACTTGATAAGAAGGTTACCGTCGATGTCATTCACCTCAAGCTTCTCAAAAATAAGAGGGAAGTTTGATTTGAGTACCTCTCTGAATCTGTAAAACTCGGTGAGGTCATCCCCTTCGGCAGCGGAAACGGTGGGAATCTTAATCATTTCCGAAAGGAACTTTGAATATTTTGCCTCATCCTCCGGAGTGAAGGGCGCGGCAGTTTTATTATTATCCGGTTTGGCTTTGATTTTTGCCGCTCTGATAAGAGCAAAAACAAGAAGGACGGCAAATACCGCAACAACGGCAAGAATTATGTAAAGAATATATTTCATAACACTACTTCCTGTTTGGTGTTTTATACGACAACATCCCCCGAAGGGGATGAGCCGTAAATCAATTATAGTTATGTGCCTGAGCGAGCATCATATCCTTGACCTTCATAAGTCGGGTTGTGGTGCTTCTCTCGTTTTCATCAAGCTTCATGGTAATATACTTGATGGTTTCTTCATATCTGGGAATCATTACGTGCTCAAGTGCATTTACTCTGCGGCGTGTCTTTTCAATCTCATCTGCCATAAGCTGACATGATTTTTCGATTTCCGCAAGGCGAATCATCTTGGGCATGATATCGGAGAGTGCCTTGACTGCAATATCAAGGTCTCCTGAGGTTTCGGAAAAACCGTAGGAATAAATGTCTGTAGCGTTGGCTGTTCTGAATTTAACGTCAAATTCGGGAATCATAACGCTCATGACATTCTTTTCCGTAACATCAAGCTGCATTTCCTGAGTGGGAAGCATAAGAGCAACATCAAGGGCTTTGTCGCTCATTACGCATCTTGCTACACTCATGGCAATATTCGCTTGTCTGATGCCTTCCTCAACCTCTTTACGCAGAGCTTTGTTTTCGCGTACTTTATCAAGGAAAATACGCATAAGCTCATCGCGTTTATCCTTCAGAAGCTTATGTCCTCTACGGGCGGTAACAAGCTTTCTCTTGAGGTTGGTAAGCTCCATTCGGGTGGGGTTGACATTCATTATTGCCATTTAATCACATCCAAATCAATACTTACCGTAATATTTATCAAGTAACTTGTCGCTGATACGCTTCAGCTCGCTTCTGGGAAGAATCTGAAGCAGCTTCCAGCCGATATCAAGAGTTTCCTCAATATCTCTGTCTGTTTCAAATCCCTGGGAAACATAAACCTTTTCAAATTCATCTGCAAACTTTGCATAAAGCTTATCCATATCGGTAAGAGCCGCCTCGCCGAGAACTACCATAAGCTCCTTGGCGTCCTTGCCTCTTGCGTAAGCAGAGAACAACTGGTTCATTGTATTGGAATGGTCCTCTCTGGTCTTGCCTTCACCGATACCCTTATCCTTAAGACGGGAGAGTGAGGGAAGAACGTTTACGGGAGGATTGATACCCTTACGATACAGCTCACGGTCAAGGATAATCTGTCCCTCCGTGATATAACCCGTAAGGTCGGGGATGGGATGAGTCTTATCATCCTCGGGCATTGTAAGAATGGGGATCATGGTGATTGATCCGTCTTTGCCCTTTTGTCTGCCGGCTCTTTCATAAATTGATGCAAGGTCGGTATACATATATCCGGGGTAACCGCGACGGCCGGGAACTTCCTTACGGGCTGCAGAAACCTCACGCAGAGCGTCTGCATAGTTTGTAATATCGGTAAGGATTACGAGAACGTGCATACCCTTTTCAAATGCAAGGAACTCAGCTGCGGTAAGAGCCATCTTGGGGGTGGCAATTCTTTCAATGGCGGGGTCGTTTGCAAGGTTTGAGAACATGACCGTTCTGTCAAGAGCGCCGGTTTCACGGAAGGACTGAACGAAATAGTCGCTTTCCTCAAAGGTGATACCCATAGCCGCAAATACAACGGCAAACTGCTCGTCCTTGCCTCTTACCTTTGCCTGCCTTGCAATCTGTGCCGCAAGGTTGGCATGGGGAAGACCTGACATTGAGAAAATGGGAAGCTTCTGACCTCTTACAAGGGTATTAAGTCCGTCAATGGCGGAAACACCGGTCTGAATGAATTCCTGGGGGAAGCTTCTTGCGGCGGGGTTGATGGGAACGCCGTTGACGTCCATTCTCTTTTCGGGGATGATTTCGGGACCGCCGTCAATGGGTCTGCCCAGACCGTCAAAGACTCTGCCCAGCATATCAAGGGAAAGTCCCAGCTCCATTTGTCTGCCGGAAAAGCTTACCTTACTGTTTGCAAGGTTAATACCTGTTGAGTTTTCAAAAAGCTGAACAAGAGCATTGGTACCGTCGATTTCAAGTACACGGCAGCGTCTCTTTTCACCGTTGGCAAGTTCAATTTCGCCCAGTTCGTTGTAGGCAACGCCCTCAACCTCACGTACAAGCATAAGAGGACCTGCTACTTCCTGAATAGTTCTGTATTCTTTTGGCATCAGAATTCCTCCTTCTTTGCTGCTGCAAGTCTGAGTTCGGAAGCAAGCTTATCCGAAACCTGCTTAAACTGTGCATCAACGTCTTTTTCTTCAACATATTTGAATCTGCCGATTGCTTCTCTTACGGGAAGAGCAACGATATCATTGATATCCGCACCTGCCGAAAGGGCCTCAAGGGACTCGTCATAATATTTGATAACCAGCTTCATCATGCAATACTGCTTATTGAGTGACGAATAGGTGTCAATCTCGTGGAAGGCAAGCTGATGAAGGAAGTCCTCACGGATTGAACGGGCCGCTTCCATTTTAAGTCTGTCGTAGGGTGAAAGGGCATCCATACCGACCAGCTTAACGATTTCATCAAGAGATGCTTCGTCTGAAAGCAGGGACATCATACGACCTCTGAGCTGAGTCCATTCGGGATTAACGTTTTCGTTGAACCACTTGCCCAGGGAATCCGCATAGTTTGAATAACTTGTAAGCCAGTTGATTGCGGGGAAATGACGCTTGTAGGCAAGATTTGAATCCAGTCCCCAGAATACCTTTACGATACGGAGGGTTGCCTGGGAAACGGGCTCTGAAATATCACCGCCGGGAGGTGATACGGCGCCGATAACCGAAAGTGCGCCTTCTCTTGCGTCGGAGCCAAGGGAAATAACACGGCCTGCTCTTTCATAGAACTGAGCAAGACGGCTGCCCAGGTATGCGGGATAACCTTCTTCGCCGGGCATTTCCTCAAGACGGCCGGACATTTCTCTGAGGGCCTCTGCCCATCTGGAGGTGGAGTCTGCCATAAGAGCTACGGAATAGCCCATATCTCTGAAGTATTCCGCGATTGTAATACCTGTATAAATTGACGCCTCACGGGCAGCAACGGGCATATCCGAGGTGTTTGCGATAAGTACGGTACGCTCCATAAGCGACTTACCCGTATGGGGGTCGATAAGCTCGGGGAATTCGTTAAGAACGTCGGTCATTTCGTTACCGCGCTCACCGCAGCCGATGTAAACAACGATGTCTGCTTCAGCCCACTTTGCAAGCTGATGCTGTGTAACCGTTTTACCGCTTCCGAAGGGTCCGGGAATAGCTGCAACGCCGCCCTTTGCGATGGGGAAGAGAGCGTCAACTACTCGCTGACCGGTTACAAGGGGTACGTCGGGAGAAATCTTCTTTGCATAGGGTCTGCCCTTTCTTACGGGCCACTTCTGCATAAGTCCTGCCTTGTACTCACCGCCGTTATCAAGAGTGATAACCGCTATTGAATCAGTAATCTTATAATCGCCCTCGCTGATTTCGGATACGGTACCCGAAACTGTGGGAGGAACAAGGATTTTATGAATAACGATATCGGTTTCCTGAACAGTACCGAGAACGTCTCCGCCGGTCACCTTATCCCCTGCCTTTACCGAGGGAACGAAATGCCAAACGGAATCACGGTCCAGCGCAGGGACTTCAATACCTCTGGTAAGGTTGTTGCCTGTCATTTCAACGATTTTATCAAGGGGTCTCTGAATACCATCATAAATGCCCTTGATAAGGCCGGGACCAAGCTCAACACTCAGGGGTTCTTCCGTGGATTCAACGGGCTCTCCCGTACGGATACCCGAGGTTTCCTCATAGACCTGAATGGATGCTCTGTCACCGTGCATTTCTATGATTTCACCGATAAGTCTTGCGTCACCTACACGGACAACGTCAAACATATTGGCGTCTCTCATGCCTGAAGCAACTACAAGAGGTCCGGCAATTTTGGTTAAAACACCGGTACTCATATTAAATCATACCTTTCTGTTAAAATATCTTATCCCGTATCGGGATAACGGTGCAGTAAACTGCATCAGGACAAAATGTCACTGCCTACCGCCTTCTCAACGAATTTACTTACGCTGTCAAGACCCAGGCCCGTATTTCCTCTGACACCGGGAATGGGTATAATGGCGGGCAGAGGTAATGAAGCATAACGGGCTATTTCATCTTTCATAAGCGCAGCCAGCTGCTCCGTAATATAAATTACTCCGTAATCCGCATCCGCAAGCTGACGGAGAATTCTGCTTCCCTGTACAGCGTCGTTTGCGGGAAAAATACTTACTCCGAGAGAAGCGAAGCCGTAGATACTGTCTTTATCACCCATTGCGGCAATTTTATACATAGGTATCCCTCACTCTCTCCGAAATTATCTCTTTGGGAACTGAAGCCGCCTTTGCGGAAAGAACTATTCTGACGTTCTTAACCTCCGCAACCTTTGCATAATAATATGCAACTACGGGGTCGGCGCCGAATATTTCGTGTCTGTTTGTTCCCGCCATTTCCGTAATCAGATTATCGCATCTCATTTCAAGTGCCGTAAAGTCACCGTCGGCATACTCTGCAAGCTCCTCAAGTCCGGCATCACTAATGACCGAAGCAAGCTTTTCGCCTGCATAAGCCGCGTCAACAAGCTTTTCACAGTCAACCCTTCCGCTGAAGCTGACGGCATCAAGAGCAAATTCACGGCTCTTGCCCGTAGTAACACAGCGTCTTGCGGTTTTGATATCCGATACGGCGCAGGCCATCTCAAAAATTTTTTCAAGGAGAGGACTTTCCGCTCTGACTGCCCACTGTGTCTTTGTCCTGTTGCATGCCTTATCGATAATCACCTCAATCAACTGTCCGCTCTGACTGTCGGAATAGGTGTGATAAGCTGCTTCGGCACATTCCGCAAGATAATCGGGAAGGAGTGAAAAATCACTTTCCTTAACCGCTTTGATTATGATTGCGGGGTCGCACAGATATGGTGCCGTCATATAATCACCGGCATCAATGGCGGAAAACTCCGCTTTGATTGCCGCCTTGAGATTTGCAAAATCATTGGCGATTACGAGTGCATCAAAAAGTGACGCATCGGGAACACATTCGCTTATAAGCTTCACGGTCTTTGACATTTCGTTTTCACAGATATCAAAGCCCTGTTCACCTTCGGGCTGTGCCCAGCCCTTGTCGGTAAGTATTCTTACGGCGGTATCGTAGCTGTCAGCGGCGATAAGCTGGTCAATATCGGCTCTTGTAAGCAGAGCGTTCTCGTTGGCCCTTATTCTTGCCACCGCATAAGCATAATCGGTTTCACGCATAGGTTTTCACCGCCTGTTAAAATATTATTTCGCTGATTTTTTCTTTGTAGTAATCTGAGTTTTCCTCAACAATTGCCTCAAACGAGCAATCAATACAAATATTTCCGTAATCAAGAATCACTCCGCTGCCGATATCTGCGTTATCCGCAGAAAGCACACACTCCGCACCCTTTGCCGCAAGAGCGGTAATAAGGTCGTTACCGAAGGAAGCGGGAAGACGGGCATTATCCTTTGCGTTAAGGAAAGCGGTACACTTGCCCTTCATTGCATTTTCAACCGCCAACTTGATAACGGTAGCAAAATACTTATCGTCATCAAGAGCTTTAAGGGCGGTAACCAGTCCTGCAAGGGTTTCGCTGACTGCTTCAACTCTTGCGGAAAGAAGAGTCTGTCTGGACTGCTGAACGGCACCTGACTTTGCGATTCTGATGATGTTATCGCATTCTTCCTTTGCCGCCGCTTCAATTTCGGAAGCCAGCTTCATGCCCTTTTCCTTTGCGTCCGCGTCCGTCTTTTCACTCTGCTTCTGAGCAAGAGCGGCTATTTCGGAACATCTGATATTTGAGTCGGAGTTGATCTTGTCTGTTATTTTTTCAAGACCTGTCATATTCAATCACCATTAACCGGCAATTTTGCCTGTGATATTGAAGATAGCGAGGATGGAGATAAGAAGTGAAAGAACTGCGTATGTTTCAACCATGGCGGCGAAAATGATTGCCTTACCGGATTCTTCGGGTCTCTTTGCTACGATGGAAACACCTGCAACAGCGGCGTTTGCCTGATGAAGAGCAGAGACAAGTCCGCCTGCTGCCATGGGAAGGCAAGCTGCGAAATACATAAGTCCCTGAGCTGTTGTAAGCTGAAGGGGAGCATCACCCATAAGTCCGACCTGAACCATGAGAAGGAAAGCGATAAGGAAGCCGTAAAGTCCCTGTGTACCGGGAAGAATCTGAAGAATAAGAACCTTACCGAATTTTGAAGGGTCTTCCGTTACTACGCCTGCTGCCGCCTTACCTACACGGCCTACACCGATAGCTGAACCTACACAGCCGAATACTGCGGCAAAAACACCGCCGAGAATTGCGAGCATCATACCCATTGTCATAATTAATTGTCCTCCTTGACATTATAATATTTGGAATTGATTTTAAGAGGTGTGAAGGACCTTCCTCCGCCCTCATAGAATTTTGCGAAAAATTCAACGTACTGAAGTCTGTTTGTATGTACGTAGGTGCCGATAACGTTGATAGCAAGGTTTACCACATGACCGAAAATAAATACGGGCACAAGCAGGATTGCCTTGGTAACAAGATTTTCGGGAATGGTACCGAGAGTATTTACAACCGTGGCAATTACACCGGTACAAAGTCCCAGGGCAAGAAGTCTGGAGTAGGAAAGAATGTCACCCAGCCAGCCGGAGGCCGTATTGTAAAGTCCGTAAAGGCCCAGACCGAGCTTGCCTACGATATTCTTTGAATCTCTGCCCGAGGTTGCCACCACCAGCACCGCGCCTGCAATGGCAAACCATTTTGAAATTGAGGTTACGCTTTCGGGGAAGGTACCTGCCTTAAAGATATTGGCTCCGATGGGAGCAATACCCGCAATGAGCAGCCAGATGGGAATACAGTCACAGATTGCGCCCACCTTGTTATTAAGCTTCCACATCTTCACAAAGCTGCATCCCACACCCACGAAAAGGTGAATGATACCGAAAAGGAAGGAGAAAAGCATAAGCTTCATGGGGTCGTTAACCGGCTCAAACCAAAGCGCAACGGAACCCATTTCCCCCACGGTTGAGGGATCAATCCAGGGAAGTATTATCCTGGTATTGAAAAATTCATAGGCAACTCTGGTAACTATGTCACCGAACCAGCTGCCGAAAAGGGCTCCCCAGAACACGGTGGCGATACCGCACCAGAAGTACATATCCACCGTCTTTTTGAGTTTTCCCTTTACTTTGAATCCGAATTTTGCTATACCGCATCCTATTGCCATAAGCAGACCGTAGCCTGCGTCAGACAGCATAATGCCGAACAGCAGATAGTAGAATACAGCCATTATGGGGTTGGGATCTATATCCTCCTTGCCCGGCTGCGCATACATTTCCGTAATTGGCTCTACTGCGGCTACGAAGGGCTTGTTTTCAAGGAGAACGGGAACGTCCTCATTTTCCCCCGGTTCAGCTACGCTGACCGCCACAGTAAACCTTTCTTCAAGCTCGGATACGAGCTTTTCCGTTTCCCCGGCAGGAACAAATCCGCTGAAGGTTATGAAATTTTCACCGGCGCTGACCTTTTCAAGGGCTTCGTATTTGTCACGCTTAATGGTAAGCCAGTCACAGACAAACTTAATATCGTCTCTGTCCTTTGCGCAAGAAATTATGCTCTCTTCACAGTCCTTTGCGTGCCGCTCTGCCTTATCAATTTCCGCCTGCAGTCTTTCGTATCTCACCTTAGGCGGGTGCTTTGTGGGATCTGAGGGATAGGAAAATCCCAAAGAACGCAGGGCAGACAGAACATTTTGACTGCAATTTTTATGTGCCATTACAAAGACACAGCTTCTGTCTCTTGTATGGGAAAGCACTTCGCAGCAGTAATCGCTTTCTTCGGTAAGAATACCTGCAAGAGCAATTTCAAGACTGTCTGCGGTGTACTCCGCAGGAAGGGAACCGATAAAGAATTCAGTGGTCTGAGTACCGGTGGCTTTCATGGGGATGTCAAGAGTCAGCCAGGGCTCAACCGATGCCATTGAAGCGCGGCATCTTGCCACCGTTGCCTTTGATTCCGCAATACCCTTTTCCGCACCGACTATGTCAAAGCACTTTGCAAGAATCGTGTCCGCATCCTCGGATTTCGCTCTGTATTCAGAAGCGGTCATTTCGGGAAGTCCCTTGAGGGACGCCAGCAGACTCGTCTTTTCGGGAGCGCGTTTTTTAAGAATTGCGAGAGCGGTCTGTGCCGTTTCACAGTATTTGTCCATGGAGTTGACGGTCTTTGCGGTTTCAAAGGGAGCAAGTCCCTCTATTTCTTCGGGAGTTTTAAGTTCCATGACGGAACGGAGCTGAAGAAAATCAAGCACGTCCTTTGCATCCTTGAGCAATGCCGCTATCTCCACATATTTCATTTCAACCTTTGCCAAGAAAACACCTCCTTTACAAATAATTGAAAATAGGTATTTAACCTGTTATTTCCCTGATGAGTACCTCGATGGCCTCTCCGCTTTTTGCAAGAGCGGATGCCTTGATGGTTTCGGCCTGTGCGGACGTATCAGCCACCGCATCGGAACGGATTTTTTCCGCCTCCGCTTTCGCCTGCGCCTTCATTGCCTTTGCCTTTTCGGTTGCATCGGCTCTGAATTTTGCCTCGGTCTGAGCCGCCTTTGCTTCAGCGGCCTTTTTTACTTCCTCTGCGCTGAGATTTGCCTTCTCAACCGCTTCAACAGCGGCCTTTTCCGCAGCAAGAACCTTGTTAATCATTTCAGACGCCATAAAAAACCTCCTTTTTTCGCCATTGTACTTTGATATTATACAGTGTATTATTTTAAAATACAATACACAACCGCACACATTAAACGAGAAAAATGATTTTATATTTGTGCAATTCACATAATTGAACACAGTCCCGCAAAAGCGTATAATACCCTTGTATAATTACTGTGAAAAGAGATGTTGCTTATGCTAAAACTTGATCTTGCATCCCTCATTCAGGAAAGGGATTACGACGGCATATTTGCGCTGATAATATCAAAGATTCCCCTTATTGTGACCGCGATAATAATCGTGGTCGCGGGAGCATTTATTTCAAGAGGTATAAGCAAGCTGATAGTAAGAGCCCTCGTGCGTCATAAGGTTGACCCCTCTGTACACAGATTCATTTCCACCATAGTCAAATGCATTATGAATCTTGTTTTCATTCTTACCGCATTTTCAACTCTCGGAATGAACGTCAATTCCTTTGTTGCCGCCATTGCCGCAGGCGGCGTTACCGCAGGTCTGGGCTTACAGCAAAGCGTAAGTCAGTTTGCGAGCGGAATACAGATACTGATAAATCACCCCTTCAGAAGCGGCGATTTCATTGATATCGGCTCTGTCAGCGGTACGGTAAAAGAAATAAGATTCATGTACACCGTGCTTGTAACCATTGATAACAAAAGGGTTGTCGTTCCCAATTCGCATATTACCGACAGCAATATCATCAATTTCAACGCCGAGCAGAAGCGCAGAATCGACCTTATCTATTCCATTGCATACGATGCGGACATAGGAAAGGCCAGGAACGCCATTGAAAAAGCCGCAAACAATCACGAGCTCATCTATCAGGACCCCGCTCCCGATGTTGCGGTATGGGAACACGGTCAGAGCAGTATCAATCTTGTATGTCACGTATGGTGTGACAGTAAAAATTACTGGCCTGTATTTTACTATATGCAGGAACAGGTCAAGCTTGAATTTGACAAAGAGGGTATTTCAATTCCCTTCAATCAGCTTGATCTTCACATAACGGAGGAAGCATTAAATGACAAATCTTCTGATTAAGCTTTTCATAAAAGACAGCGACAATACAACCGCCCCGAAGGTCAGAGAACAATACGGACCTCTCAGTGGCTTCGTAGGTATTTTTGTCAACGTAATACTGTCCGCATTCAAATTTATCTTCGGCAATATCACCGCGAGTATCGCCATAACCGCAGACGGCATGAACAATCTTTTTGACGCAATTTCATCCGTCATTTCCCTTGTGGGATTTAAGATTTCAGGTAAGCCCGCAGACAAGGACCATCCCTTCGGACACGGCAGAATCGAATATGTTGCCGCCCTTATTCTCGCCTTTTTAATCGGTCATACCGGCATTGATTTAATCAAGGAATCTATCGGAAAATTCAGTGAAAAATCCCAGATAACCTTCACCTATGCTGCGGCAGTCGTACTTGTGGCATCCATTTTGATGAAGATATGGCTTGCGGTATTCAACGGCAAAGTCGGTAAGAAAATCAACTCCGTAACCGTTGATGCAGTCGTAAAGGACAGTATCGGTGATATCGCCGCAACCACCTGTTCACTTATTGCTCTTTTCGCTTCAAAGTTTACTTCTCTTCCCCTTGATGCCGTTATGGGTTTAATCGTATCTCTCGTAATTATTTACGCGGCGTTTGATATTATAAAATCCACCCTCGGTCCTCTTCTCGGCGAACCGCCCGAAAAGGAAGTGGTCAAAGAGCTTGAAGAACTGGTCATGTCTTATGACGGGATTTTCGGTATTCACGACATGGTGCTTCATGCCTACGGCACGTCAAAGGTAATGGGTTCATTACACGCAGAGGTTTCCGCAGACGTTCCCGTCATGGAAAGCCACGACCTGATTGACACGATTGAGCTTGAAATCAAAAAGCAGATGAATATGGAAATCACCATTCATCTTGACCCCATACTTGTTAACGACAAGCGAACCGACGAATTAAAGGCAAAAGCCCTGAGTATAGTAAAAAACATTTCCGAAGAAATCACAATTCACGATTTCAGAGTAGTTGACGGTCCCACTCACACAAATCTTATTTTTGACGCGGTGCTTCCCTTTAAATTCAAGCTGACCGACGAGGAATTCAGAGAAGCGGTCTCCGATGCCCTTTCAAAGGAAGAAAAGACCTTCTTTGCGATAATAAATATTGACCGTAACTATGCAGGATGACGTGATTGGCATTTTTACCAAATAAATGCGGATAAACCTTGTTTTTTTCTTCACCGAAATGTATTTTTCGGTCTTTAATTGAGGAAAGAAATACTATATAATGTATACAAGACATATCATCATTACTGTTTTGGAGGTTTCAGTATGTCCGATCCCCAATTCCTCACCGAGCCCGTAGGTAAGCTCGGTATCATTGCCCTTGAGGGCTGTGAAGCAATGGCCGAAAAAATCAATTATTATCTTGTAAGATCCAGAGCAGGCAGAGATAATGACCATTTTGAGGGCTACAATAAAGATTCCTACATCATTAACACCGAATTCGTCAGATTCGGCTCAGGCGAAGGCAAATGCATTATCAAGGAATCCGTAAGAGGTTATGATATTTTCATTCTCTGCGATCCCTTCAACTACGGCGTTACTTACAAAATGTACGGTATGGAACAGCGCATGAGTCCCGATGACCATTACGCAAACCTGAGAAGAGCTCTCAGCGCCGTTGAAGGCAAGGCGAAGCGTCTCACCGTCATTATGCCTATGCTTTATGAAGGCAGACAGCATAAGAGGACAAGAAGAGAATCCCTTGACTGCGCGGATATGCTCAGAGAAATCTGCTACACATACAACGTTGATAATATCGTTACCTTTGATGCACACGACCCCAGAGTTCAGAATTCAATTCCCCAGAAGGGCTTTGAAAGCATCCAGCCCGCATACCAGTTCATCAAGGCATTGCTCAAAAACGTTGACAATCTCAAGATTGACAACGACCACATGATGATAGTTTCTCCCGACGAAGGCGGCATGGGCAGATGTATCTACCTTGCAACCGTTCTCGGTCTTGAGCTGGGCGCATTCTATAAGCTCCGTGATTATTCCAGAGTAGTAAACGGCTCCAACCCCATCCTCCGTCACGAATTTCTCGGTGATAACTGCGGCGGTAAGGACGTAATAGTAATAGATGATATGATTTCCTCAGGCAGTTCAATGATTGAGGTAGGCGAGAAGCTCAAGCAGATAGGTGCAAACAGGATCTTCGTTTACTCATCATTCGGACTTTTCTGCAACGGCTTTGAAAAATTTGACAAAGCATACGAAGCAGGAATAATCGATAAGGTTTTCACCACAAACCTTGTATATAATCCCCCCGAGCTTCTTGAAAAGCCCTGGTACGTAAACATTGACATGAGCAAGTACTGTGCTTATATCATTGACACCCTTAACCACGACGAATCCCTCAGTTCTCTTCTTGACCCCAAGGACAGAATCTACCGGAAGCTTTCCGAGTACGGATTTGAACGCAAGTCCGAATAAAAACAATAAAAGACCGCGCAAGCGGTCTTTTTGTATAGGTGCAATTAAAAATAACGTTTGAATGATGCCGATTTATTATGAAATTTAATCCCGATATAATCAAAAGCGACAGACGTACCGTATCCATTGAGGTACGCCCCGACGGTAAGGTTACAATCCATGCTCCCAAAAGGATGACCTACCGTGAGATAGAAATACTTATTGAAGAAAAAACCCCCTGGATTGAAAATACCATTGCTAAATATAATTCCGTGCTTGACAGCGAAATCCTTCCCTACACCGACGAAGAACTGAAGGAAATGACGGAAATTGCAAAGCGGATAATACCTCCCAGAGTTGAATACTATGCAAAGCTGATGGATGTCTCCTACGGAAAAATAACCATAAGGCACCCCAAAACAAGATGGGGAAGCTGTACCTCAAAGGGTAACCTCAGCTTCAACTGTCTGCTTACTCAGGTGCCTGCGGAAATACTTGACAGCGTGGTAGTCCACGAGCTGAGCCATCGCAGAGAAATGAATCATTCCGAAAGATTTTATGCTCAGATATTAAAGGTTATGCCGGATTATCGTGAAAGAGACAGATGGCTGAAACAAAACGGCATAAAGCTGATGGCACGCATAAGACAAAGCAAAAATGACAAAGAAGAAGAGAGATGACCGACGTCATCTCTCTTTTATATTATTTATTTATTTCAATTTTACCGTAGAGTGTTGCACCCTCGGCATCGCTTCTGGGCTCTCTTGCGGGAGCGGAGGGAGCGCTGTCTCTGTTATAGCTTCTGTTACCTCTGCCCTTATTGTAGCCGCCCTTATTGTAACCGCCGCGACCTCTGTTATTGTAACCGCTGCCGCCGTTTGTGGGATTAACACCTTCTTCAAGGGTGATAACTACCTTACGGTCATCGTCGCTGCCGACTGAATGTGACGTAACGCCTTCAATCTCCTGAATCGTGGTATGGATAATGCGGCGCTCGTAGGGATTCATGGGTTCAAGTACAACGTTTCTGCCGTACTTTCTTACCTTTGCGGCATTCTTCTTTGCAAGTGATCTGAGAGTAGCTTCTCTCTTTTCACGATAGTTACCTACGTTGATGGATACGTGCTTGTATTCGTCTGTTTCTCTGTTGAGAACAAGACGGGTAAGATACTGGATTGCATCGAGAGTTTCGCCTCTTCTGCCGATTACCGAGCCGTAATCGTCACCGCAGCTGATACTGATGCGGACGTCCTCACCGTTTTCAACTTCAACGGTGATTTCGGCATTTTCAATACCGAGGTTTACAAGAATTGTATCAAGATATGCCTTTACTTTGGCAAATTTATCTTCTTCGTATTCGTAGTAAGCTTTTACCTGAGCATCCGAGCCGCCGAAAAGACCGAGAATCTTCTTTGCGGGCTGAGCCAGAACTTCAAATTTAACTTCAACATCTTCGGGAGCTGCAAGTGCCTTCTCTGCGGCAGCTCTTGCTTCCTCAATGGAAGAACCTGTGCCTATAGCATCTTTAATCAAGGATTTCACCTCTGAACAGCAATTTTGCTTTTCTTATTTTTTATCTTTGTTTTCTGCAGCTATCTTGAGAACGTTTTCCTTTGAACGGTGTTCAACCGTTTCTTCAACCATTATTCTGGCAAGTTGCTTTTTGGGGTTGTAAATCTGACCGATGACAATGCTTGAAATAAGGCCGAGTACGCCGGAGGTAATCCAGTAAACACCGATACCTGCGGGGTAACTGATTACGAAGTAAAGTGAAAATGCTGCCATAAATACGGTCATACAACCCATTGACTTTGAGGCCGCTGCATTAGCCGTACCACTCTGTTTCTGTTTGATAGTGGTGTAAACAGATGATCCGATTGTTGATAAAGTGGAAAGAATGGGGATGAGCCAGATAAGACTCGGGAACGGACTTCCTCCGGGAGTTGCACCCAGTGAAATTCCGAAGACGTTGTAATCAATAGACTGAATCTTTGTGAAGGTTTCCGCAGGAATATCCTTAAGCAATTCGTAAATGTCAACCTTGCCTACGAGGTGGGGAACACCTGCATCAAAGATTGCTTTGATTTCGTCAATACGTTCAATAACAATAAGCTCGAATAATCTGGTGTTTTTACCCGGAGCAGATGCGCCCAATGCCTGCACGGCTTCTTTGAGAGCCGTAACCGTGGATGCATCAAGATGAAGGAAGTTGGTAAGCGGGTAATAAATAACACCGATAAGACCGAAAAGGAGAACGAACTGAACGATAGTGGGACCGCAGCCGGCACCCATGGGGTTAAAGCCCTCTCTCTGATAGAGAAGCTGTGTCTCTTCCTGAATTTTTCTCTGGTCTCCTGCGTATTTTTCCTGAATCTTTTTGACCTTGGACTGAATACGCTGAGTCTTTGCCATACCCTTCTGCTGACTGATTGATGAAGGAATCATGACAAGTCTTACGAGAAGAGTGATAATAACTATCAGGAGAGCATAGTTGTGAATTCCCAGACTGAAAAATCCATAAAGAATCCATCCGAAGGGAATACCCAAAAGCTCATACAGTTTTTCCATTTCTAATCCTCCGAGTGTTTCTGTTTCTTTGGCGGAACCGGATCATATCCGCCGGGAAATAGCGGGTTGCATCTGAGCAACCTCCGAATTGTGAGGGCGGTACCTATAATAACACCGTGAACCTCAATCGCCTCTATGGCATAAGCTGAGCAAGTCGGGTAATACCTGCAAACCGGTGGGGTATGGGGAGAAATATGCTTTCTGTAAAAGCGGATAGGTGCAAGAAAAAGCTTCTTAATCAAACCGCTTCCCCCTTTTAACTTTTGACGATTACTCCGAGCTTGACCAGCTGCTCACGCATAGCACTCTCAACCTCGGTGGATTTCACCGTCTTTGTCTTATACCTCGCAACGAACACCAGATCCCAGTTGCCTTCTATTTCTTCACTTAAAGAGGCAAAAGCCGCCCTGATAACACGGCGGCATCTGTTCCTCTCAACCGCACTTCCTATTTTTTTGGAAGTGGTAATGCCTTTTCGGCAGCAGGAATTTTTATTCCTGAGTGCATAGGTTACAAGCACCGGAGTGGCGCATGATTTACCCTTTGCATAGACCCTGTGAAATTCGGTATTCAGCTTTAAGGTGTTTGCCTGTAACATGGCAGCTTATCAGTATGAGAGCTGCTTTCTGCCCTTTGCTCTGCGGCGGGCGAGAACCTTGCGGCCGTTACTTGTTGACATTCTCTTGCGGAAACCGTGCTCCATCTTGCGATGACGCTTCTTGGGCTGATAAGTTCTTTTCATTTTACGTACCTCCGTTCACTGTTGAGTTATGAATCAAACCGCATCCGGGTGTTTACCCCCACCCTTCGGCGGTTCAACTTTTAACCTTTGACGGCAACAGGGCATAAATACCCTATAGCCCTCGGAGTACCAATTATATACTAACTATATATAAAAAGTCAACTATTTTTTTATATTTTCGGAAATTGCCGTTTTCCCCTTGCAAATCTTCGGAATTTATGATATAGTTCACAACACTAACATATAATGGAGTATAGTCCCCTAATATGCAAGGAGACCGCAGCAGGCGGTCCGTACAGGAGTGTAAGATTTTATGGAATCAATCAGAGAAATGTGGGAGCTTGTGTGTGAGCAGCTCAGGCATTCCATCAGTGACGTGATTTTCAACATCTGGTTTTCCACCATTGAGCTGGTAGACTTTGACGGTGAAACAGTTCAGCTTGCCGTCAGCGAGATGAAGAGAATTACCATTGAAAAGCAGTTCGGCAGCGAGCTCAGAGAGGCGTTCAGATCCGTGCTGGGGTTTGACGTCAATATTGAAATGATCAATCCCTCGGAGGTGGTTATCCCCACCACCGAAGAAAAGGCACCGGAGCCGGTATTTTCAGACGAAAACAATACTTTTGAAACCTTCGTTGTAGGCGCTTCAAACAGATTTGCCTGCGCGGCGGCAAAGGCAGTTGCCGAAAGACCCGCCGTTGAATACAACCCTCTGTTTATTTACGGCTCATCGGGTCTGGGAAAAACCCACCTTCTTTCCGCAATCAGAAGCGAAATCCTCAAGAGAAATCCGGAAGCGAACATCATTTATACCAGAGGCGAAGATTTCGTAAACCTCATCGTAGGCGGAATGCAGCGAGGTACCATGAATTCTATTCATGACAAATTCAGAAACTGCGACGTACTGCTGGTAGACGATATCCAGTTCATAGCCGGCAAGGAACGTACCCAGGAGGAATTTTTCCACACCTTCAATGCACTTACCGCCGACGGAAAGCAGATTGTACTTATTTCCGATTCAACGCCCAAGGATATCCCCCAGCTTGACGAAAGACTGCGTACAAGATTCGAGCAGGGACTTATTGCAGATATTCAGCCCCCCGATTTTGAAACCAGACTTGCAATCGTTGAGCGCAAAGCGGCGGCTCTCGGAGTTGACCTTTCCCAGGACGTAACCTACTATATCGCTGAAAAAATCAAGACAAACGTCCGTCAGCTTGAAGGTGCAGTAAAGAAAATTCATGCTCTTTCCAGTCTTGACGGTACACCCATCAGTATCGCAATGGCACAGAACGCCATCAAGGACCTTGCAGGAGAGGGTCTGCCCGTCAAGGAGCTTGTAAACAAAATCATTTCCGAAACCGCAAGGACCTTCGGCGTTAATCAGGCGGATATTATTTCAAAGAAAAAAGACAATAAAACCGCAAAGGCAAGACAGATTGCAATTTATGCCATCAGACAGTGTACGGACCTTACACAGCAGGAAATCACCGAATTTTTCAACGGCAGAGACAGAACGGCAATTCACTATGCCATTGATAAAATCGAGCCGGAAATCGAAAGAGATTCCGCACTGCGTAAAAATGTGGAAAATATTATCAAAAACGCCAAGGAGCAGTAATCCATGGGATTTTTCAGTAAACTCAACAAGGGACTTAAGAAGACACGAGACAGTATGTCCGGCGCAATCAACGAGGCCCTCTATGGAAAAAACGAAATAGACGACGAATTTTACGATGACCTTGAAGAAATCCTCATCATGGCAGACGTAGGTGTCACCACGGCAGAGGAAATCGTAAGCCGTCTGAGAGACGTTGTATTCAAAAAGAATCTTCATAAGGCAAGCGACGTCAAAAACGAGATAAAAGAAATCGTATCGGATATACTTTCCGGCGGTGAAGATATCGACTTCGTTACCGTTCCCTCGGTTATCCTTGTTATCGGTGTCAACGGCGTAGGCAAGACCACCTCCATAGGCAAGCTTGCCGCCATGTTCAAGGCAGAGGGTAAAAAGGTTATCCTCGGCGCCGCCGATACCTTCAGAGCCGCCGCCATTGACCAGCTTGAGGTCTGGGCAGAGAGATCCGGCGTTGATATCGTTAAGCACAAGGAAGGTGCCGACCCCGCCGCAGTCGTATACGATACTATTGAAGCAGGTAAAGCAAGAAACGCGGATATTATTATCTGCGATACGGCAGGCAGACTCCACAATAAGAAAAATCTTATGGATGAGCTTAACAAAATCTACAGAGTCATGGACCGCCAGCTTCCCTATGCAGATAGAGAAATCCTGCTTGTACTTGACGCCACAACAGGTCAGAACGCAGTTAACCAGGCAAAGGAATTCCTTGACTGTGCAGAGATTACGGGTATCATTCTCACAAAACTTGACGGCACCGCAAAGGGCGGCGTTGTGCTTGCAATAAAGAACGACCTTAAGGTTCCCGTCAAATTCATCGGCGTAGGTGAAGGCATTGACGATATGCGTCCCTTCATTCCCCGTGACTTTGCGGAAAGTCTGTTTGAAGAAAAGGAAGAGGCATGATTATGGATTACATAATTGCCACTCACAATATGAAAAAGAGAGACGAGCTTTGCAGAATTCTCTCCCCTCTCGGTATCAACATTCACCTTGCCGAGGAGCTTGGCATTGAGCTTACCGATGCAGATGAAACAGGTACCACCTTTGAAGAAAACGCCTTCATCAAAGCCGAAAGCGGCTGTAAGGAAAGCGGATACCCCTGCATTGCAGATGACTCGGGTCTTGCGGTTGATTATCTCGACGGCGCTCCCGGAGTATATTCCGCAAGATATTCGGGCGGCCACGGCAACGATGAAGAAAACAATAAAAAGGTCCTCAGAGAGCTTGAAGGTGTTCCTTTTGAAGAAAGAGGCGCCGCATTCGTAAGCGCAGTCTGTGTTGTCTATCCCGACGGCAGGTCAATTACCGTCAGAGGCGAATGCAGAGGCAGAATCGGATACGAGCCCATCGGTGAAAACGGCTTCGGCTACGACCCTCTTTTCTTTGCGGAAAAATATGACTATAAGCTCACCACGGCACAGCTGACGGCTGAGCAAAAGGACGAAATCAGTCACAGAGGTATGGCACTTCGCCTGCTTGCTGAGAAAATCGGAGAAAAATAATGACAGGTAAAGAAAGAGCACAGTTCAGGGCAATGGCAAACGGCCTTAAACCCGAACTTCAGATAGGCAAGGAAGGTATGTCCGAAGGACTTGTTGCACAGGTACTTGACTGCTTCCGCACCAAAGAACTTCTCAAAATCAAGGTGCTTCTTGATTCTGCACCCCAAACGCCCCGAGAGTTTGCAGATGCAATTTCCGAAAAAACGGGAAGCGAGGTTATTCAGGTAATCGGCGGTATCATTGTTCTTTACAAAAAGAATGATGAACTTGGCAAAAAGGAAGAAAAGAAGAAACCGAAAAAGACAAAGCCCCTTGCCAACGTTAAGGCAAAGCGAGCCGCCGCCGAAAAGAGAGAGGCGGAAATGAAGAAGGAAAAGCGTAATTTCTATGCAAAAAAACGCTATTTCTCAGATAATCGCAAAGGTTAATCGGAATTTACCCGTACCTTTGCAGAAAGGAAAGATATGGGTAAAACAGAGGGCATAAAGCCCGTTGCACAGAATAAAAAAGCATATCACGAATATTTCGTCCTTGAGAAGCTGGAAGCAGGTATTGAGCTTTTCGGCACAGAGGTAAAGTCATTGCGTGCAGGAAAGGTAAATCTCAAGGATTCCTGGTGTTCCTTCAAGGACGGCGAAATATTCGTCAACGGTATGCATATCAGTCCCTATGAGCAGGGAAATATATTCAACAGAGACCCTATGAGGGTAAAGAAACTGCTCCTTCACAAGAAAGAAATCAGACAGCTTTTTGCAAAGACAAAGCAGGAAGGTCTGACGGTTATTCCTCTGAGTCTTTATTTCAAAAACGGCAGAGCCAAGCTTGAAATAGGGCTTTGTAAAGGTAAAAAGCTTTACGACAAGCGTGAGGTTGCCGCAAAGAAGGAAGCAGAAAGAAGAATTGAACGCAATCTGCGTCAATAGTATACGGGGATGAAAGGATTTCGACGGGGAATCCGAGCCCGGATAAGCGAGTAGCGGTGCGGGACCGCTATAAAATCCGCAACTTTTCAAAATAAACGACAACAATACAGTTGCACTTGCTGCTTAACTAAGCAGCCGTCTCTGCAGGGAGTACTGCGGCCCTGCAAGAGGCGTCGACAAGCAGTGAACGTGAACAGGTAACGGCAGTATTCCTGTCATGCAATATCCGCCTACTGAATTCACAAGTCCGGTCATCGACGTGTGAAGGAGGGAACGTCAAAAGGTGAAATACACTCGTAGAAAGTCCCTGCAGAGGTTTTTCGGACGCGGTTTCGATTACCGCCATCTCCACCATGAAGGCAGGCAGTTTGCCTGCCTTCAACTAAATCAGCCGTTGGCTGAATAAATCAACTTCGTTGATGAAATCAAAGCCGACCGTGTCGGTTTTTCTTATATGACGAATCCCTCCGAGGCACACAGCTTCGGAGGGTTTTTTCACCGATATATTATTCGGCTGCATTTTTTCAAAAACAGGGTTTACAAAAACCGTGTCTTCATCAAAATTTTTGTAATCAGCGTACCATTTCTCTTTTTGACGAATAAACGACCTCAACGTCCTTCTTGAATAATCCCGCGTCAAGCTTCGGCAGCCAGGAATCACCGATTTTTGCTTCGGAAGAGAATGAGGCTTCATCCTGCTGAACGTTCATCTTTGCAAGTCCCTCTATCTCGTTGCCGGATTTATATGCCATATTGAAAAACGCATGATGGCCGATTTCCCTGACGGAAGACGGAATATACATATAGGTTATGCCTCTGTCATAAGTAAAGGCATCGGAGCCGATAAATTCAAGGGTATCGGGCAGAGAACGGTAAACGGATGAAAAAGACGCAACGGCATTCCAATCCGTATCCGCAATAACATTCTCACAGGTATAGGAATAGATTTCTCTTAACTTTTCCGCCTTGAAAAATCCGAGAGTGCCGATACTCTTAAGCCCTGCGGGAAGATATATCTCGGTTATATCCGAATAGGCAAAAGCAAGCTTCCCGATTTCGGTCACGGTTGAAGGAAGAACGTATACGCCCACTTTCTGATTATAGTCACCGATGAAGGTTTTCCAATCAAAATCACCCATAAGAATGGTTAATTTCCTATAAAGTGTCGCTTCTTCACCTTCAAGCTTTTCGGGAGTTATGCCTTCGGAAACACATTTATCCAGAAGCTTAACGCCGGAGCAGAAATCGTCGTTGCTGATGCTTCCGTCCTCGGGGAAATCAAGTTTATATCCCGCTTCTCTTGTGAGATAAAGATTATGTGCGCTGGGATAATAAATGATTTCGGTAAGTTCTTTATTGTAAAGTACACCGTTTATGTCACAATAATAGGGATTATCATCGTCAACAAAAATGTTTTCAAGATTCCAGCAGCTGTAAAAGCTTTTTCCGTCAATTTTACGGATATCTTTTCCGATATTTATCGTTACGATTTTTTCATCGCAGTTGAAAGCGTATTCGTGAATTTCCGTTACCGGCTTACTCTTATCACCGAAAGCAAAATCAACGTTGACCTCCGTCACCTGCCCGGGATTTGAATATTTGACGAATTCCCATCCGTTGCTTAACTGTTTATATTCATATTCCTCATTGATAAGGGCATAGATACTGAAAAATACGGAAAGAGCAATGGCAATAACAAGAACGAAAACGATAATGACCTTCGTGCGTGTTTTAATGCTTTTGTCAACTATTCTCGGTGTCTGAAGACCGTCTATGCGGTAAGTCCATATTTCCTCTTCGGGGATATCAAGCACTTCTTCGGAAAGCTCTGCTTCAAGCATAAGGTCTTTCTTTTCTTTGTTTTTACGCATTATCAGCCACCTCGCTTTCCTCAGCAGTTTCTCTTGAGGCCTCTGCGGCTTTCATTTTCATGACTTCCTCTCGCCGTTTCAGCACCTGAATAACCTTGCGCTGTTTTTTATCGTCATAGTCCCAGAAAAGATAAGGAATTGTCATAAGCAGATAGCCGATAATGTCGATAACGATGGGAATAACTATAATCTTCGTTCTCGACTCATCAATGAAAAGCACGTCCCAGTTGCTGTTGAAACCGAATTTCAGCAAAATCAAAGGAATAATAAGACCTATGAAATTGGTCACGGGTCCGGTAAACCAGCCGAAAACTCCGGAAAAGCTTTCAAGTCTTTCACCGGAAAGATACATCTGATAATCGTTTACCTGAACCTGCATATCGCTGTTAATGGATTTCGGAACAGTTGAGCAGACCTGCTCAAACATAAGAGCAACAATGCTTATCGTTCCGCACAGAGGCAGATTGTCGCCGAAGAAAAGATAGCAGAATACGATAATCGTGTTTGTAACGGCTCTGACGAGCTGATAGAATATCATGACCTGGCGGTAAGAGAAGCGTTTGCGGAAATAGGGAGTAAAGAAATCGGGCGGAGTTCCGCAGAACGAAACAAGGGTAACCGGCAGACTGTAAATGAGTCCGCTAAGACGGAAGGTATAAAGATAGAGGATGGTAGTGAACGCAAGCATACCGTTCCCGAGAGAATCAAGCAGGCCGACGATATTGTTTATCCATCTGTACTTATTGTAGAGAACTCCCGTCATACCGTCCCAGAAGCTGATATTGACCTTCTTTTCAATAGGCGGCTGGGGAATGCGCTCCTCAACTCTGCGGGCAAGGAAGAGAGTAAGAGCGGCAAAGAACAGAAACGTAAACGGGATAACGTATTTGAACACCGCGATATCTGCCCATTCGTCGCGGCAGAATCCGATAAAAACGGGTATGAGAGCATCAACAATATTCCATATAAAGTGAGAAAGCTTGATCGGAAAAGTTCTGACCCATATTCTTTCCTTGGGATCGGGGCTGATATTCTGGGCGCAGGTCTCAAGCTGATTGTTGAATGAATAAACATTATATATACTGAACAGAAGATTTGCCGCCCAGACTCTTGTGGTAACGTCACCGAGAGTTTTATATATGGGAAGCCAGCCGATAACAAAAACCATAATCGTTTTCGGCAGGAAGTCACAGTAAAGGGAATATTTATATCTGCCGAATTTCGGTATAAGCTTCTTACGCCAGAAAATGTTTCTTGCGCCGCCGTAACCGTTGACAAAAATATACGTACCGAGAATCTTTATTGCGGAAGCGGAATTGATTCCGTCAAGAGAATTGATAAGGCGTATGATTGAATTTGACGGATTCAGAACGGGAGAAAAGTCAAAGATAATCAGGAAAAGGCCCGCAATTATCATAAAAAAATAGAGCCCGTAAAATTTCCGCTCCGTTTTCTTTTTGAGGAAGCCGAGATTATCGTTGATGACCCAGCCGATAAGATTGAAAACATAGCTGAGGGGCATATTGATAATCGTTATCACCGCAAATACCAGATAGGGAAGCTTATAGTGATACATCATCAGATAGCAGCTTGCGGCAAACGCAATGAATTTTGAAATAATCATTGCGGATGAATAATTTGCACCGATGCCGATGGTTATGTCGATGTATTCACGGAACGAAACGTATTTGCCTTCGGGCGGATTTTTCCAATGGGCTTTGAAGTAGCTTATACCGTCTTTGATTTTTTCGGTATTGATTTTTGCCATATAATCTCTCCCCTTATATTTTCGGCATAAAGCCGTTCAATCAATTCGATTATACAACAAATTCTATATGCAGGTCAACAATTTCAGCAAAGCTCCTGCCGCAGTTCAGACAGACGCACGCCTTGAAAGCCGAAAACAAGCTGTCATTTTTTCATATTGTCAAAATAGCGGAAAATAATTCAATAAATTGCCGAAATCACCCACATAAATACGTCACCCCCACTGCGGAAGTGTTTCCGAGGTAGGGGTGACTGTTTACTGTTGTGAATTAAAACGGAAATCCTCCGTCACACTTGAGCTTCAATTAAAAGAAGGATATCTGAGTGCTGCGGGGAATACCTTCAAATGCGCCGCTTTCGTCAAGGATATCTATTATTGTCTGGGGAGCATGAGACCTGTCCTGAATATCCTCTATGGAAATAAACGGCTCGATTTCATCGGTAACGGTTTCCTCCACGGTACCGTCTTCCTTTCTGACCTTTACTTTTTTGAATTTGGCCTGTTCAAGACCTAATGCGGCTGATTCTCCGCAGCCGGCTATTGATGCAAAGGGCAGACGGATTTTGCCGTCCTCAACAATATATTCCGTTCCTCTTGATTTGTAAATATCAAGGGGCAATACCTCTATTCCTCTCGCCATCATTTCGTTGACTACCTGAAGGGAGGTGTAAACATCCTCCTCCTTGTTGCTGGCTTCCTTTGTCTTGATTCTCTGACTGAGCTCTGCCATTCTCTGCTTGACCCTTGCTCTGCCTGCAAGTACGGTTTCCGTTTCAAGGTCTCCGCCGCGCACGGTCATATAGGTCGCGTAGTATTCAACGGGATAGTAAAGCTTGTACCAGGCAAGTCGGATGGCGGCAATAACGTATGCCGCCGCGTGTGCCTTGGGGAACATATACTTGATTTTAAGACATGAATCTATATACCATTGGGGAACATCGTGGTCAATCATCGCCTGCTTATGCTCATCTGTGAGAAGCTTGGGTGCCTTACCCTTTCTGACGATTTCCATAATCTTGAAAGCCATGCCGTTATCAAGGCCCTTATGAATAAGGTAAACCATGATACTGTCACGGGTTCCGATAACGTCCGAAATGGTGCAGGTGCCGTTTCTGATAAGCTCCTGAGCATTGCCTACCCATACGTCTGTACCGTGAGAAAGACCCGAAATCTGAAGCATATCCGAGAAATTTCGGGGCTTTGCTTCCGTCAGCATTCCCAAAACGAAGTTAGTGCCCAGCTCCGGCAATGAAAGAGTACCCGTGGGGCATTCAATATCCTCTGCAGTTACGCCCAAAGGTGCGGGTGAGGTAAGCATCTCATAAAGCTTGGGATCGCATACGTCCGCATCCATTACCGAGGTGTGGGTAAGGTCCTCAAGGTGCTTGTAGAGGGTAGGAACTTCGTGACCGAGATTATCCAGCTTCAGAATCGTATCATGAAGGGAATGGAAGTCAAAGTGGGTTGTTCTGTGAATGGATTCCGCATCGTCTGCAGGGTGCTGAATGGGAGTAAAATCCTCCGCAACATTATCATTGGGAATAACAACCATTCCGCCGGGATGCTGGCCCGTAGTTCTCTTTACTCCGGTACAGCCCATTGCAAGTCGGGTCATTTCCGCATTCGTAATATTGGCTTTTCCCTTTTCCTCTATCCATTTTTTTACATATCCGAAGGCGGTCTTTTCTGCAACCGTACCGATTGTACCTGCTTTGAATACGTGCTTTTCGCCGAAAAGCTCCTCTGTATATCTGTGGGCATAGAACTGATATTCACTTGCAAAGTTCAGGTCAATATCGGGAGATTTATCTCCGTAGAAGCCCAGGAAAGTCTCAAAGGGGATATCGTGTCCGTCACGTACCATGGGCTTATTGCAGACGGGACAGTTTTTGGGAGGCATATCAAAGCCGGAACCGTACTCACCGTTCAGGAAAAATTCACTGTGTTTGCATTCTGTACACAGATAGTGGGGTGCCAGAGGATTAACCTCGGAAATTCCCGATGCAAAGGCGACGAATGAGGAGCCGACGGATCCTCTTGAACCCACGTAATAGCCGTGGTCCATTGAATTTTTAACAAGCTTCTGTGCAATCATGTAAAGCACGGCGAAGCCGTTTTTGATAATTGATGACAATTCCTTGTCAAGTCGTTCCTTTATGTACTGAGGAAGGGGCGAGCCGTAAAGGGCTTCCATTCTCTCGTGACAAATTCTCGTCAAATCCTCCTCGGAGCCGTCAATATGGGGAGGAAACGTGCCGTCGGGGAAGGGCTTCATGCTTTCGCACATATCCGCAATGAGATTGGGATTATCAACTACGATTTCTTTTGCCTTTTCAGCCCCGAGATAAGCAAAATCCGACAGCATTTCATCGGTTGTCTTGAGATAAAGAGGTGCCTGCTTATCCGCATCGGAGAAGCCCTGAACGGTCATAATGATTTCTCTGAATACGGCATCCTCTTTTTCAAGGAAATGAACGTCACCCGTTGCAACCACCGGGATATTCAGTTCATCTGCAAGAGCAATTATCTGACGGTTTATGTCGTTGAGTTCTTCTTCACTTTCAACGAGCCCGTCACGGACCATAAACATATTGTTGCCGTTGGGCTGGATTTCAAGATAATCGTAAATAGAAGCGTACCTGAGCTGAGTTTCATGGGATTTACCCGCATACACTGCCTGATAAAGCTGACCCGCTTCGCAGGCAGAGCCCACGAGAATGCCCTCTCTGTGTTTGAGAAGCTCGCTGAGAGGTACTCTGGGATTACGGTAGAAATAATTGAGATTTGATTTTGTTATAAGCTGATAAAGATTCTTCAGACCCACATGATTTTTTGCAAGGAAAATAATGTGGTGGCTCTTCTGACGTTTCGGGTCGGCCTTGATAACGGCGTTGATTTCCTCAACCCTTTCAATTCCCTCTGCCCTCATGAGACCAATAAGTTTTTCAAAAATCTTGGCAAGGATACTTGCATCCTCGTCTGCTCTGTGATGGTCAAAATCGGGAAGCTTCAAAGCTTTCGCAACCGTATCAAGCTTAAAATTCTTTACACCCTTAACCAGTTCCTGGGAAAGGATGAGAGTATCAATATGGGTATAATTATAGGGAATATCATGTCTGGCGCAGGTGGCTTTAAGGAAATCCGTATCAAATGTGGCGTTATGGGCAACAAGTATAACGTCCTCGCCGCAGAATTCAAAAAATCTGCGTACCGCTTCTTCCTCCTTGGGAGCACCCCTCACCATTGAATCGTCAATACCCGTAAGCTCCGTAATCTTTCGCGGAATGGGTCTTTCCGGGTCAACAAAGGTTCTGAAGTAATCTGCCATTGCACCGTCCTTATATCTGACGGCACCTATTTCTATAAGACGGTCATAGCCGGTACGCAATCCCGTGGATTCAACGTCAAACACTATGAACGTGCCGTTAAAGGACATATGACGGTCACCCACAACGGGAGTAACGGTATCGTCAACATAATAGCCCTCCATACCGAGGATTACCTTGATACCTGCTTCATTACCTGCCGCAACTGCATCGGGAAAGGCCTGGACTACACCGTGGTCAGTAATTGCAACCGCCTTGTGTCCCCATTTCGCGGCTTTCTTTACTAATTTTGCAGGGCTTGACAAGCCGTCCATCTGTGAAATATTGGTATGCAGATGAAGCTCGACTCTCTTTTCCGGTGCTTCGTCCCCTTTACCCTCAAGCTCGTCGACAAGGGTTACTGCATTTGCATTGAAAACATAGTCTTTGGCGTATTCGTCATACTTGACCTTGCCTCTGAAAAGCCCCACTTTACCATCCTTAAGATTGGAAAGCAGCTCTTCTACGTTTTCGTTTTTATCAAAAATCTTAACGGGAAAGGCAACGGTTTTATCGTAAATATTGAAATTGATTATGGTTCTTAATCCGTCTTTTGTCTCCTTTGTATCCAGTCCGAAAATCTTACCCCATACGCTGACGTAACCGTGGTCCTCCGTAATATCCGAAAGAGGGACCGGCTTTGATCTGATACCTGCGCCGTAAATAACCTTGGCGTTTTCAAGAGAAATAGGTGCGTTTTCGTAGGGCTCAAGAGTCTTTACCGGGGGCTTGGGCTTGCTGATTTCCTTCACGGGAGCTTCAATGGAATTTCTCGCCTGCATTTCAAGATATTCGGGAGAATCCACTTTTATGTCAATATCTCCCTCAATGCTGACTGAAACGGCTTTGCCGCCGTAATGCTCGCTTACCCAGTCTCTGACAAAGGTGTCGCATCCCATGGCACACATCATTTTTGCACCCTCGTTTACACGGATAGCCACAGAATCGTCGGTTACTTCAAAGGTGGCACTTCCGGTAAAGGCACATACCGCGGGAAAAGCCGTTTTCAAATCTCTGAGCAAAACGGGAATACACTCCCTGCCGAATTCACTTTCGGGATAACGGCAGGAAATGACTGTTTTTTTTATTTTCAAAACATCGGTGAGAATATTCTGTGTTTCGACTACCGCACGGTCGTCCACGACTTTTTCAAAATCCGCCGCTATGCTGAGGGTGGAAGTTGTCTCATCAAGACCGATATTCGAAACCCTGCCCCCCTCAAAATACTTTCTCATGTTGGGGGACAGATATTCACCTATAAAATAGAGTATGTCCTTATTCATATCAATCAAGATTTCCTATCTCTTCAATCAATCTGTCAACTGCTTCACTTTCGGGTACCTTGCAGAGAATTTCGCCCTTTCTGAAAATAAGGGCACAGCCGTCTCCTCCTGCTATACCTATGTCTGCTTCTCTTGCTTCGCCGGGGCCGTTTACCGCACATCCCATCACGGCGACCTTAATATTTTTTTCGCATCCTGCCAGACGGCTTTCAACCTGCTTTGCAAGACCGATAAGGTCAATTCTCGTTCTTCCGCAGGTGGGGCAGGCAACTATATCGGGGCCGGGCTTACCCAGGCCGAGTACCTTCAGTATATTCTTTGCGGCTTCAATTTCCTTTACGGGCTCATCGGTCATGGATACACGGATTGTGTCTCCGATGCCGTCAGCAAGGAGTGAGCCGATACCGATTGAGGATTTGATAAGAGAGCTGTTATAAGTTCCCGCCTCGGTTACGCCGAGATGAAGAGGATAATCGCATCTCCCGGCAGCAAGACGGTACGCCTTAATCATGGTCTCAACATCAGAGGATTTGATTGAAATAACAATATCTCTGAAATCAAATTTTTCGAGAAGGGACACATGATACATGGCGGAATCAACCAGCGCCTCTGCACAGGGACTGCCGTATTCAGCAAGAATTTCCTTTTCGCAGGAGCCGGAATTGACGCCGATTCTGATGGGAATATTCTTTTCTTTGCAGGCATCCGCCACGGCTTTGACTCTGTCATCCGAGCCGATATTGCCGGGATTGATTCTGATTTTATCCACTCCGGCTTCAATACTGCCGAGGGCAAGGCGATAATCAAAATGAATATCTGCCACAACGGGAATTTTAACATTTTCTTTGAGAGCGGAAATAAGCTTTACCGCGTTCATATCGGGAACGGCGGCACGGATAATTTCGCATCCCGCCCTTTCAAGCTCAACCGCCTGCTTTACGCTTCCCTCAATATCGGATGCGGGAATATTAAGCATGGACTGGATTGTAACGGGACTGTCACCGCCGATATATATATTTCCGACTCTTACTTTTTTTGAATTTCGTCTGTTCATAGCTTCTAACCTTTAACAAGCTTCAATATGTCGCTGAATGAAATGACCGCCATAAGCGCAAGCAGCAATACCATGCCGATTGCGTGAACAAGTGCCTCCAGCTTCTTGGGAACGGGCTTTCTGAATATTATTTCAATGAGGATAAAGAAGAGGTGACCGCCGTCAAGAGCGGGTAAAGGAAGGAGATTGAAAAGTCCGATGTTGATGGCGATCATACCCGTCAGCATACACAGATAGCTCCAATCCATATTCTTCTTTGATTCAGCCGCCGCATCCGCTATATATGAAACCGTACCTATAGGACCCGAAAGGTCGCTCATACCGTAGGTGCCTGTAATCAAATCAAAAAGTGAAAGATAAACAAGCCGTGAATAAGTAAGAGTTTCCGGAATAATATTGGTTACAACGCTTCTGAATGAAACGGGAACGCCCACGATATAGAATTCCATTACGATGGAATTTCTTTCCTTGCCCTGGAATTCATACTTTGAGGTCTTGAACTGAACGTTTTTCAATTCAACCTTTTTGCCGTCTCTGAGTACGACGAAATCAAAGCATCCCGTCTGATTTCTCTGCATCAGGAAATTGATATCGTCACCCGAAAAGACGTTTTTGCCGTCTATTTTCAGCAGTTCATCGCCTTCTTTAAGGTACTTTCTGCTTGCGGCATCCTCGGTATAAAAGGAATGGATTTCCCTTGTGCCGATAAGCTTCTCGCTGCCGTCTGCGTTGGTTTTGAGTGAGAGCATTACGGTAAGTATGATTATACCCATAATCAGATTTATCACACCGCCTGCGGCAATTATGATAAACCGCTTCCACGCCTTCTGATTACAGAAAGCTCTTTCATCTTCGCTGTTTTCGCTTTCCCCCTCCATGCTGACAAAGCCGCCTATGGGGAAAAGACGGATTGAATACTGGGTTTCCTTTTTCTTTTTCTTGAGAAGCACGGGACCCATTCCCATTGAGAATTCGTTTACCTTAACGCCGAAAAGCTTTGCAAAAGTAAAATGACCCAGCTCGTGAAGGAAAATCAGCAGACCGAAAAACAGGATTGCAAGCAGTATGGGCCAGACCTTGCCCCATATTGCGGATGCACTGATTGCCATTGAAATCATTGCCACATCTCCTCCGTTTCTTTTCTGATGATTTTATCCGTTTCAAGTATGTTTTCAAGTGTCATATCAATACCGTTTCCGCTGAATTCAAGGGATTTCTCAACGGAACGGGCAATATCACCGAATCTGATTTTGCCCTTTCTGAAAAGCTCATTCGCTTTCTCATTGGCGGCATTGACTACGGTCGTATAAATTCCGCCCTTTTCAAGAGCGGTACGGCAGCAGCCGATGCATCTGAATGTATCGTAATCGGGCTTTGCAAAGGTGAGAGAAGCATATTCCGCAAGGTCAAGCTCACGAACGGGGCTGACAAATCTGTCGGGATAAGTGAGAGCATACTGAATGGGTATTCTCATATCCGGCACTCCCAACTGTGCAATTACCGAATTGTCGTCAAACATAACCGCAGAGTGAAGTACACTCTGTCTGTGTACAAGTATATCAATGTCCTTCGGGGCTACGTCAAACAGACGGGCCGCCTCAATAAGCTCCAGTCCCTTATTCATCATTGTAGCGGAGTCAACGGTTATTTTTGCACCCATGCTCCAGTTAGGATGATTGAGGGCCTGCTCAAGGGTAACGTTTTCAAGCTCCGAAGCGGTCTTTCCGAAGAAAGGTCCTCCCGAAGCGGTAAGCAGAAGCTTTTTTATCTGCTTTTTATCTGCACATCCCTGCAGAGACTGAAAAATCGCGGAATGCTCGCTGTCAACGGGAAGAATATCCACACCGTATTCCTTTGCGAGCTCCGTAATGAAGCTTCCGCCTGCAACAAGGGTCTCTTTATTTGCAAGGGCAAGTCTGTTGCGGGATTTTATCGCGCAGACCGTGGGGCAAAGCCCCGCTATGCCCACTATACTGTTAAGCACCGTGTCCGCCTGCATTGAGGCGCACTCATTGACACCGTCGCTGCCCGAAAGTACCACGGTATCCGTATCCGCAATTTTGATTTTCAGCTCTGCCGCCGCCTTTTCGTCAACAACGGCGACATATCCGGGATGAAACTCCCTTATCTGAGCTTCAAGAATATCCGTCCTCACATTTGCGGTAAGGGCAACTATTTTAAGCCCCATAAGTCGGGCTACATCAAGGGCCTGAACGCCTATTGAACCGGTTGAACCCAAAACCGTAAGACTTTTAATCATGTGAAAACCTCCGATATACAGACACAAAGGGACGGCATTGCCGCCCCCGTTAATATTAGATTGCAAATGACACAATCGTCTTTACTGCAAGATAGGTGAAGGACATTGTGAAAATGAAGGAATCGATTCTGTCCATCATACCGCCGTGCTCGGGGAAGAGAGTTCCGAAGTCCTTGACACCGAAGTTTCTCTTGATAACCGATGCGGAAAGGTCACCGCACATACTGATTACACAGCAGAAGGGTGTAAAGACAAGTACCATCCACCATTTGATTGTGTCAAAGTGGAAATAGAACTGATTGCAGATTATCCACGCGATAAGTGAGGATAAGGTGGTACCCACGATACCTGCTATTGCACCCTCAATACTCTTTTTGGGGCTGATTTTGGGAGCCATCTTATGCTTTCCGAAGGACCTTCCTATGAAGAAAGCAAATGTATCGCAAAGCCATGCGCAGAACATTGCAATCAGAGCAATGTAGACAGCCATTGACTTTGAGAAATATTCGGGATAACCGTCAAGCAGGTTGAATAAAAGAATAAGTGTGGAAAGAGCATAGGGAAGGGCGATTGATGCGAACAGTCCCATTGCCACATTTTCAAACTTGGTGACGTCATACATTTTGAGCATCAGTATGAGCATTGCCAGAACATAAGCACCGGTAAGCACCTTACCGAAGCCGGCAAAGGTCGCTCCCTCAATCTGCTCGCTGAATGCGATATAGAAGGGAAACAGTCCTGCAAAAATCATATTGCAAGCAGTAAGCACCTTGTTTTTGCATCCCGATACATTCTGGATTTCATAGATTGAAACCGTACAAAGAATGCAGATGGGAATTGCAACAACCCATGTATAACCGTATCCCAGAAGTACGAGAAATCCGATTGCAACCAGGGCAAGTGAAACACCTACCGCTATTCGTTTTAATAATTTCAACTGAAGCACATCCTTTCGGCTCAAACGCCTCCGAAGCGTCTGTTTCTTCTGCAGTAGTCTAATATTGCCGTATCAAGATCATCCGTGGTAAAATCCGGCCAGAGGATATCCGAAAACCAAAATTCCGAATATGCCGACTGCCAGGTCATGAAATTGGATAATCTGTATTCTCCGCTTGGCCTGATAATAAGGTCCGGGTCCGGCTGACCTGCGGTAAAAAGATTGGCGGAAATATCGTCTTCTGTCTGCTTGTCGGGATTGATTTCTCCCGATTTTACCTTTGAGCCCAGTGCTTTGAAGGCGTGGAGTATTTCGTCTCTGCCTCCGTAATTGATTGCGAGATTTACCGTCATTACATCTTTATCTGCGGAACTTTTCTCAAGAGCATTAAGTAATTTGACTATATCGTCGGGAAGCCCCTTCTTTTCGCCGATAAGCTGAAGACGGATGCCTCTCATCTCATTTTCATTCTCTCTTGAAGTCGCTTCTTCAAGGTATTCCTTGAAAAGCTTCATTATTGCGGCAACCTCTTTGGGAGGTCTGCGCCAGTTTTCGGTTGAGAAAGCATAAAAAGTCATAACCTCTATACCCAAGTCCGCACCGTAGTCGCAGATGCGTCTGAAGGTCTTGGCTCCGGCCTTATGGCCCTCTGTTCTTTCGAGGCCCCGTTGCTTTGCCCAGCGGCCGTTACCGTCCATTATGATACCTATATGCTTAGGCAGCTGAATACTTTTTAACTGTTCTTCGGTCATAATTTACACCGTTATACGGACATGATTTCCTTTTCTTTATCTTCGGAAGCCTTGTCGATTTCTTTGATATACTTATCCGTGAAATCCTGGATTTTCTTTTCGCAGTCCTTAAGGTCGTCCTCTGTGATTTCGGATGCCTTTTCCATTTTCTTTGCCTTATCGAGAGCGTCTCTTCTGGTATTGCGGATTGCTACTCTGGATTCCTCTGCCATCTTTTTTACGTCTTTGGCAAGCTCCTTACGTCTTTCCTCGGTAAGGGTGGGGAACATAAGGCGGATAACCGTACCGTCATTCTGGGGATTGATGCCGATATCGGAGGCCTGAATTGCCTTTTCGATGGGCTGCATGGTAGTCTTATCCCAGGGCTGAATAACAAGGATTCTTGCCTCTGCCACGGAAACGGCCGCAAGCTGATTTATCGGAGTGGGCGTGCCGTAATAATCTACTCTGATTTTATCGAGAACGTTTGCGTTGGCTCTGCCTGCCTTAAGCTGAATGTATTCGTTGCTGAGTGCCTTAAGAGTCTTTTCCATTTTTTCTTTTGTCTGAGCAAATAAAGTTTCCATAGTCAAACCTCCGTTGTTTATGTTGTAAATCAGTTGTTGCTTACCAGTGTGCCTACGTTTTCACCGCATACGGCTCTTACGATATTCTGAGGGTCGCTGAGGTTGAAAACGAGAATGTTGATGTTATTTTCACGGCAAAGTGAAGCCGCCGCGGCATCCATTACCTTAAGATCCTTTTCAAGAACCTCCGAATGTGAAACATTATCGTACTTGACGGCATCGGCAAATTTATTGGGGTCCTTATCGTAGACGCCGTCAACGTTTGTTGCCTTCAGCAGAACGTCTGCCTTGATTTCCGCGGCTCTGAGGGCTGCACAGGTATCCGTTGAGAAGAAGGGGTTTCCGGTTCCCGCGCCGAAGATGCAGACTCTTCCCTTCTCGAGATGACGAACCGCCTTGTTTCTGATATAAAGCTCCGCAAACTGGGGCATCTCAATAGCGGTTTCAACTCTGACGGGAACGTTAAGCTGTTCCAGAGAATCCGCAAGAGCAAGAGAATTCATTACCGTTGCAAGCATACCGATATGGTCTGCTCTGGTACGGTCCATACTGCCGCCGCTTCTTCCTCTCCAGAAATTGCCTCCGCCTACAACAAGACCTACCTCTACGTCCATATCGTTAAGCTGCCTTACCGCCTCGCAAATAGAATTGATAACGTCAAAATCAAAGCCGTGACCTGCATCGCCTGCAAGGACTTCACCGCTGATTTTCAAAAGGATACGCTTATATACGGGATTGTTCAAAGGACATACCTCCCAAAATGGAATTTTACCTATTTTATATTATTTTTGCGTATGTGTAAAGGGAAATAATCAAATTTCATAATTTTTTTACACTTGGCAAAAAACTGTTGTGCATTCGGCACGGCTGTTGTATAATTACTCCATATCTCGAAAAGGAGAAATCGAATTGAAAAACCTTATTCTCAGAAACACACCCGATATTGCAGACCTCTTTGAGCTCAGGGACATTCCGTGTGCAGACGGCAAAAACACCTACGAGGTTTACTGTGAAAACGGTAAAATCGTCATTGCGGGAGACTGCAAAATCAGTCAGGCAATGGGTTACTATACCTACCTTAAAAAGTATTGCAGAGTTAATTTTTCCCATTGTGGAAATACCGAAATCAACGTTACCGCGGCTCCCCTTTTTGACGGAAAGCTTTCAAAGATAATCCCCCGGCAGAAGAGAGCATATCTGAATTACTGCACCTTCGGTTATTCAACCGCCTTCTGGAAGTGGGACAGGTGGGAAAAAGAAATTGATTTTATGGCAATGAACGGCATCAATATGCCCCTCTCCGTGGTGGGCAGTGAAGCCGTATGGTACTACACCCTGCGTGATTTCAAATACAGCGAAAAAGGTGCCCTTTCCTATTTGAGCGGTCCCGGCTTCTGGGCATGGCAGCTTATGGGAAACATTGACAGTTACTTCAGTCTGACCGACGTAAAATATATTGAAGAAAGACTTGAACTGGGCAAAAAAATCATTGACCGTGAGGTTGAGCTCGGTATGACTCCCATTCAGCAGGGCTTTTCCGGTACGGTTCCCCATACTCTCAGAAGATGCCCCGAATTTCCCAGATTCAGAATGGCAATGGTCAAGGGCTGGTGCAATTTCAGAGTAACCTGCATCATTGACCCCACCGATGTGGCATTCAAGAAATTCGGCACCGCATTCCTTGAGAAACAGCGTCAGCTTTTCGGTTCATATCATTACTATATCTGCGACCCCTTCCATGAAAACGAGCCCCCCGTAAAGCAGAAGGATTACCTTTGGAAGGTAGGCAGGGCAATAGACACCATGTACAAGGATTTTGACCCCGAATCCGTATGGGTAATGCAGAGCTGGTCATTGTATGAAAAGCTTGTAAAATCAATACCCGTGGGCAGATTGCTCATCCTTGACATCGACAGCTCAAAGCATGCTCAGACAGAGGAATTCTGGGGACACGATTACATCATGGGAAGCGTTCATTCCTTCGGTGACAGAACCACCCTCCACGGCAGTATCGGTAAGGTTGCATCCAACGAATACGCCCTGAACAAAGCGGAAAACTGTGTGGGTACGGGTCTTTTCCCCGAAGGTGTTTATCAGAATCCTCTTTACTATGATTTAGCATATCAAATGCTTACCGAGGATAAGCCCGTTGACCTTGATTCCTGGCTTGACGACTATGCGGAGCGCCGCTGGGGAAGTGATGAAAAATGTCTCAAAGAAGCGGCTCATCTGCTTCATAAATCCTGCTACAACGACAACTGCACCGGCAGAGAAACCGGCTCCGTAATCTGTGCAAGACCCGACACAGAGCTTCAGCATACAGCTCCCAACGACCACCGTGAGCTTCGCTACGAAAACAGAGACCTGCTTGAGGCGGTAAAGGCACTTCTCAAGGCAGAAAATGCACATACCGACGGCTACGTTTACGACGTATGCGACATGACGAGACAGGTGCTTTCAAATTACTGCTCCGTTTTGTTTGACAACACAATCAAGGGCTTCCGTGAAAAAGACGTAAAGACATTCGAGCGTTCCTCCAACGCCTTTCTGCGTATATGCGAAGAGCTTGACGAGCTGCTTCAGACAAGACCCGAATTAACCCTTGCAAAGCATCTGGCCGATGCGGGCGAGCTTGCAATCAAATCAGAGGATGAGGAGCTGGCAAAGAAGGAGAGAGAAAATTTTGAACTCAATCTCCTTACTCAAGTCACCGTTTGGGGTCCCGTCATGGATTCAATCAACTATGATTACGCCTGGAAGGAATGGGGGGGTCTCATCGGTACCTACTACGCAAAACGCTGGCAAAGCTTTTATGAGCAGCTTGCCATTGAATTCCCTCATAGACGTAAATTCTCCACCGCAACAAAGCACCGTTACAACGAGAGAAACGAATACAGAGGAAACGATTTCTGCAAGAGATTCGCGGAATTTGAAAAGAAATGGCTTGCCACCGCAGACCCCGAACAGCCCACCGACGGCGATACGGTTGCGATTGCAAGAGAGCTTATTGAAAAATACGAATCAAAAATATAATTTACCGACCGGATCTGCTGCGGCAGATTCGGTTTTTATCTTGAAAATCCAAAATTAATGACTGTAAACAATCCGTTCTTGACGAATGTTCTGCCGTATATCTCTTATTTTTCAACATATTTGTCAATTTCGTGTAAACATCATTCTGTACATCATTCTATATTGCATTCTTGTTTAATGTGTGTTAATATATGCGGGTAATTTTATAGAAAACTGCTAAATCAGAGTTTTGAGAGGTATTGTTATGTTTACAGGAAAAATCAACGTAACGGAATTCGTTATTTTCGTTATATACCTTGCATTTATGCTGGGTATCGGTATTTACTTCTTTGTTAAGTCAAAGGAAAACGGCGAAAAGGACTACTTCCTCGGCGGCCGTAAAATGGGTCCCTGGGTTTCCGCTCTTTCCGCAGGTGCTTCCGACATGAGTGCTTGGGTGCTTATGGGTCTTCCCGCTTCAATCTACGTTGCGGGCATCAGCAAATCCTGGATTGCCATAGGTCTTGCCATAGGTTATACGCTGAGCTGGATTTTCATGGCTCCCAGACTCCGTAAGTTCACAATCACCGCAAATGACTCCATTACCATTCCCCAGTATCTTACCAACAGATTCCTTTCCAAGAGCAGTGCAATCAGAGTTATCTGTGCGGTTATTTTCCTTATTGCTTATACGGTTTATGCCGCTTCAAGCATGAAGGCCTGCGGTACTCTTTTCAACACGGTTATCGGTCTTGATCCCACAGTTGCAATGTATCTTGCGGCTGCAATCATTCTTATCTATACTTTCCTCGGCGGTTTCAACGCAGTTTGCTGGACCGACTTCTTCCAGGGCATGCTTATGCTGGCAGCTCTCCTTGCGGCTCCCATCGTTGCCGTTTTCGTAATCAAAGGCGGCAATGCTGCAGACACATCAAGCTACACTCTTCCCGACGGTTACTGGAATCTTTTCTCAAGCTGGAAGGATATCCTTTCAGGTCTCGGCTGGGGTATCGGATACTTCGGAATGCCTCACATAATCGTAAGATTCATGTCCCTTGAATCCGATAAATCTCTTAAGAAGAGTGCAAAAATCGGCATCAGCTGGAACGTTCTCATCGTTATCTTCTCCGTTGCCGCCGGCTGCGTAGGTCACCTTCTTCTGGGCAATCTTGACGACAGTTCAACGGTATTCATCCAGATGTCAAGATTCCTCTTCCCCGCAATCATTTCAGGCATCATTCTTACCGCTATCCTCGCCGCTTCAATGTCAACCGCCGATTCACAGCTTCTCGCTTCCTCATCGGCATTTGCAAGCGACTTTTATAAGCCCATCATTCGCAAGAACAAGGCAAGTGACAAGGAAATGCTCTGGGCAGGTCGAATCGTTGTTGCCGCAATTTCAATAATCGCGGTTATCATTGCTTCCAATCCCAATTCCGGTACAATCATGGGTCTTGTAGAAAACGCATGGGGTCTCTTCGGTGCGGCATTCGGTGCAGTTCTTATGCTCTCACTCTTCTGGAAGAGATTTAACTTTGCAGGCGCTCTTGCAGGTATTATCTCCGGTGCGGCAGTAGACGCTGCATGGCTTCTTATCCTCAACCAGGACAAGCTGGGCATCGTTGAAGGAAACACCGTACTGTCAACACTTTCAGGCATTTACGAAATCATACCCGGTGCTATCGTATCCCTTGTTGTCGCTATCATTGTTACGCTCTGCACAAAGGCACCCTCAAAGGAAGTTGAGGATATCTTTGATAAAGCAGTTGCCCTTACCGACGACGCAACACAAAAATAATCACATATAGCAAAAACACCCTCCGTTATTCCCCCAACGGAGGGTGTTTTTTTGCTGTCCGACATTCAAAAATGCCCCTTCCCGATTCCCGCAAAACAAGGGGGGGTTTACATTTTGTAAAAATAGTGATATAATGTCCCAAGTAATATGGAAAGTGCGGCTATTTTTCAGCAAGCATTTTTCTCTGCAGTACATACGTTTTCAGGTGATATAAAATGAAGAAAATAAGTTCTTTTTTATCAATAATTCTGGCGGCGGTATTGATAATCTGCTGCTTCCCCGTTGCCTCATTCGCGACATCAAAGACGGACTATCTCCTGCTTGGGGATTCCATTGCCTACGGTCAGGGAATCGTTAATTCCAATGCGGGCTGTTACGGTAAAATCGTAGCGGATACAAACGGCTATAATTACAAGAACCTTGCAGTTAACGGAATGACCTCAAAGGCACTTCTCCTCTATCTTGACACCTCTTCGGTAAAATCGGCAGTAAGGGAAGCGGAAATAATCCAGATATCAATAGGCGGAAACGATTTTCTCACCTCCAATCTTCCCCTGCTTTTATTCACGGGACTCATAAATGCGGATTTCATGTTCAATTCCATACAGAAATCGTTTTCCGCAAATTTTGCAGATATCATTGAAAAAATCAAAGAATTAAATCCCAAAGCAAAGCTGTTGATACAAACTCTTTACAATCCCTGCGACAATTCCCTCAGAAGGGTTTATCAAAAAGGCGTAAACGCTGTCAACAACACAATAAAAACCTACCTTGCAAATCATTCCGGTTCATTTACCGTGGTTGACGTTGAGTCCGCGTTTGCAGGTCACAGCGACTACATTGCCGTAGACACGATTCATCCCAATTCAAAAGGAAACCTCGCAATAGCCAACAAGACTCTTTCAGTCATGGGCTCAGGCAGAGCAGCCGTAATCACATCACCCGCCACAGACTGGACAAGCCCATCACAGACGAATGCGGCTTACTCGGTCATCAATAAGCTGGCAAACATCATAGCATCATTATTTGACTGAGGAGCAGATTCAGATGGATTTTACAGGTAAAAAGGTACTTGTCGTAGGTCTCGCAAGAAGCGGCATGGCGGCAATCAAGGTACTTAAAACCCTGGGCGCGGTTATCACCCTTTCAGAAAGCAAAAAGAAAGAAGACATCAAGGAAGCGGACCGACTCATTTCCATGGGCGTTGAAATCACAGACCAGAGCATGTCCGTATTTCAGAGAGACTGGGATTTAGTGGTAAAAAATCCCGGCGTTCCTTACAGAACACCCGAAATGGCTGAGCTTGCTTCAAGAAATATACCCGTAATTACGGAAATCGAACTTGCCTATATCGTATCAAAGCCCCAGCATTACATTGCAATCACGGGTACCAACGGCAAGACCACAACTACTTCCCTTGTTTATGCAATACTTAATAAGGCATTTCCCGGCAAGGCACATCTTTGCGGCAACATAGGCATCCCCCTTTGCGAAATAGTTATGGAAAATAACCTTATGAACGAGGGCGGCCATTACATTGCTCTGGAGGTTTCAAACTTCCAGCTTGTCAATATTGATAAATTCAGACCCCAAGTCGCTACGATTATCAATCTCACTCCCGACCACGTTGACTTCATGGGAGGACTTGATAACTATTATAAGTCCAAGACCGAGGTTTACCGCAATATGCAGGGAAGCGACACATTCATCCTCAATACGGATGACGAAGTGCTTGCCGAATACACGGCACGCTATCCCGTAAAATGCGAAATAAATTCATTCAGTCTTGACAGTACGGATAAGGATTCGTACATAAAGGACGGATATATGTTCATCAAAGGGGAGAAAGTGCTTCCCTTAAGTGCAATCCGTCTTGTAGGTAAACACAATCTCCAGAACGTAATCATCGCCGTTTCCGCCGCAAAGGCAGTTGGAATTGACAATGAAACAATCATTGATGCAGTTTCCTCCTTCAGCGGTGTTGAACACAGAATCGAATTTGTCCGCGAAATAAACGGCATTAAATACTATAATGATTCCAAGGGAACGAATACCGATGCCACCATTACGGCCGTCAAATCCTTTGACAAAGGCGTGATTCTGCTTGTAGGCGGCTTTGAAAAAGGTCTTCCCATGGACGAACTCAAAAAGCATCTTGCACCCGTTAAGAAGGTCATCGGCTTCGGTTTCTGCGGTCCCCGTCTCGTCAAAGAGCTTGTGGGTGACGAAGGAATCGTTGTCGGAAACCTTGAAGAGGCAATTGCCGAAGCAAATAAGATTGCCGTTAACGGTGATACGGTGCTTCTCTCCCCCACCACCAGTTCCTTTGATCAGTACAGCTGCTTTGAGGAAAGAGGAGAGCATTTCAAAAAAATCGTAAACTCTCTGTGAGGATAATATGAGCAACAGCGACTTTATCGGCGTATTTGACTCCGGTGTAGGCGGTCTGACCGTTGTTAAGAGCATCATTGAGACCATACCCGATGAAAACATAGTATATTTCGGTGACACGGCTCACGTGCCCTACGGCTCCAGGTCAAAGGAACAGATTACGGAATACGTCATTGACGACGTAAAATTCCTTTCAAAATTCAATATCAAAGCCGTTGTAATCGCCTGCAACACGGCAGATTCCATTGCCCGCGATACGGTCAGCAAAATGTTTCCCCTTCCGTTTTTCGGAGTGGTTAATCCGGCGGCAAAAAAATCCGCCGAAATTACAAAGAACGGCAGAATAGGCGTTATCGCCACCAACGCCACAGTCAGCAGCGGTGCCTACGAAAAAGCCATAGGCAGGATAAATCCCTCTCTGACGGTTATCAGCAAGGCGTGTCCTCTGCTTGTTCCTCTGGTCGAAAACAACAGATACAGAAAAAACGACGGGGTAATTGAAACGGTACTTCGTGAATATCTCGAGCCCCTTAAAGAACAGAATATCGACACCCTTGTGCTGGGATGTACTCACTATCCTCTGCTCTATGACGTAATCTCGGAAATACTCCCCGGTGTCACCCTCATCAGTTCATCCGATGCCGCCGCCGAAGCCCTTGAAGCCGGTCTTCGTAAATCCGGCCTTCTGAATAACGGAGAAGGCGGTAAAAGAGAATATTATGTCAGCGATAATCCGGAATTCTTTGAAAGCACCGCATCCGTATTTTTAGGCGGTGTTACGGAGGGTAAGGTCAAGCATTTTTCACAAGCGTAATAGTTCCTCATATTATTCCGAGGTGATTTTATGATAATTCCCATTCTGTTTTCCTGTGCAGGCGCGGCACTCCTTATATTATTCTGCATCAAAAGAGTAAAAGGTGCCACACCCTTTGTTGCAATGATAAAAGCACTTGTTTCCTTTTGCTTTATCGCAACGGCTCTCAGCAGTATCGCTTTCGGCGCCTGCGATGCTCCCCGTCTCAGATTCACCTTTTTCATCGTAATGGGGCTTGTCTGCGGCGCATACGGTGATATCGCTCTTGACCTTAAATATGCCCACAGAAAATCCGAAGCAACTTATACCAACGCCGGCTTCATTTCGTTCCTTTTCGGCCACGTTTTCTATGACGTGGGACTCATAAGCGAGTTCTATGTCAAAGGCAATGCAAAGGCCATCATCATCCCCGCGGTAATCAGCATAGTAATCGCAATCGGAATGTATTTCTCCGAAAAGCTTATGAAGCTGGATTACGGTCAGTACAGACTCATCGTTTCGGTTTATTCCGCATTCCTCATTTCTCTGGGAGCATTCTCATTCTCCCTGGCAAAGCTTCACGGCTTCCGCAACATCGGTCTTGATATCGTCTTCGGCGGCAGTATATTCTTTATGATTTCGGATTTCATCCTCAGCGGAACGTACTTCGGCACCGGAAAGAACAGACCTGTTGATATTGTTACAAACCACGTCACCTACTATATCGCTCAGTTCGCAATCGCTCTTTCTCTGTGCTTTTGCATGAACTGAAATCCGTAACTCAATTTGCTTTTAACAGCACCAAGCGTGCTTTTTGAATAGATTGAAACCAAATATTTTCCATAATTTCAACTGAAAAGGAGGCAACTATGGAACAAATATTATCAATGCTCATGTCCTTTTTGATGGTTATTCTGAATTTCTTTATGTCACTTATAGGCGGAGGAACGGTTAGTCCCCCGAATAATCCCATCGGCGGAGGTGAATCCACCGTTCAGATTGCAAGCTACGGCTGGCCCCTGATTCATGTAAGCGAGATAACTGCAGGTTATCCCAATTACAGCAGCGGCGGAGCTCACGGTGGCATCGACATTTTGCTCAAGGACGGCACTACCGAAGGCGAGCCCTTCTACGCGTGCGGTGCAGGCACCGTAATCGAGGTAAAGAACGACAACGCCGATAACAACGGCTTCGGAAATTACTGCGTAATCGATCATGGCAACGGCATCCGTTCCAAATACTGCCACGCCCAGAGCATTTCGGTCAGCCAGGGTGCATCCGTTAAAAAAGGTCAGATGATAGGCCGTATCGGTCACACCGGCAACGCCACCACTTCACATCTTCACCTTGAATTCCACAAAAAGGATTCATCCGGCACCTACAACAGAGACAATCCTCTCACCTACGTCACCAATCCCTATGAGGGTATCAGCATTCCCGCAAGCGGCGGAGTATTCGTATTTACGGTATACGGCTTCGGCCACGGCGTAGGCATGAGTCAGCTCGGTGCAATCGCAATGGCAAACCAGGGAAAGAGCTTCTCACAGATTCTTTCCGCATACTATCCCGGCACTACCCTCGTAAAGGACACTACCGCAGCAAAGACCGTCAACAGAGGCGGCTCGCAGATTACCCTTGTTGAATTCCTCTGCAAGACGATAGCTCAGGAAATCGGTCCTTCCTCTCCCATGGAAGCACTCAAGGCCCAGGCAGTTGCGGCATATACCGTTGCGAAGGCAAATAACGACAACTTTGATTCGCTTCAGTCCTACAAGAGCAACTTCTCTTATTCGGGCACAAACGTTGAAAAGGCAGTTCTTTCCGTGCTTAATATTTCAAGTGCAAGTGAAACTCCTCAACCCTACTGTCTGAAATACAACAATAAGTATGCCAATACGGTTTACTTTGCATCCTGCCCCGGTAAGACGACTGCTTCCAAATACGTATGGGGCGGCGACGTGGCATATCTCTGCGGCGGTGTTTCAAGCCCCGAAACCGTAAGCGTTTCAACAAAGATTTACACCAAAGACGACATGAAGAAGCTCATTACCAATTACAGTAAGAATGCTTCTCTCGGCAGCGATCCTTCAACCTGGATCAGGATTCTTTCTCAGGATAAAGCATACAGCGAAGGCATCGGCTACGTAGTGGATATGAGCGTAGGCGGAATCTCAATGAAGGGCAACACCTTCAGGTCAAGCGTACTGAATAACGGAATCAGATCTCATTGCTTCACAATTCAGTACATTCCCGCAAAATAAGACAAAAAAATTACGGATACTCCTTTCGGGGTATCCGTATTACTTTTATGTGAAATTCACAGGTATTATCTTCCGTTGATTCTCTTCAGCATTTCGTCATACTGCTTATACATTTTCTGGGTTTCGTTTTCAAGCAGATAATAATGCTTTATGTAGGGGATAAGAAGAACGAAAAGAAGTAAAAGAAGTATGACAAGGGGCATATATTCGGTAACCACAAGCACCAGCAATACCGCAACCGTCATAATGGCAAAAAGCACGGTCACTATCAGATGGATAAGTCTTTCGTGCTGGAAGAAGCCCACCTGGATAAGATGCTCCTCAAGCAATGCTTTCCAGTCGTCAATCACGATTTCTCCCGAGAGGCAAGCGTCAATTCTTTTTCTGTAAGCAAGTATTCTCTTTTTCATAGAGTTAAATCACTCCTTTTTCATTTTTCCCGTAAACGACCTCTTGATTGCTTCAAGTGACTCATCGCTGATATCATGCTCCATTTTGCAGGCATCCTCCGCCGCAGTGGTGGGATCAACACCCAGAGATATCAGTATTTCGGAAAGAAACTGATGACGTTCATATATTTTTTCCGCTATTCCTCTGCCTTTTTCGGTAAGGGCAATATAACCTGCCGAATCAACTATAATGCATTCATCGGATTTCAGCTTCGCCATTGCCCTGCTGACGGATGGCTTTGAGAAGCCCATTTCGTCTACAACATCAACGGCTCTGACTTTATTCTGCTTTTTACCGAGAATGAGGATGGTTTCAAGATACATTTCACCTGATTCCTGCATTTAATCCACCTCGCCTTTCATTTAATATGCTTTCCCTTGGCTATAAGGAAAAACCAGAGAACCGTCATTGCCTGAAGAATTATACAGACTATCAGCAGATAATTCAGCGCTTCCACCGAAACGGAAAGACGAATTGACAGAAATAAGCTCCAGATTATTCCGCTGACGCTGATAATTCGGAAAAGAGTACCGTACCATAAACAGCCGAATACCGTCAGTACAATAAACGAAACGGGTACGGCATATATAAACATAAGCCAGCTCTTATTAAAAAAGCTCCAGTCAATGAATACATCCAGCAGTTTCAGAGTAAAGAATGCCGCCGATGCCGCAAGCCACGCCAGAAGCACCGCAAGGGCGGTAATTATCCTGTGTCTTGACTTTTTAATGTTTACGGGGATTGTCACCGGCTTTTCCATGGCGGTAAGATCATCAAGAGTAATCCCGAAAAGCTCTGCCATTCTGCAAAGAACGATTACATCCGGCAGGCCCTCACCTCTCTCCCACTTTGAAACGGATTTATCGGAATAATTCAGTTTTTCCGCAAGCTGGCTCTGAGTAAGCCCTGCGTGTCTGCGGTAATGTGTGATTTTTTCTGCAATGGTTTTTCTCAGGTCCTGCTCCTGCATAGTTCTCACCTGTTTCGTTACATTTTAATTTATTATACACATTTCCAACAAAAAATCAAGCAAAACCCTTGATATTACTGAGTTCTACTGTGAGTAGAGAGGTTTTTCGGTACAGTAGAATCGGTTTTTTTGCGGGTAGAGTTGCATTTCATTCAGTAGGTTGCCGTCGGAACGGACATTGGATACAATATCCGTGAAAGGAAAAATCTAAGGAGATGATTATTTGCTGAGGACACCTCTTTCAAAAAGGAAGCTGCCTTCATACACCCGCGGAGAAGAGATTTTTAATATGACTTCTCATATTGTGGGCGGTGCATTCGGTATCATTGTAGTTGTACTTTGCGCGGTTTTCGGCGCATTGAACAAAAATTACAGCGGAGTAGTCAGCGGAGTAATTTACGGATCCATGATGGTTTTTCTGTATTCTGTATCCGCAATTTATCACGGTTTGAAAGCCGAAATGCCCAAAAAGGTATTTCAGGTGCTTGACCACTGTACCATATACGCCCTTATTTTCGGAACGTATCTGCCCATACTGATGACGGGAATAAGAAAACAGCACCCCACTCTGTTTCTCGTATATATTATCGTATTGCCCCTTATAACCGCTTTCGGCGTCACCTTCACCGCCATTGATTTTCACAAATATGCTCCCATTGCCATGAGCTGTTACTTCATCGTCGGCTGGTGTGCTCTGTTTGCCTTTAAGCCCATGATCAGCACCTACGGAATCCACTTTATATTCTGGCTTTTAATCGGCGGTATCACCTACACCACCGGCATGATATTCTTCAAAATGGGCATTACGAAAAAATATATGCACAGCGTTTTTCATCTGTTCATACTTGCAGGCAGCGTCCTGCAGTTTGTAGGTATTTTCAAATACTGTATCCTTGCCCGGTAAAAGATAATGCAAGCACAAATTATTGTATAGTCAACACATTTATTCGCGCACAAAAAGCCGATGCACTTTGATAGTGCATCGGCTTTTATACGTCGCTGTTATCAATCAATCTCTTCTCTAAAAAATGAAATCGACTTATCAGCACTTTTATTTACAGGTTCACTATTTTCTGTAACCCCATCCCATTTTTCCTTAACGGTTTCGCCAATATCATTTATTGTTCCGATAAATTTGTTTGGCGTCCCTGCATTGAAATTATTATTTACAGATTCATTACCATTCGAGGTAATGTTAGTGCTTTTTACAATATTATACTTCATTACGGTTCTGCCGAGTGCTTTCATTTTTGCTAAATACATATTTTCAAGTCTAAGAAACTCAGGTTCATCATAAAAATAAACAGCAGCCTGATTATAACACTCTTCCGCTTTTGAAACCCATGCATCACTTATTGTCGTTTCAACACTTGCACTTCGTGCACCAATAAGTGAATTGATTGTTCTTGATGTGGTCTTGGCAAATGTCTGTTTTGACAAATCTACATTTATATTTTGGAGAGCAAACAAAGCAAACTCAAGTATATCTGACATGTTATTTGGAATAGGATAGTTCCTTATCAAGCTAAGCTTTATCTCATCAGCTTTGTTAACACCACTTAACGCTGAAGTGATACCACCTCTTGTTTGGCGCGTAGATTCAATTGCCATAAGCTGTTCTCGTAAGTCTCTAACACTTGATTTAGCAACATCATTTCCAATTTTAGCTCCGCATGTTGGACAAATTGTGGTTCCTTCACCAAGCGGACCACCACAATATTTACACTGCTTTACTCTTCCGCGATACATTTCTTTACTCTCATTTTCAAAATATCTCGCCTTAACAGGTGCACCACATTTAGGGCAAAAAGAGCAAGCTTCTCCTAGTTTAGAGCCGCATTTGGTACAAAACATTTAGTTTTCTCCTCTCACTATATTTCTGGGATAAATACATTATTAGGGTATTTTGGGCTTTCCCCATGTTTATTTGCGCCTTTAACACTATCCTTCGTACACATTATTAAAAGTACAATTATCAACGGGGGTATAAAGACTAATAAAAGAACCAAAAGTGGAAAGCCGGCATCATTAAGTCGTCTGCAAAAAATAGCTGCCAACGGAATAACATTTATTAATGCAAAAAATATAAACAGCACTGTCAATAAACTGCCTATTACCTCAAGTTCCTTATTAAATACCGAAAAGAACATTGGAACAATTATACCAACTAAACAAATGAGCAAGATAGCTATAACTGCTTGAAAAAAATCAGAGCGTCTTGTCCTTCCCTCGAAATTTTTGTAATTTTTGAAATACAGAGAAAGCGATTTTGCAATAGAATTTTTAGGAACTTGAGAATTACCGCTATCCAACTGTTTTGCATAGTAATCAGCATATGATTCTGTTGTACTATTCATATTGTTTGCAAACCCAATTCCATTGTTTACATCATATTCATTAGTTCTTTCCTTTGAGTTGAATTTAAATCCACAGGTACTACAAAACAAATCATCGCTGTCAACAGCGTTTCCACAGTATGGACAAGATTTATTTTTTCCTTCTATGGTATTTAACTTGCCGTCAGATGCTATTTCTTCAAGCTTTCCCCCACATAAAGGACAAAATAAATCATCTCCTTCAAACACTTCTTTGCAATTTGGGCACTGAGTATTACTCATACTTTTCCCTCCAATTTTGTCTTATCTCATGTAATATGACATTCAGTGAATGTCATATTACATATATTTATAACATATAATTTTCTCATTGACAAGCACAAAATGTCAAAAAGTGAGGGACAATGTATGTTTATAAACAAAGCCGATAACAATAAAAATAATATTTGTGGTCAAACAATATCTAAAATACGTAAAGAAATGAAAATATCTCAACGTGAACTTGCTGATAAGTTGCAGCTTATAGGACTGAATATTGATAAAAATGCCATACAGCGAATTGAAGCAGGTAAACGATTTGTGACAGATATTGAATTGTTAGCATTTTGTAATGTTTTAGATACAACATTTGATGAACTTGTTGGCATCTCAAATAAATAATTTTTATCATTAAAAAAGATGTGATGAAACTTTTATATTTCACCACATCTTTTTTTATTTGAGTTCATCAATAAAATATGCGTTTGTATATGCCTTGAAGCCGTAATTATCAATTACAACAATGCGGAACCACTTGGCGTTTTCTACATTAAAGGTCGCTTCGGTAATGCTTTCTCCGTCAAGGGCATTAGCGCAGGAGCATCTGCGGATATTGTGCATTATCATAATCTGGCGGGCTTCGGAGGTCTTGATAGTAACCTTTCCGTCTTCATAAACGAGGGATTTGATTTCGGGACCTTTTTTAACGTAATTGCCCGTTGATGCATAAAAATTACCCTCAACAAGCGCCTTGGTAATTGCGGAATATTCAAGCTCAGGGGCAGCAATAACAGTATATCCGCCGTATGAACCGCATCGGGGATCTGTATCGGGAACTCTGTTATGATTGTCATCGGCTGCTATGCAGTAAATTCTGTTGCCGAGATTCAGCAAATCCTCATAGCAATGGCCGTTGTCGTCATCCCAACCTGCTACAATACTTGCAAAGTTATAGATTTCCATTGCATTCATTCCCTTGTAGCGTGAATACTGAGGATAGCTTTCAAGGGACCAGGTAGGGTGATTATAGGTTACAAAGAATCCGTTTTCTCTGCCCAATGCAATCATTTCGTTTACGCCCTCGGCGGAATATTCTCTTTCGTAATCGGGGGTGCCGATATAATGCTGCTTATCAATATACTGCCTTGCATTGCCCCAGATATATTTATCCTTGTTGAAGCAAAGTGAAAGGTCGTTTTTCTTATCAAGAGCGATATAGCACAGATGACAGGTCTTGCCGTCCTCAAGCTCATCCTCGCTGTGACAGCTTACGTCCAGCTCATAGCCGTTAAGGGCAACGAAATTTTCGTCTGTCAGGTCGTCGTGATTGACGTAAATATCGTGGTCGGTATAGGCAACGACGGAGTAACCGTTCTTCATATAGTCACGCTTCAGCTCCTCGGGAGTCTTTCTTCCGTCGGAAATCGTGGAATGACAATGAAGATTGGCACGGTAAAAATTCATTTTTTCGTCAATAAGTATTTTTTTCATGCGTAAACACCCTTTTACTGTAAATTATTTCAGCTTTGCTTTTATTTCTTCATATTTTTCTTTATTGATTTTGCCCTCGGCAAGCATTTCTTCAGACCAGAACTGAAGGGTTTCCACCAGCACGGATATTTTTTCAAGCTCATTCTGAATATCAATGAAATCCGAAATCTGGTCATCGTCAACCGTATTGTCGATTGAGATTTCCATAAGACGGTTTTGCTTACTCTGCAAGCCGTTAAGGGAAACCATCATTTCAAGCACAATCTGCCGCAAATCCTTGACGGATACCTCGGGCACATACTGCTTACCGATTGCACATTCCTTTGAGCAGTAATGATTGCAGAGAGACGGCTCTCTGTATCCCTCTGCCATGGCAAGCACTTCCTCGGGATAAGGAACAACGCCTCTGTTTTCGATTTTTTCTATTTTATCGGGAGAAATACCGGTTATCTCACTTGCCTTCTCCCTTGTATATCCTACTTCCTCACGCTTGAGCTGATATATATTTTTATTGTCTTTAACGGATACTCGTCCCATAATGACCTCCTAAAGTAATTTTCAGCCGAAAATAATCAGACCGTTTTCAGGGTTTCTTTTTGCCATTCAAATGCAGGGCGGAAAGAATTTATTGATAAGCTCCGTTCTGTCATCGGATGAATAATATCCTCTGACCGCAAGCACATATTTCTCCTCCGGAAGCATAATGACTATCTGACCGCATGCGCCTGTCTTATAGTAGTTATCGGGATAATCCTCACGCTTTGCTATGCCGTAGCCCTCTTCACGGCTCAACCTTGTGTATTCGGGAGAAAGCAGGGCCTTGCCGTTATATACTCCGTCATTGACCCAGAGAGAGCCGAGGCGTGCAAGGTCTCTGTCATTCCCGCAGAAGCCGGAGCCGCCGGTAGTGTGTCCGCGGGGGCAGACCGACCAGGAGCTTTCACGGAAATCAAGCTTTGAAAGCAGTTCACGGTGAATAAAGGAATAGACGTTTTCTTTCGTTATGCTTTCAATTACGCGGCAGACAAGATAATATGCGGCGTCATTATAATGATAATCCTTATCCCTTTCTCCTTCTATGGGCAGAGAGAGAATATAGGGAAGCCAGTCCTTTATACCCTCGTCGGCTTCGTTATCAATATCAAGATTGCCGCTGAGAAGTCCCGTTCTGTGCCGCAGGCAGTCATGCACCGTAACCTCTTTCCATTTCGGCTCAGCGGGCTCGGGGCAGCCGTCAATCATCTGTGTAACGGGCTTGTGCAGGTCAATAAGTCCTCTGTCCCAAAGAATGCCCACGGCGGCAGAGGTAACAAATTTTGACACGGAATAAACGTCCGTACTCCACGGAGCGGGAACAATGCTCTGTGACCTTTCCTCTCCGTTCACGATTTCGCTTACGCCGTAAATATTGTAGCCCTTTTCTCTTATATACGAACACATTTCGTCAATAATGCTTTTCATAAATCTGCTCCTTCGGTGAGAATTAAAAACTTTTCAGAACTGACCGTTCTTTTCAAAGAGTATATCCGTTTCATCAACGGTGCTGTTAATTATCGTCAGATTGCTTACCTTCGTATTGACCGCAATAAAATGCTCAACGGGGCTGAGAAGTTTTACGTTGTCAAAGGAAATATTCTCAACAACGGGTATCTCGCTGCCGCGGTAGTAGCTTCGCAGATATTCGTCAAACGAAGTATAGATATATACCCCTCTGCGTCTTTCCGGCTCTATGGTGATATTGCGGCAGACTATATTTTTACACCCGGCGGTCAGAGGGATTTCACCGGGATCATATCCGAGATGCGTTTTGACCCACATAATACCGTCAAGCTCACGCCAGCCCTTTTCAAAGTCGGGACAGGTGACCGAGACATAGGGCGTGTTGTCGGGTTTCATTACCACACGGTACATTCCCTTTTCCGTCAGTATCGCATCGGAATGATAAACCCTCATTCCCTTTTGCCAGCGGCGGGCAGTACCTACAAGAATACGGATAAAGAACGCCTCGGTTTTATATCCCGCAAGCTCGGTGCAGTTTTCAATAATTCCGTCTGAAATCGAACCGAAATTGGGATTTGAAACAGAGTAATCAGCACAGTTCAGGGCGATTGCATCATCGTAGGTGCGGAATACACCGTCACGTACGGCAAAACCCCTGCCCGGTCCGAAATGAATGCCGTCCTTGAGTCCCTCAAGGCGTACCCGACACACCTCGGCATTCTCAAAATCCGAAATCTGAATCGCATAGTCCTTTTCCATAAGGTCGGTGATTTCAATATCCTCAAGGAGAAGATTTCTTATATACAGAAACGCTATATGCCCGCGAAGACCTGCGATAACGTTTTTGCTGTCGGGTGAAGCTCCGGCACTTTCAACGCCGTTTACGATAATATGAGCGCCCTTTATCGATATATTTTCGTTGTATCTGCCTTCATAAGCGCCCTCATTTATAAAGAGATTGCCCTCAAGATTTCCGGCTTCGGCAGATACACGGCGAAGGATAACGCCCTCACCGAATTCAAGGTGAGTGTCGGAGGGAATACGCACCGTGCCGGAAATATCATAGATTCCCGCTTTATCGGCAAAAATATATTCCGCACTCTTAATTGCTCTTGTGAGCGCATCACAGTTTGCCTTTCCCGGATTATCGGGCAGAAAGCCGTAATCCGCCGCATTCACTCTTTTTGAAATTCTGTCCGTCATTGTGCGCCTCCGATGATTGATAAATCAAGTATATCATCCTGCGAAAAACAATTCAATACCGATAAAAACAGCCGGCTGTTGCACGAACAGCCGGCAGAAATTTCAATCCGATATTTTTGCTTTGTTTTTTGTCTCGTTGCGGTAATCGTCAATGATTCCTTCAAGCCACTTTGTATGCTCATGATAATTCCCGATTATCTGCTGTTTGGTTTCATTCTCTCTTTTAATGAACTCAACCTCTTTAATCAATGAAGCAATGTTGCGTTTAAGCTCCTCAATTTCGTGATTTTTATTTTCAACGATCAGCTTATAGCCCTCGATTGTTTCATAGTAATACTGACCCTGCTCGCTGTCGTTTTCGTCGGGAACGGGGGTGGCTTTGTTTATTTCAATAAGTACGGAAAGAATGGGCTGAATTGAGCTGTAACGGAACTCGGTATATCCGCCCGCCATAATACGGTCAATAGTGCCGACGGGTACGGTGGAAAGCTCGGAAAGCTTCTGATTGGAAATACCCAGGGTCTTTTTACGCTCCCTGCACCATTCTATCAGCTCAATGGGGTTTAAGCTCATAACCTCCGGCATAGTTTTAGGGTCTAACGTCATGTAAAATTCTCCTTCAAAGAAAGTGCAAATAATAAATACTTTCTCTACTCAAAAATGATACCACGGCAAACGTTAAAAATCAATTATTATTTATTAGTCAAAGATAAAATTTTGCACAAATATGACAGCATTAAATATGATATGATTATCCCGGTAATTTGCAGCAATGCGGATTGTTTTTACCGATTTTTGAAAAAGGACTTGACAAAAACCGTGTAAGTGTGTATATTGAGTATACACAATGATTGATCATTGAACGGCTGTATCTTCTTACGGTCGCTCTGTGCACAGAAAAGGAAGAAAAATGGATATTATTATCAGTAACTCCTCAGGCGTGCCCATTTATGAGCAGATTGAGGAACAAATCAAGAGCCAGATTATGACAGGCGAGCTTGCGGCAGGGGACGCCCTCCCGTCAATGCGAATGC
>JAKSQQ010000020.1 GCA_024404015.1 Clostridia bacterium
CTTACACAGAACACGCAAAGATGGAAGATTTCATAGTCGTTTAACTCCTTTCTGGGAATGCGAATTTTCAAAGTATCTATAGTATATACCAGATGCCCGCAAAAAGCAAGAGGATTTTTTGCAAAATCACGAAAAAAACGTAAAAAGTAAAAATAGTTTTCAAGGGAGTCCGTATCATCATTCTTTTTCCCAATCTTTTTGAAAAATATGAAGCTTTCCACTTGACAAACGCGGAAAAGTGTGGTATCATATATAAGCGCTCAGAAAGAACGCCCCATTAGCTCAGGCGGTAGAGCACTTGACTTTTAATCAAGGTGTCCGGGGTTCGAATCCCCGATGGATCACCAGAATCCCTTATTCCGTGAGGAGTAAGGGATTTTTTCAAGGATATTATATTGAAAATAAGATATAGTTGTGTTATTATAATTTTCGGTGAATTTTTTATGAAAACTGTTGTTTCCGATTCTGCTTTTACAACGGAGGAAATCGGATTTTATCTCGGATACAATCTGCCCTACGGCTCTGTTATTGCCCTTTTCGGTGATCTCGGAGCAGGTAAAACCGCTTTTACAAGGGGCTTTGCAAGGGGAATGGGTATCTCCTCTGACGTAAGCAGTCCCACCTTTGCTCTCGTAAATGAGTATCATTCGGGAAATAAATCTCTTTATCATTTTGATATGTACAGAATATCCGGTTGGGACGACCTTTATTCTACGGGATATTTTGATTATCTTGATACGGGGGCTTCTCTTATCATTGAGTGGAGCGAAAATATTGAGGAGATTCTCCCGGAGGACTGTATCCGTATCACTATTGAAAAGACAGATAAGGAAAACGAAAGAATAATCAGTATAGACGGATGTGACGATGTTGAAATTACTTGCTGTTGATTCGTCTGCAAAATCGGCAAGCGTTGCAGTGCTTGAGGATGGCAGACTTATCAGTGAATGCTTTGTAAATACCGCTCTGACACATAGCTGTACCCTGATGCCCATGACGGATAACGTGCTGGCTCAGGCGAATCTCTCAATGTCGGATATTGACGCCCTTGCGGTGAATCGCGGTCCCGGTTCGTTTACCGGTATCCGTATCGGAGTGGCCGCAGTCAAGGGCCTTGCCTTCACCAACAATCTGCCCTGTGCAGGTGTTTCCACACTTGAAAGCATGGCGTATAATTTCAGAGATGAAAACTGCACCGTTTGCTCCCTTATGGATGCAAGGTGCAATCAGGTATATACCGCTCTTTTTGAAATTAAAGACGGTACCGTAAGCAGAATTACCGATGACGATGCAATGTCTGTTGATGACCTTGAGACAAAGCTTCTGAATATAAATTCAAAAATATATCTTTGCGGTGACGGAGCGATGCTCTGCTATGATTCCTTCGGAAAGGAAGCGGATAATATAATTCTTCCCGACGAAAACCGCAGATATCAGAGAGCGTACGGCACGGGACTTGCCGCCTTTGCCCACGGTGAATTCAATGATTCAGCTCTCTTAACGCCGACTTATCTCAGACCGCCTCAGGCGGAAAGAGAATTAAAAATAAAAAACTCGGAGGTAAAAAATGATAGCAATAGGCAGTGACCATGCAGGATTTGAACTTAAGCAGGCCGTTAAGGCGCATCTTGAGGAAAGAGAAATCGAATATGAGGATTTCGGATGCTTTTCCGATGAATCCGCTGATTATGCAGTATATGCCGAAAAAGTAGGAAGAGCCGTTGTAGGCGGTAAATTTGAAAAGGGCCTTCTTTTCTGCGGTACGGGCGTAGGTATCTCAATTGCCGCAAATAAGGTTAAGGGTATCAGAGCTTGCTGCTGTTCAGACAGATTTTCCGCAGAAGCAACAAGACTTCATAACGATGCAAACGTACTCTGCCTCGGCGGAAGAGTAGTATCCGACAGAAAGGCAATCGAGCTTGTTGACCTGTTCCTTGATACAAAGTTTTCCGGCGAAGAAAGACATATGAGAAGAATCAATCAGATTTCCGAAATAGAGGAAAGATTCGGTAAGGAAATTAAGGAAGAAAATCCCAATGATCCCGCCGAAACGAAAGCGGATGCCGAAACCGCAGATGCAAACGTATCTGAGGAAACCGTTACGGAAGAAAAGAAAGAAGAATCCGCCGAATAAAAGCATATAATTCTGGAGGTATAGATTTATGGATAACATTATTATTATGACTCACCCTCTTATCAAGCATAAGATTTCATTGCTCAGAGATAAGAATACGGGTACAAACGAATTCCGCAAGCTTGTTGAAGAAATCGCCATGCTTGAGGGATATGAGGCACTTGCAGACCTTCCCACAGAGGATGTTGAGATTGATACTCCCATTGAAACCTGCATTACTCCCATGATTCAGGGCCGTAAGCTGGCAATCGTTCCCATTCTCCGTGCAGGTCTCGGTATGGTTCCCGGCGTTCTTTCCCTTTGCCCCACAGCAAAGGTAGGCCATATCGGTATGTACCGTGACGAAACAACTCACGAACCCGTTCCTTACTACTGCAAGTTACCCAGTCCCATTGAGGAGCGTACGATTATCGTTCTTGATCCCATGCTTGCAACCGGCGGTTCTGCCTGCGATGCAATCGATCAGATTAAGAAAAAAGGCGGTAAGAACATTAAGTTTATGTGCATTATCGCTGCTCCCGAAGGACTTAAAAAGCTTCACGAATCTCATCCCGATGTTCAGATTATTATCGGTAACCTTGACCGTGAACTGAACTCCACGGCTTATATCTGCCCCGGTCTCGGTGATGCAGGTGACAGAATCTTCGGTACAAAATAATTTATTCAAACAGAAGAGCTTTCCGTTTAATTAAAGCGGAAAGCTCTTTTTGTTATATTTTCAGTTTATACTTTTATTTCCCAGTAGGCAATGTTTTTCCTTTCCCAGGTGTATGAAATATAGAGTGTACCGTTTTTGTACACTATTGCGGGATAAGAAAATTCACTGTCCGGTTTCTCTTCCTCAAGGGTAAGCACCGTTTCAAAGGTTTTTCCGTTATCCTTTGAAAGAGAGAGCGTGAGGGGAGAGCGTTCACCCCAGTTTTCGCTGACGGGATTTGAAAGCAGGTATATTCTGCCGTCGGGTACCTTTACAAGGTCAATACCGCTGTTGTTGTTGGGTAAATCGGTAGGGTACGCCTCGCACCAGGTTTCACCGCCATCCTCACTGTCGCTTCTGTAAATCCTGCCTACGGCTGTACGTGTAAGCATGTGTACCTTATTTGGTTCGCTTTCCCAGAGTGTGGGCTGAATCATGGGTATCTTGTTTTTTGAATGGCCGTTCAGAGAATTCATAAGTGGAGGGCAGTATTCTGTTTTTACTCTTTTGCTTTTTCTCCAGGTCATTCCGTCGTCGTCGGAAATGTCAACGAAACAAATCCAGCCGGTATGCTCCGTTGAAGCAGGTGCAAGTATTCTTCCGGATGAAAGGCGCAGGCATTTATTTTTTACGGGACCTCTTCCTCCGCTTCTGTCACCCTTTACAAGCTCTTTCGGTTTGGAAAAAGTGTTTCCCTTATCGGTGCTTATTGCCCTGAACGTTCTCCAGTAGGGTATTTTCTTTCCCACCTTGAAGAAAAGTGAAATATTGCCGTTTTTATGCTCAAAGAGAACGGGATTCCAATGAGGAACGTCTTTTTCTTTGCTCATTATTACGGGCTTTCCGAATTTTTCGCCGTTTTTTACGGCATACCAGATATCAACGTCGTCCTTGCCTTCCTTTGAGCCGCCGAACCATGCACAGATTGCTCTGCCGTCGTCAAGAGGCAGTACCGTAGTTGCGTGGCAGTTGTCGGTGGGAAGAACGTCACATACAAACAGTTTTTTTGTTTCCATATCAGATTTCAAAGTCCTGAGGGTTGATGTCCTCTAATACAGGCCGACGCAGGGGCTTGCGTTTAAGTACGTCGTACTTATATGACCTGCAGGAGAAATCCCTCTCAACTATTCCTTTCTTTTTGCACAGTACGGTTTCTCCATCGGGAGAAACCTTTCCTTTTTGACAGTATTCGCACTTGGGAGGATATGTTTTTTTATTCAGTACATTCTTTTTCATGTTTCAGATAAGTGATTCGTATGGAATCTTGTTTCCTTCAAATTTATCAACGTCTATTTCTTTGCCCAGGATTTCTGCCTTGATAACCTGCTTCTTTCCTTTGACAAATTCCTTTTTGCCGGGACAGAAGGGATAGAATCCCAGAATTCCGAAGATATACCACAGAGCCATGGAGCCGTTATCCTCGTCGCCGGGGAAGCCATCATCCTTATATGAGAAGGCCTCATTGCAGAGCTTTTCAACCCAATAAGCGGATTTTTCTACGTCTCCAAGTTCGGAATATATGTAGGGAATATGGAAACTGGGCTGATTTGATATTGCACACTGTCCGAAATCCGCGGCAGCCATTTCGGTGATTTCGTGTATTTCACAGCCGTAACCTATTATTGTGTAATCCGGCTTCGTGGCAAAAAGCTCGTCAATTTTTGCTATCAGCTTATCCTTGCCACCGTAGAGCTTTGCAAGTCCCTCCATGTCGTGGGGTACCGCAAAGGAGTTCTGCCACGCACTGCCCTCGGTGTAATCTCTGCCCCAGCCGTCGGGAGTGAAATCCTTACGGAATTTTCCGTTGGTGTCCTTCGGCCTCATAAAGCCGGTCTTTTTATCAAACAGATTTTTATAGTTCTTTGCCCTTTTTCTGTATTCGGCTTCAATGTCTTTTTTGCCGAGAAGCTTTGCAATTTCCGCAATACACCAGTCACCGTATGCGGCATCCTGAGTAAGATTTACGCTTTCCTTCTGGAGGTCATAGGGAACGTATCCCAGCTTGCAGTATGCCTTCGCACCGTTTCTGCCGTAGCGGGGAAAAGCGGATTCTTTTGTTGCGTGCTTGATCATTCCTTCAAGGGCCGTTTCAAGGTCTTCTTTTTCAATGAAACCCTTTACTGCGGCATCGCAGATTACCGCATCAATAAGGGTACTGGGCATACATCCGCATTCGCCTATGGAAATCCATCTGGGAAGCCAGCCGCATTCACGGTAATCGTTTATGAATGAATGTATCATCAGACGAAGCTCTTCCTTTGCAACAAGTGAAAAGAAAGGATATACGGTACGGTAGGTGTCCCAGAATCCGTTATCGGTAAATCTGACACCCTCGTATTTCTTTCCGTCAAAGGGTGAATAATGGTATTCTTTCCCGTCGGGAGCAATTTCGGAGCATCTGTGGGGATAAAGAAATGCACGGTACATACAGGAGCAGAAGGTTTTCATCTGCTTGTTGTCTTTGGGAGTGATTTTTACTCTGCCGAGATATTCCTCCCAGATTGCTTCCGCTTCATTTTTAATTGTATCAAATGATTTGTCACCGATTTCTCTGTCAATGGAATATTCCGCCTGGCTGAATGACAGATAAGAAACCCCTATTGCGATTTCGGTAACGCTGTCCTTTAACTGAACGTGAATTGCGGTGTCGTTTCCCGATACGGAAATACCCTCACGGGCATTCTTGTTTTCTCTCTGGGTAAAAGTTTTTACTACACTGCCCTCGGGAAAACGCACTACTACGTATTCGCAGAAATTATGATGATCTCCGCCGGAGCAGTTATCTGCCGTAAGGTAAACGGAATTTTTCTTTTCGTTGTATCTGTAAGTGTATTTTCCCGTTACGGGCAGACAGGAAAAGAATCTGTCGTTATCACTATTGAATGTTACTCTGATTTTTGCACATCTTTCGGTAGGGGAAAGTTCAATTCTTGAACGGGAACGAAGTAAATCATACTTGAGATAGCAGGGAGATAAAACCGTATCCTCGGGTCTGAAGCCGGACCATCTTTCTTCGCCTCCCACGTTAAGGGGATTTATCTGAGGCAGAAAGCATACGGCACCGTAGTCGGCAATCCAGGGAGAGGGCTGATGAGTAAGGCGGATACCTTCAAGTGAACGGTCCTTGGGATGATAGTACCATCTCAGGTTACCGTCGCTTGTCTGTGGAGCGAATGCAGTCATTCCGAAGGGAAGCTGTATGAGAGGCAGGGTGTTTCCGTTACTGAATCTGTGAGTGGAGGCGGAGCCCTGCTTTATATTTACATATTTGCAATATTTCATTTTTATCACCTCATAATGCTAATATTATAAGAATTCAATAATATTGTCAAGATTTAGTTGAAACATAGTCAAAAAGATGATATGATATACAAAATATGCGGTTTCAGGAGATGTAAACATTATGTCAAAAACTCCCGATTATGTTAAATATGCGGCCTCAATAGTTCCCTCCGAAAGACAGCTTAAATGGCAGGATACGGAGTTTTATTCCTTTATACATTTCGGTATCAATACTTTTACCGATTCCGAGTGGGGAAACGGTAATGAGGACCCGGAGCTTTTCAATCCCACGGAGCTTGACTGCCGTCAATGGGCAAAGCTTTGCAAACTCTCGGGTATGAGAGGTATGATTCTTACCGCAAAGCATCATGACGGATTTTGTCTTTGGCCCAGTGAATATACCGACCACTGCGTAAAATCAAGCAAGTGGAGAGACGGAAAAGGTGACGTGGTAGCCGAGTGTGCTGCGGCGTGCAAAGAATTCGGTCTGAAATTCGGCGTGTACCTTTCCCCCTGGGACAGACACGAGGAAACATACGGTAAGGGTAAGCCCTACGACGATTATTTTGTAAACCAACTTACCGGGGTGCTTGCGAATTACGCTGAGCTTTTCTGCGTATGGTGTGATGGTGCCTGCGGTGAAGGTAAAAACGGCAAAAAGCAGGAATACGACTGGAACAGATACTATGAAGTAATCAGAAAGCTTCAGCCGGATGCCACTATCAACATCAGCGGCCCCGATGTACGCTGGTGCGGTAATGAAGCGGGTGTCTGCCGCAGAAGTGAGTGGAGTGTTGTTCCCTACTATTATTCAAATCAGGAGCTTATTGCCGCACAGAGTCAGCAGGAAATGTCAAAGCCCCCGAAGACAATCAACCCCACACAGCTTGACATAGGCAGCAGAAAGCAGATTAAAAACTGCAGTAAGCTTATATGGTATCCCGCAGAGGTTGATGTTTCAATCCGCAGCGGATGGTTTTATCACGAATCCGATATCTATACCGTCAAGCCCCTTTCAAAGCTGATTGAAATTTACTATTCATCGGTTGGAGCCAATGCCTCCTTCCTTCTCAATATTCCCCCCATGCCCAACGGCAAGATTCACGAAAAGGATGTTGAAACTCTTCTTTCCCTCGGCGCACAGCTTGAAATAGATTTCAATGAAAATCTTGCGGAGGATTCCGTAATGACCGATAACCGTCATCTTGATGAGGAGCATACCGGTCAGCATGTTCTGAACTACGACCCCGAGTCCTACTGGCATTCGGGTGATGAGCCGGAAGGTGCAGAGCTTGTGCTTGATTTGGGTGACGAATATGACATAGACAAAATCGTTTTGGGTGAGCATATCAGAACAGGTCAGCAAATAGAGGAATTTGAGCTTTTCGTTCAGGTCGGCGGAAAGTGGAAATCCCTTTCAAAGGGTACTGTCATAGGTCATAAGCGTATTTGCAGATTTAAAGAAATCAGAGCAAGATACTTCAAGCTTAAAATCAAAAAAGCAAGATGCTTTGCAACCATAAGTCAGTTTGAGGCATATTGATATGAACGTTCAGATTTTCGGCACTAACAAGTGCTTTGATACAAAGAAAGCCCAGCGATATTTCAAGGAGCGGGGCATTAAATTTCAGTTTGTTGATTTGTCCCAGAGAAGTCTGAGTAAGGGCGAGCTTAATTCCGTGCTTGCCAACGTGGGCTCACTTGAGGATATCATCAACGAAAAATCAAAATATTATGAGAAGAGCTTCATAAAATATCTTGCCGGTGAGGAGGCAAAGATAGAAAAAATACTTGAATGCGGCGAGCTTCTCAAGACACCCATCGTCAGAAACGGTAAGCTTTCAACCGTGGGATATTGTCCCGATGTGTGGAAAAGCTGGGAGTGATTATGCTTTATTCAATACCGTCACAAGTCAATAAGGTAATAAGTCTGCTTAATGAAGCGGGCTTTTCCGCCTATGTTGTCGGCGGTGCCGTCAGAGATTTGGTTATGGGAAAAATTCCCCACGACTGGGATATAACAACCTCTGCAAAGCCGGAGGAAACAAAAAAAGTGTTTGAATCCTTCCGCTTGATTGAAACGGGAATTAAGCACGGAACGGTGACGGTCCTTGCGGACTCAATGCCCCTTGAAATCACTACCTACAGAACTGAAGGGGATTATTCAGACAGACGCAGGCCCGGCGGTGTGTCTTTTCCGGATAATATTCTTGATGATTTGTCCCGCCGTGACTTTACCTGTAATGCCCTTGCTTATCATCCGAAAACGGGAATTATAAATGAATTTAACGGACTTGAGGATATAGAATCAAACCTTATCCGCTGTGTGGGCAATCCCGATACCCGTTTCAACGAGGATGCCCTCAGAATAATGAGAGCGTTGAGATTTGCTTCCGTTCTCGGCTTTGACATAGATAAGGATACTGCCGACAGTATCAGAAGCAATTATACCCTGCTTAAATATATATCCGAGGAGAGAATATTCTCCGAGCTTATAAAACTGTTATGCGGAAAAAATGCAGGTAAAATACTTAGAGAATTCAGCGAAGTGTTTTTCTTCCTTATGCCGGAGCTTTCACCCATGAAGGGCTGTGAACAGCGTCACGAGAGGCATATATACGATGTCTGGGAGCATTCCGTTATTGCTCTTGAAAACATAAAGCCCGATGGTGCAATGCGTATGGCAATGCTGCTTCACGACAGCGGAAAGCCGAGTGTTAAATCCGAGGACGAAAAGGGCGTTAATCATTTTTATGACCATGCCGCTGTAAGTGGAGAAATCGCAAATGAAATACTGATTAGATTTAAGTCATCCAACAGCTTCAGACGTGAAGTTGTAAATCTTGTAAGATATCATGACTTTCTTCCTCATTTAATATCCAAAAAGACATATAAACGTTATATCGGTACTCTCGGACTTGATACGGTCAAAAAACTGTTTGATGTCAGAGAGGCAGATTTGAGAGCCCAGAATCCCGCTTTTCTTTCCGAATCCCTTGCATCAAACGAGGCGGGAAAGAAAATTCTTGACGAAATCATCACAGATGAGCCCTGCTTTTCGATAAAAGACCTTGCCGTTGACGGAAGGGATTTGATGAAGCTGGGATTTGAAGCGTCACACGCTCTCGGCACTGCCCTTGAAAAACTGCTTGACGAGGTAATGGAGGGCAAAATCAAAAATGAAAAATCCGCTCTTATCGCAAGAGCAAAGGAGCTGCTGTAAATGAGTATTGAAACAGTAAAAATTTCGGATGCGGCCGAATTTGATGAATATGTAAAATCCGTACCCAAAGGACACATGATGCAGACATCAATGTGGGGTAAAGTAAAAAAGGAATGGGACTGGACGGGTTTTATCTGCCGTGACGACAGCGGTAATATCAAAGGTGTCTGCGGCGTGCTTATCCGTAAGATTCCCTACACGCCTTTCAGAATGATGTATGCACCCAGAGGTCCCGTATGTGACCTTGCCGATAGGGAAACCATTACGGAGCTTATTACAGCCGTTTCCGAATATGGAAAGAAAAATAAGGCGTATACCTTCAAAATTGATACCGATACTCTTGCTTCAAACACAGAATACATTGATTTGCTTAAATCCATCGGATTTTCTTTCAGAGAGCACGGTGCGGGTTTTGATACAGTACAGGCAAGATATATTTTCCGCCTTCCCCTTGAAGGAAAAACAGAGGAAGAGGTAATCAACGGCTTCCATTCCAAGACAAGATACAATACCCGTCTTGCTGAGCGCAAGGGCATCCGCATGGAGATAAAAGGCAAAGAGGCATGCGGTCAGTTCCACGACCTGATGCTTCTTACGGGTGAAAGGGATAATTTTGCAATCAGAAGCACAGAATATTTTGAAAGAATAATGGATGCTTTCGGTGATGATGCAAGGATTTATTTTGCATACTATGAAGATGAACTGCTTGCCGGTGCTCTTGATGTTCACGTAGGTGATAAGGTATGGTATGTTTACGGCGCCAGCTCAAATTCACACCGTAATCTTATGCCCACCTATCTTGTTCAGTGGTCTTGCATCAAATGGGCTATTGAAGAGAATTGTAAATGGTATGATTTCAGAGGCGGTTATCCCGATGAAAATAATCCTCTTCACGGTATTTACAAATTCAAAAAGGGCTTTGTAGAGGATTATATGGAATTTATGGGCGAAGCGGATTTGATTATGGATAAATTCGGCTTTAAGTTCGTAAATTGGGCAACCAAAGCCGCCAAATCCGCAAGGAAACTCAGATCAAAATTGCTGAAATAAGGAACTTGTATGAATAATTTTGATTTTCTTGATAACGACCGTCTGAAGAAACAACTGGAATTTCTCGTTGAGATTGATAAGATGAAGCAGGTCTTTCGCAGGACTGTGCTTGTGGATAAATCAAGGCGGGAAAACGACGCGGAGCATTCATGGCATTTTGCCCTTTACGGAATGCTTCTCAACGAATACTGCGGTGACGATATTGATGTAAATAAAGTAATCAGAATCGGTCTTGTTCACGACCTTGTTGAAGTGTACGCAGGTGACACTTTTGCTTACGACGCAAAGGGAAAGCTTGATAAAACACAGCGTGAGCTTGATGCGGCGGATAAGCTTTTCAGTATGCTTCCCGATGACCAAAGGGATGAAATAAGAGCCCTCTGGGATGAATTTGAAGCAAAGGAAACAAAGGAATCAAGATGTGCCAATGTCTGTGACCGCCTTCAGCCCCTTATCCATAATTTCTTAACCGACGGTCATACCTGGAAGGAGGGAGATGTTTCCTCTGCACAGGTGCTTGAAAGAATGGATATCATTCGCGAAACCTCTCCCGAATTATGGAAGGTCGTTACGGGAATAGTTGAAACATCCGTAAAGCAGGGTATTCTTAAAGAATAAAAGATTTCGCCCCGAACTCCGTTATGAGCCCGGGGCGAATTTATATCCGTTTGTTAAAAATCAAAGTATTTTTCTCTGTGCTTCTGTACTCTGCCGCCGATTATATCAAGCAGGGCGGCTGCCTCTTTCTTTTCTTCTTCCGTGCCTGTTGCATACTGCTTCATAAGTCTGCCTTCTTCACGGCAAAGCTCGTCGTGGAGAGGGAAGTATTCTTTCAGCAGGAAGCAGGTATATCTTACAAGTCTGTTATCACCTACAAGACGGAAGTCCTCGTTGATTGTATCAATTGCAACGGAATAGAAATCCTTGATTGATTTGATAAGGGCTTTTCTCTCGTTTTCGGGTGAGAATACCATTGTTGAGCATATAAACGCGTTCCTGTTTGAATCGTATGAGGAGTGGCTGTCTGTACTGCCCACTACGGGATAATTTATGCCCTTTGCCTTGTCCTCGTAGTATTTGATTGCCTGGAAGCCGTTATGCTCAAAGTAGTTTTCACCGCCCAGTACTTCAAATGCATCGAAAAGTCTGTTGTCGGTCATATATTTTACGAAAGCGTTGGGAACGTGATAAACGTCATTTATCCATGTGGGATGGGGGAATATGCCGAGACCGTTTGCCTTGCGGATTTCATCAAAAATCCATTTGCATACCGCTGCGGGGATTTTGTCTACGTCATCGGGAACGTCAATTTCGTCTGCAAGTGCCTGAATCTTTTCTTCCCACTGTGCAAGAGGCATGAAGTCGGGACACTCGCCGTTAAGTGAACGGAATTCTTTTCCCGTGCCCTTTTCCTCTGTCTGAGGTCCGTCGGTAAGAGCGTTTACGCTGTATTCACCGCCGAAGTTTACAACGTGGAAATCGCTTCTCTGACCATTTACTTTGGGCATGTGTACCTCTTCACCGGGAACGATGGTCAGACCGATTTTAACGTCTTTGTATGTGTCAATGGCTTCAAGTGAAGGATAGTATCTGTTATGGTCGGATACTACCATGAAATCAAGACCGTGTCTGCGATAATTTGCACATACAACTGCAGGCAACTGTTTGCCGTCTGAACGTTTTGTATGCATGTGTAAGTCGCCTCTGAGGGGCCATCTGCCCACAAGGTCTTTATCTACACAATAAACGGGAAACTGAATCATTCTTTTGCCGTCGCCGTCAACAAAACGGATAAAATGCATCTGTTCTCTTGTGAAGGTATGCTTTATCGTAAATCCGCCTTCGTCGTTACATACGGCTGAAAATTCCTTGTAATCGCCGGTAGCGGGATAATCCGAGGGCCTGCCTGTTTCAAGACCGCAGATAAGATACTTATAGGTTTTGCCCTTTTCAAATATGTCTCTTGGACCTAAGGGACGGATATGAATTTCCGCTTCCTTGTCCTTTACAAGAACTTTGGGAAAAACGTCGTAGTTGAGCAGTTCATCGCTGAACTTGAATCCGTTGAATGCCATAGTATAACTCCTTATGTATCAAATTCATAATCAGGCAGCAGGGGACGGAGATGAGAGATGTCGTTCATGAAGGATATTCTCTGCTTTCCGTCGGATGTATACTTGATTTTTGTAACAGACGTATGGGAGAGACTGAGTATGTAATCTCCCTGCTTCATGCCTACTGCCGCAGGTATGAAGTAATTTCCGAATGAGCCGTGACAGAATACAAGGGCTTTTTCACCGTATTGGAGTTTTTCTTTCATCCATGCGGTAATGATTTCCGCCCGTTCAACGTTTACCTCGTCAGATTCGTTTTCGCCGTTGGGGAAATCATAAAGCTTTTCTTCGCAAAGAGTCAGATTATCATAATATCCGGCTAAATGTTCCATGTCAACTCCCTTGTAATCGGGAAGTGAGCCGTTTTCAATCAGCTCAGGGATAACGATGATTTCGGGATGAGTGCCAAGCACGTTTGCAAAAGCGACAGCCGTTTTAATGCATCTTACAAGAGGACTTGAAAAAAGATAGTTGATTTCTCTTCCCCTGAATCTTTCTGCCGCAAGCTTGGCCTGAGATTCGCCCTTTTCCGTCAGATCAATATCGCAGTGACTTCTGTCAGCCCAATTATTCGTGTCAGGTTCTGCGTGTCTTATATAAAATATTTCCTTTTTTAATATTTCGCTCATACTGCACCCCTTTTGAAATTTTAATCCCATTACAGAATAAAGTCAAGAAAAAAGAGGCCTTTTCAGACCTCTTTTTGATATTTGATTATGCTTCCTGCTGAGTATTGTTATCCTCGGAATTAAAACTGTCCTGCTGTGTGGCAAGTGCCTTTCTTCTTTCGTAAAGCTCAAGATACATTTTGTCTCTCTTTTCACCGTTAAGGTCATAGAAGAGCTTGGGAACGATGGAAAGGATACCTGTGATAACGGGAAGGATTGTGCACATCCAGAAAAGTGAATACTCTGTCTTTTCGGACTGACCGCCGAATCCTGCACCCTCAACGTATCCGGCTTTCTCAAGGATAAGTGCCTTGACAGTATTACCGAAGGTATTGATGAGCTTTTTGGGAAGGTCCTTGGCAACGCCGGTAAGGCCTTCGTTTCTGTAACCGTTTTTCCATTCACCGTAGTCAATGGCTTCGTTACGCATCTCTTCGGGAATAACACTTCTGATACCCCAGAAGAACATCCAGATTGTTTCTCTGAGCATGAAGGCGGGAATCATTGCACCCAGCTTCTTGTAATTCTTGTTGATTGAACCTACTGCAAATACGCCTACCATCAGGAAATCACTGATGTGGGAACCGAAAATCCAAAGTGTCTTTGTGGAGAACTTTGAACGAGCCCAGGGAACGTATGAATAGGAAATGGGAGAAACGATAGCACCGGGAATGCCGACGATGGTTGACATTGTGGCAAGTCCGAGTACGTTGATGTAGTAGTAGTTGATACCTGAGCCGATGCTGAATGCTCCGAGGAACTCGGAAAGAGTAATAAGAAGCAGGGGCTTATTGGTAAAGATTGATTTGAAGCTTTCCTTGATGCTGGGCTTATCAACCGTCTGACTGACTCTCTCTTTTGCAATGAGGGCAAAGATGAGAGCGAAAAGACCGGAAACGATACTTGTCATCATACCGCCTGACATATACAGGGTGGGCATTTTGATTTTGAGCTTTCCGTGGTTAACAAGGTCAATAAGAAGACCCATAATAATTTCGGGAGCTTTCTCAACAAAACCGGAGAGCAGGTTTGCTTCCGTAATAAGTCTTGTTCTGTCGATGATGTTGGGAGTGATTGTGGCAAGCATACCCGTTCTTGCAATGGCACTGAGCGAGCCGGCAAGGTTGTTGATGAGCTGGAAGATAAGGTAGAATGTCAGCTTGCCTATGTCGTATGAGCCCCTGCCTCCGAACATCAAAGGCATAGCCCAGAAAAGAAGACTGAGAGCAACACCGGGTATACCGTAAATTACAAGCCAGGGCTTGAATTTACCCCAACGGGTACGTGTTTTATCAACTATCGCGGCCAGGAAAAGGTCATTTATCATGTCCCAGATACCGATTACAAATGAAACGACGCTCTGGAATTTAAGACCGATTTTGATAATATCGGTAACGAAAATATCGTTGTATTTATTGATGTTGAATGACTGGGCAATATCATAAAGAATGTATACTACGGTTTCTTTCGTGCCTACGTATCGCCTGTCTTTATGAGCAGCGGAAACGACCTCATTCTGTTCAGTTTCAACAACTGCCGCAGTATTGGTGTCCATATTCATTCTGCCTCCTTATTGCACAATATGAAAATTACGCTTTATTTTATCATATCGTATATTATAAATCAATAATATAAAAAAATTTGGAAAGTTATACATTTTTATGCTGTCAAAATTGTGCATTTGGCATAACTGTGAATAACGCTCGTTTGTTGACATAATTATAAAAGTTATGGTATACTGATTATGTTGATTCCGTATATAGACGGAAATATGAAAGGAGCTAATTTATGGGTCTTATTAAAGCAGCAATCGGTGCAGCCGGCGGAGCACTTGCAGATCAGTGGAAGGAATTCTTCTATTGCGAAGCCATGCCTAAGGAAGTTCTTGTCACAAAGGGACAGAAGCGTATTACAAGCCGTTCATCAAATACAAACGGCAATGATAATATCATATCAAACGGTTCCGGTATTGCCGTTGCAGACGGTCAGTGCATGATTATCGTTGAGCAGGGCAAAATCGTTGAAGTATGCGCAGAGCCCGGTGAATTTACATGGGACGCATCATCAGAGCCCAGCATTTTCACAGGCAGTCTTAAGAAGACTATCGTTGAAACCTTCAAGACAGTAGGCAAGAGATTTACTTACGGCGGCGATACAGGTAAGGACCAGAGAATTTACTATGTCAACACCAAGGAAATTCTCGATAATAAATTCGGAACAGCCAATCCCGTTCCCTTCCGTGTAGTTGATACCAAGGTTAACCTTGACCTTGATACCTCCGTTAAATGTAACGGTGTATATTCATACAAAATCGCCGATCCTCTTCTTTTCTATACAAACGTTTGCGGCAACGTTCAGAAAGAATATACAAGAGCGGAAATAGATTCCCAGCTTAAGACAGAATTCATTGCAGCTCTTCAGCCGGCATTCGGTGAACTGAGCAATCTTCAAATCAGACCCAATCAGATTGTTACTCATAACACAGACGTAGAAAATGCCATGAATAAGGCTCTTTCCGTCAAGTGGGGTGAGCTCAGAGGTCTTGAGGTTGTTTCCGTAGCCATCGGTTCGGTTACGATTCCCGAGGAAGATCAGAAATTCCTTCAGCAGGCACAGAGAGCCGCTGCATTCAGCAACGCCGGTATGGGCGCAGGTCTTTCGGCAATTTCCACTGCCGATGCGGTTACTACCGCTGCCGGTAATTCAGCAGGCGCAATGACCGGTTTTATGGGCATGGGCATGGCTCAGGGGATGATGGGCACAAATACCGCTAACCTCTATGCTCAGGCAGCTCAGCAGCAGGCAGCTCAGCAGGCAGCCGCTCCCGCAGCTGACAGTTGGAAGTGCGCTTGCGGTGCAACTGCAACCGGTAATTTCTGCACTAATTGCGGTGCAAAGAAGCCTGCTCCCGCAGCAGCTGACGGCTGGAAATGTGCTTGCGGCGCAACCGCAACAGGTAAGTTCTGCACTAATTGCGGCGCAGCCAAGCCCGCAGAAGATGGCTGGAAATGTGCTTGCGGTGCAGTAAATAAGGGTAAGTTCTGCCAGGAATGCGGAGCAAAGAAGCCCGAGGGTGCTCCTCTCTACAAATGCGATAAGTGCGGCTGGGAGCCGGAAGACCCTCATAATCCTCCCAAGTTCTGCCCCGAATGCGGAGACGTTTTTGACGATAAAGATATAAAATAACAGGTGGTGACCTGAATGGCTATTCAGGAATATAAATGTCCGTGCTGCGGAGGAGGCATAGAGTTTAACTCCTCCGTACAGAAAATGAAGTGTCCTTACTGTGACACCGAATTTGAAATGGAAGCTCTTAAAGCATACGATGATTCTCTTGATGAATCCGCCGAAAGCACCGAACTTGACTCAAGCGCGGGTTCAGAGTGGGCTGAGGGCGAAACTGACGGACTTAAATCCTACGTCTGTAAATCCTGCGGCGGTGAGATTATCGGAGATGAAAACATGGCGGCCACGTCATGCCCTTATTGCGGTAATCCCATTGTTCTCATGGGTCAGTTCAGCGGCGACCTTAAACCGGATTACATTATCCCGTTTAAGTTTGATAAGCAAGCGGCTAAGGAAGCTCTCAACAAACATATGAGCGGAAAGAAGCTCCTTCCTAAAATATTCAAGGACCAGAATCATATTGATGAAATCAAGGGAATTTATGTTCCCTTCTGGCTCTTTGATGCCGATGTTGACGCTGATATCAAATATGATGCCACAAAGGTAAGACAGTGGCAGGATAACGATTTCCGATACAAGGAAACCTCTTATTATGCTGTAAGAAGAGCGGGCAGTCTCAGATTCAAAAATGTTCCTGCAGACGGCTCGTCAAAAATGGATGATACGCTCATGGAATCCATAGAACCCTTCAAATTCAGCGAGGCGGTTGATTTTCAGACGGCTTATCTTGCAGGTTATCTTGCTGATAAATATGACGTTGAAGTTTCGTCGGTTAAACCGAGAATAGAAGAAAGAATCAAGGCAAGCACAGATAGCGTATTCAAAGATACTGTCAAGGGATATGATGACGTCAATACCAAAAGCAGTTATCTTGATTATACTGATTCTCATGCAAAATATACGCTTTGTCCCGTATGGCTTCTCAATACAAGCTGGCAGGGTCAGAAATATACCTTCTGCATGAACGGTCAGACGGGTAAGCTTATAGGTGACCTTCCCTGCGACAAGGGTGCATATATCAGGTATCTGCTGGGCTCCGGCATTTTTTCGGCAGCGGTGATTTTTGCAATTATGATGCTGCTTAGTTAAAGGAGTGCCGTTATGAAAAAAAGTATAATTAAATTTGTTTCATTATTCTTTGCCCTTTCTCTTGTTTTTGCAGTGACCATTCCTGCTTTTGCAACTTCCGAAGCGGAGACTTTCTATGATGAATATACCGACGAAGATGTATTTCAGGAATATACCGATGTGAACGATATTCAGGGTTTTACCTATGAAGATGAAGATATCCGTGAATTTACCGAAACAGTTACCGCCGAGGTTTATACTTCATCGGTAACCGCATCACCGGATGCTGACGCATCGGCAAAGCCGGGAGCAAAAACAAATATAGCCAAGAAGCTGATTATTTCTCTTGTTATCGGACTTCTTATCGGCCTTATAGTTGCTTCCGTTCTTAAATCAAGTCTTAAGAGTGTCGGAAGACAGGCGGGAGCTTCAAATTACATTGAAGATGGCAGCTTTAACCTCAGCGGTAAGGAAGACGTTTTTCTCTACAAAAAAGAGGAAAGGACTCCTATTCCGAAGCAGGAGCCCCCGAAAAAATAATTTCATTAGAATTAAAGAACAGCGGCTTGCCTTACGGCAGACCGCTGTTTCCGTTTTTTATTATGTTTATCAGAAGAGACCTGTAATTACGCCGTTTTCGTCAACGTCGATTTTCTCTGCTGCGGGTACTTTGGGAAGACCGGGCATCGTCATGATGTCACCTGTAAGTACAACTACAAATCCTGCACCTGCGGAGACCTTAACGTTTTTAACCGTAACGGTGAAATCCTCGGGAGCGCCCAGTTTTGTGGGGTCGTCGGAGAATGAGTACTGCGTCTTGGCTATGCACACGGGAAGCTTGTCGTAACCGAGAGCGGTAAGCTGAGCAATCTGTTTCTTTGCGGAGGGGAGAACGTTGATTCCGCTTCCGCCGTAAATCTTTTTGGTGATTGCTTCGATTTTTTCTTCGATTGTACCCTCAAGCTCGTAGGAGAATGTGAAATCTCCCTTTTCTTCTTCGCAGAGACGTACGACTTCTTTTGCAAGCTCAATACCGCCGTTACCGCCGTCAGCCCATACAGTTGAAAGAACCGTATTTACACCAAGTTCTTTGCACTTCTTGATAATGAAATCAATTTCAGCATCTGTGTCGGTGGGGAATCTGTTAACAGCCACAACGCAGGGAAGCTTATATACATTCTTGATGTTTGAAACGTGTCTGAGGAGGTTGGGAATGCCTCTTTCAAGAGCCGGAATATCCTCTGTTGCGAGTTCCTTCTTGTCAAGACCGCCGTGCATCTTTAACGCTCTTACCGTTGCAACGACTACTACTGCATCGGGTGTAAGTCCTGCCATACGGCACTTTATGTCAAGGAATTTTTCAGCACCGAGGTCTGCACCGAATCCTGCTTCGGTAACCGTATAGTCGCCCATTTTAAGAGCGAGCTTTGTTGCAATTACGGAATTACATCCGTGAGCTATATTTGCAAAGGGACCGCCGTGAACGAATGCGGGAGTGCCTTCAAGTGTCTGTACAAGGTTGGGCTTGATTGCATCCTTAAGCAGAGCGGTCATTGCTCCTACTGCTTTCAGGTCACCTGCGGTAACGGGCTTGTCATCGTAAGTATAACCTACGATAATTTTTGAAAGTCTTTCCTTAAGGTCGGTAATTGAGGATGCAAGGCAGAATACAGCCATGATTTCACTGGCAACGGTGATGTCGTATCCGTCTTCTCTGGGTACGCCGTTTGCCTTACCGCCAAGACCGTCGATAACGTATCTGAGCTGTCTGTCATTCATGTCAACGCAACGCTTCCAGGTTATTTTTCTCGTGTCGATTCCGAGAGCGTTTCCCTGATGAATGTGATTGTCAAGCATTGCGGCAAGAAGATTGTTTGCTGCGCCTATTGCATGAAAATCTCCCGTGAAATGAAGATTGATGTCTTCCATGGGAACTACCTGAGCGTAACCGCCGCCTGCGGCACCGCCCTTAACACCGAAAACGGGTCCGAGAGAGGGCTCGCGTAACGCAACTGTAACGTTTTTGCCGATTTTTTTCAGACCGTCTGCAAGTCCGATTGTTGTGGTGGTTTTTCCTTCACCTGCGGGTGTGGGAGTGATAGCGGTTACAAGTATCAGCTTACCGTCCTGTTTATCCGAATCTTTCATAAGGGCGGGATCGATTTTTGCTTTGTATTTGCCGTACTGTTCAATATATTTTTCATCAATATTTGCTTTAGCGGCGATTTCGGTAATCGGCTTCATTTCGCACTGCTGGGCAATTTCAATATCGGTAAGATATGCCATTCAGATTACTCCTGTCATATTAAAAGTCAAACAGAGCATACATTATTTGTATGCTCTGTCGTAATATCAGTCAAGCTTTGCTTTAAGATAGTTATCGTAAAAGTCTGTTACGCCTGCATAGAAATCATCAACTGAGCCGTCGTTTTTCATAACGTAGTCAGCCATTTTTTCGCTGACACTGGTATGGAAGATTTCCTCTTCGTGAATGTCGTTTTCACGAAGCTTTTCTACGCTCTTTCCGTCTCTCTCTGAACCTCTTGCGAGCATTCTCTGATAACGGACCTCATCGTCGCTGATAACTACGTCAACAAGCACAAACTTGTCGCCGAATGCCTTTTTGAATACTTCAATGTCTGAAGGGGGACGAATACCTGAAACAAGGAAGTTGGGACTGTCGGATTCTTTGATTTTCTTTACGATCATTTCGGGGAAGAAAGTCTGACCGTTTTCGCTCATATACTTTTTGGATGTTGCGTGAAGATTATCTCTTGTAAGCTCAAGTCCGTCATTTGCGGCAAGCTCTCTTACAACATCGCCGATTGAAATCATGGGGAAATCATAGGTTTTTGCAACGTACTCAAGGAAGAAATCCTTACCTGTACCGTTTTTACCTACTGCTGCTAATACCATTGGTTTATACCTCCGTTTTATATTGTCCGAAACTCAGATTTCGGGGATTTCTATTTCAATTTCTTTACCAAGCTCAGCAGAACGGGAAATACCGTCAATGATTGCCTGGTTGTAAAGAATCTGACTGCAGGGAACGGGAGCTTCTCCGCCTTCCTTAACTGCATCGCAGAAGGAGCGAATCTTAATGTCGAAGCAGTCTACGCTGTTCTTCTTCTGAGGAATAATTGTTTCTATCTGTTCACCGGCTATTTCGTGATAAATTACGAGAGGACCGCCGATTGAACCGTTCCAGCATTCAGTTGAAGGAACTCTTACCGAACCCTTAGTACCCATGATGATGGTGTCACCCGGGGTGTCAAGGTTCATAGCCCATGCGATTCTGAAGTCAAGGATTATACCGCCTTCAAGACGGATAAAGCCGGCTGCAAAGTCATCAACGCCGAATACGTCGTGATGTTCGTATGAAGGATCCTTGCCGAAGAAGTCGGATTTGTAACCGGTAACGGTAAGGGGCTTGGGATAGCCGATTGAATTGAGTACCATATCAAGGGAATAGCATCCGATGTCACCGAGAGCACCGAGACCTGCTGTATCCTTCTGAATGAAAGATGTGCCGAAGGGAGTGGGAATACCTCTTCTGCGTCCGCCGCCGGTCTGAATGTAATAAATCTTACCGAGCTCACCGGACTGAACTACCTTCTTGAGCATCTTCATGTTTTCGTCAAATCTGGGCTGGAAGCCGATTGAAAGAACTGCATCGCTTGCTTTTTCTGCCTTGCAGATTGCAACTGCTTCGTCAAGAGTAACGCACATGGGCTTCTCAAGAAGAACGCTTACGTTATGCTCAAGAGCATAGATGGCACATTCTGCGTGAGTTGCATTGTATGTACATACGCTGACAGCATCGCACATGCCCGAATCAATAAGTTCTTTGTGGCTGGGGAAGAATGTTACCTTACCCACGTTATATCTTTCACAGAAAGCTTCTGCCTTGCCGGGAACAAGATCTGCAAGAGCAACGATTTCAACGTCGGGGCATTTCTGATATGCTTTTACGTGAGCTTCTGCAATCCAGCCGGTACCGATAATACCGACCTTTAACTTTTTGCTGTAATCTCTTTCTTTTTCTCCTGAGTGATCCTCTTTGAAAGCATCAAGAATTGATTCTGCCATAATATCCTCCTTATGTTACCAGCCGAGAGAAGTAAGATACTCTCTGCTGAGTTTTACCGAATTGAGGGGAGTGTCGCCCTTCGCGGGATTATCCTGCTCGACAACTACCCATTCTGCGCCTGCTTTAACTGATGAGGCAAGGATTGCGGGAATATCCTGGAATCCGTAACCCACGGGCATGAAGGTGAATGCATCCTCGTCTGCCTGCTCTTCTTCATCGTCAATACCGATAAGCTTATAAAGAGCGCCGCCGCTCTTACCGCTTTTTTTGAAGTCCTTGAGGTGTACGACGGGGGAACGACCGCTGTACTTTTCAATATATTCGGAGGGATTAACGCCTGCAACGTTTACCCAGCAGGTGTCAACCTCTGTCTTGAGAAGGTCGGCAGGAATTGTTGAATAAAGCACGTCAAGTGCGTATTCACCGTCAAGCTTTACGAATTCAAAATCGTGGTTATGATAGAGAAGCTGAATACCAAGCTTCTTTGCGGCCTCTGCAATCTTGCGGATTCCTTCAACGGTTGCACCGAATCCGTCGGTGCCGGGTCTGCATTCCTCGGTAAGATAGGGGACTGCAACGTATTTGCATCCGATTACCGCATAGTCTGCAAGCACCTTTTCGGGGTCTGCAAGCATATCATAATAAGGTACGTGTGCGGAAATGGGGATGATACCGATTTCCTTGCAGAAATCTCTGATTTTTTCGGGTTCTTCACCGAATAAACCGGCAAATTCAACGCCGTCATAACCCAATTCCTTCATTTTATTGATTGTTCCGTAAAAGTCAGCCTCCATGGCATCTCTGACAGAATAAAGCTGAACTGCAACAGGTAAGCTCATAACATACCTCTCTTTCTTTTTGATTCATTTTATGATATCATATATTCATTGAACATACAAGGGAAAAATCGTTAAGATAAAAATAAATTATTTGATTATTTTCAATTTAATCTCTTGACAAATATCCCCGCCGTAAGTATAATACCCTTGTTTGATTAACACGGAGAGTTGTCCGAGCTGGTCGAAGGAGCACGATTGGAAATCGTGT
>JAKSQQ010000021.1 GCA_024404015.1 Clostridia bacterium
AGGGAGCAAAAACGATTAGGCAAAACTTATAATTATCTACCTTATTTCATAAAAATCAACGGGCTCACCTTTAGGGTAAGCCCGTTATATTATTTGTTTTGCCGTTCTTCGCCGATAGATTCAAGCAAAGCGCAGATTAGTTTGGTTGCTCGGCACGGCTCCGCCGCCTGTGGCGGATGCAGGAGCCCTGCCGAGAGGAAGAAACACAGAGCAATGCGATGCGCTTCAAGCGAGCAGTGCGACAATGTTTCTGACCGATTATACTTTTTCCTTCAAAGCGCGCTTTCATAACACGGAGGCAAAAAATCGCTTAATCCAAAACAATATAATCAAACATACAAAAAGAGGAGTACCGACCTATCGGATAGTACTCCTTAAATGTTTATCTATACTTGTTTTGGATGTTTTTCCTCAAAATAATCAAGCGATTATGCACCGATGAATTCAAATTCCTCTATGAGAGCCATAACCTTTGCCTCGGTTTCGCTGTAAATTCTGCTGCCGAGATTTATCATGTATTCGTCATCGTCTCTGTCGCAGAGCATGGCATAATTCCTGCCGATTTCTCTTTCAACGTTTACATTCTTTCTTTCCGTAAGATAGTAAAAACTGAATGAAGTACCGTCTGAAATGACCGAATAGAAGCCCGGGGCATCCTGCTCCGTTTTTGAGTACATGGCGTTTACCGCCTGGGTGGACAGAATGGTGTGGGGCAGATATTTATGAAAAGCAAGCTGAGCGGAAAACACCATGAGTGCTCTGAGCTGAGTAAGCTCGCTGTTCTCAAGCTTTGCGGCATCCCCGGGGCAAAGCTCCTCGGGAGTAAGGGAAGCAAATCTCTCTCCCAGAATAGCCGCTTTCATACTGTTTCCGTTGGCCCTCTGTTCATCCATTATGGCCGCAAGGTCTGCAAATTCAGAGACTGTGCCTTCCTTTTTTTGGGGATGGAAGATTTTTATATCATCATCGTTAGCTCTCATCAGATTATATCCTTAAATTCAACTACCTTATTTGTTTTACCCGATTCAAATATTGCCTCAACCAGTTTCATAAGTCTTCTCTGCTGGTCGTGGGTAATAAGTGCATCCTGCTCTCCTCTCAGGTGAGCGTAGATGTTCTTATAGTATTCGCCCCAGTCTGCCTTCTGTACGGGCAGAGGATAGGTCTGAATCGTGTCGTCTGTTCTGGGTGCCATGGTCTTTGTAATACCGGCACCTGCAACGATGGGAACCGCATCTCTGTTTTCCCAATCGGAAACCATTACGATTTTACCGTCGCAATCCCAGTTGTTGATAACGGCACTGCCGTTTTCACCGAGCATATACCAGAGGGGAAGTTCAATAAAGTTACTTGTAGTAACCTCAACGTAAAATGAAAGTCCGTCATCAAAAATCAGAGTGGTGCGGAAACCGTCGTCACATTTTTCGTTTGTAACGAAGGTAAGCTCCGCATAAACGGATTTAAGCTTTCTGGGATAGGTCATCATAAGTGCCTGATCCAGCAGATGAATACCCCAGTCATAAACCATACCGCCGCCGTGTTCCGGCTGATTTCTCCAGTCACCGGGTACACCTCTTGAGCCCTGAACTCTGGACTCAATACGGAATACGGGGCCTAAAGTCTTATCATCAAGGATTTTCTTCATTGTGAGATAATCCTCATCCCAGCGTCTGTTCTGATGAACTGTAAAAAGCTTGCCTGTTTCGTTTGCAACGGCAATCATTTCTTCAAGGTCTTCGCTGCAGATTGTAACCGGCTTTTCGCTGATTACGTTTTTGCCGTGACGAAGTGCGTCAATAACGATTTCCTTGTGATAATCATTGGGTGTGGCAACAGTAACAAGGTCAATTCTCTCATCAGCGAGAAGCTCCTCTCTCGTAGCAAAGGCATGAATGCCGTTTGCTTCCGCCCTCTCTCTTGCCTTAGGGTCAATATCATAAATACCAACCATTTCGGCGTATTCTTTCATCTCGTTGATGTTTTTGCGTGTATGCCAGCTGCCCATTCCGCCGTAACCGATTACGGCATATCCGAATTTTCCGTTAACCATTTTAATTTTTCCTCTGATATACTGTTTATTTGCGTTTTATCTGCGTTTATTTTTAATCAGAACCACCAAGCTGCGCCTGTGTCTTCCGTAATGAGAACTTCCTTGAGGAACTTAACTGCCTTTGAAAGGCCTTCGTTCTGGCTCATAAGTGAATCCTCGTGCTCAATGCTGATTGCATAGTCATAGCCCGCAAGGCGAAGCTCGGATATCATATCCTTCCAGTAAGCGTAATCGTTGCCGTAGCCCACTGAACGGAATATCCAGGAACGGTTGATTTCGTCACCGTATGACTTTGTATCAAGTACACCGTTTACTGCGGTGTTGTACTTATCGATTTTTGTATCCTTTGCGTGGAAATGGAAGATTGCGTCACCCAGCTTACGGATGCAGGCAACGGGATCCATACCCTGCCAGATAAGGTGGCTGGGGTCAAAGTTTGCACCTATTTCGGGACCGACTGCCTCACGAAGCTTAAGGAGTGACTCTGTGTTATAAACGCAGAAGCCGGGATGAAGCTCAAGAGCAATCTTGTTTACACCGTGCTCCTTTGCAAAGGCAACAAGGTCCTTCCAGTAAGGAATAAGCTTCTCTTCCCACTGCCACTTGAGGATTTCGGAGAAATCATCGGGCCAGGGGCAGACTACCCAGTTGGGATACTTTGCGGTATCGCAATCACCGGGACAGCCGGAGAAGGTGTTTATCTGATGAAGTCCCAGCTTCTCTGCAAGAAGTATGGTATTTCTGATGGTCTTATCCCATTCGGCAGCCAGCTCCTTGTTGGGATGAACGGGGTTGCCGTGGCAGGAAAGAGCGGAAATTTCCATATCGTACTTCTTGATGAGTGCCTTGAATTCCTCAAGCTTCTTATCGTCCGCAAGAAGCTCTTCGGGATTTGCGTGAGCATTTCCGGGATATCCGCCGCAGCCGATTTCAACCATTTCAATGCCCAGGGACTTGAAATATTTGAGTGCTTCCTCAAGAGGAAGGTTTGAAAGTAAAGTCGTAAATACACCGAGTTTCATTTTGTTTCTCCTCAGATTATTGATTTAAGATATTTGAGACTTCTTGCTATATCTTCAAAGCCGTTGGGCTCGGGATCATCATTTTCAACAACGACCCAGGGAAGCTCCATGACCTTTGCCGCCTTGATTACGGTCTTGATATCGCAGGTTCCTTCGCCCAGCGCTTTGGGATGACCGTCAATGCCGTCCTTGATGTGAAGCAGGATGATTTTATCCATGTGATCAAGGAGAAACTTATAGTTGTCAACACCTGCGTAGTAGCTCCAGTAGGTATCGATTTCAAGATCGCAGTAGCTTCCGATTACATCAATGGGAAGACGTTTATTGCGCAGGGGCTTAAATTCTTCGCAATGATTGTGATAGTAGGTGGTAATGCCGTACTTTTCCATTGCGTATTCCTTTGCTCTACCCAATACCTTACCCGTTTTGACACATTCGTCAAGGGTTCTGTGGGGAGCACCGCCTACACCGATTGCTTTAACGCCCAGTTCGTGCTGAAACTCAATGGTATCCTCAAGCTTATCCTTTTCAAAATCGCCCAGACCGATGTGACCGCCTACACATACCAGACCCAGCTCGTCAAGCTTTGCTTTGATAACCTTTGCGTCTGTATTGAAGTATCCGGCAAATTCAACGCCGTCATAACCGATTTCTTTGATTTTTTCAAGTGCCTTGAGTAATGATTCCGTGTCCTTTATACCGTCTCTGACGGAATAAACCTGAACAGCTATTTTCATCTGAATTACTCCTCTTCGTTAAAGTAGTAGGGCTTGCCTGATTCAGCTGACTTGTAAATACCCTCAAGAATCTGTGTAACTACCATTGCCTGCTCGGGCTTTGTGGGAACGGGAGTATCGTTGATGATTGCTTCATAGAAAGCATGGTTTTCAAGGTCCTCTGCTTTGTCGGATGCACCGTCATAGAAGGCAACACCGCCGCAGGCAAAGCTGGGCTTCTCGATAACCTGTCTGTTATTCTTTACATAATTGAGACGAAGACCGTCAAGCATATCTGCGCCGCCCTTGTCACCGCATACGAGAGTGATTGCCTCTCTGGGATCTGCAATATTGAGAGCCCAGCTTGATTCAACGCTTACGGTTGCACCGTTTTCCATTACTACGAAACCGAATGCGGAATCCTCAACGGTATATTTCTCGGGATCCCAGTCGCCCCAGGCATTGGCTGTACCGTTAGCTTCACCAAGCTTCTTGTACTTTGTGCCTACGCAGAATTTGGGCTTGTAGTTATTCATCATCCAGAGTGTCAGGTCAAGTGCATGGGTACCGATATCAATAAGGGGACCGCCGCCCTGTTCATATTCATTAAGGAATACGCCCCAGGTGGGAACTGCTCTTCTTCTGAGAGCGATTGCTCTGCCGTAGTAAATATCACCCAGCTCGCCGTTTTCACAGCAGGTCTTGAGATACTGGGAGTCGCCTCTCCATCTTGACTGATAACCGATTGTCAGCTTTTTGCCGGTTTTCAGAGAGGTTTCATACATTGCCTTTGCTTCGGCATAGGTCTTTGCCATGGGCTTTTCGCACATAACGTGCTTGCCTGCCTCAAGGGCATCTATTGTGATGAACGAATGTGAACGGTTGGGAGTACATACGTGAACTGCAACGATATCGGGCTCGTTGGCAAGAAGCTCTTTGTAGTCCTCATAAACTCTTGCGCCTTCAACGCCGTACTTCTTGGCGGCTTCCTGTGCCTTCTCGATGATGATGTCACAGAATGCCACAACTTCAACCTTATTATTTCTTGAAAGTGCCGGGAGATGCTTGCCGTTTGCGATACCGCCGCAGCCAATAACGCCTACCTTGATTTTTTCGCTCATTGTCTTATTCTCCTTTTCTTTGTGTCCTGCACAAATATTCACTCTGTATTATACAACATATTGTGTATTATTCAAGATTAAATTGAATATTCAGCAGATTTTTTTGAGGATTTTTTCATCCGTGTTGACTAAATTTTCCACGTATAGTATGATTTATTCATCAATGAAGGAGATGTTGACATGAAGATATATGATTCCGTTTCTCAGCTCGTCGGAAATACCCCTCTGGTGCGCTTTGAAAAATTCGCCGAAGGCAGGAATGTGAAAGGAGAAATCCTCGCCAAGCTTGAATACCTCAATCCCGCCGGCTCCGCAAAGGACAGAGTAGGTAAAGAGATGCTTGACGCCGCTTTCAAAAGAGGCGAAATTGACGAAAATTCCGTCATCATTGAGCCCACCAGCGGAAATACGGGTATCGGTATTGCGTCCTACGCTTCCCAGCTCGGAATGAAGGTTATTATCGTCATGCCCGAAACCATGAGCATGGAGAGGCGTAAGCTGCTTGCCGCATACGGCGCTCAGCTTGTGCTGACGGAAGGCGCAAAGGGCATGGCGGGTGCCATTGAAAAAGCTGAAGAAATTGCCGCCGCCACCCCCGGCTCATTCATTCCCGCACAGTTTGATAATCCCGACAATGCCGCCGCTCACTATAAGACCACCGGCCCGGAAATATACACCGATACAGAGGGAAAAATTGATTTCTTTGTAGCAGGTATAGGTACCGGAGGCACAATCACGGGAACGGGCAGATACCTTAAAGAAAAAAATCCCGATGTTAAAATCATAGCGGTCGAACCCGCAGATTCGCCCCTGCTCTCCCAAGGAAAAGCAGGCCCCCACGGTCTTCAGGGAATCGGTGCAAACTTTGTTCCCTCCATTCTTGACAGAAACCTGCTTGACGAAATTATTACCGTCACCACGGAGGAGGCATATGCCGCCGCAAGAGAAACCGTAAAAGCTCAGGGTTGTCTTGTGGGAATTTCCGCAGGTGCCGCCCTCCACGCCGCATCCGTAATTGCTTCAAGGCCCGAAAACGAGGGCAAGGTAATCGTTGCGTTTTTACCCGACGGCGGTGAAAGATATATGTCAACGAATATGTTTGAGGGATAATCCCAACCGCAGTAATTTAACCCGTACGGTCAGTCCGTACGGGTTTATCGTTTGCTTATATCAAATCTCAGAAAAGCTCGTTTATGTCACATTTTTCGCCGAGCCACTGTTTCCTTACGTCGTCATATACCTTGTCGGAATATTTCGGAATTTCATAAAGGGTCGTGGGCAGATACTGGTCTCCGGCAACCTCGGGAGTACAGCAGGCATTGTCGTTTCTGTATCTGTCACGGTTTTCCTTAATTCTGAAATCGGGAACCTCCATGGGAACGTTGCCGTTTACCACGGATTTCCACGCCATAAGTCCGCAGAGCCCCATATCGCAGGCGGTATATACGTCAATAGCCCATTCGCCGTCGGGTCTGCCGAGTATCTTCTCAATGAAGAAATGAGTGGTATAGAAATCGGAGCCGCCGTGACCGCCGGATTTGATTTCAATTTCTTTTCCGATATCGTTTTCGGGGTCGTATTTATCCCATTCGCCCTGACAAAGCTTAGCGCCTTCGCGGTAAATGTTGAATTCCTCGTCATTGTATCTTGCGGATTCCATCATGCCCTTTGTGCCGTAAATCTGATAATTTATGCTGCCCGGCTCTCTCTTGAGGCCTCCGTGAATACTCTTGATGATTGCTCCGTTTTCGAGGGTAATCATTTCAATTCCCGTGCTGCGGACAAGGCCGATTCTCTGATGCTTTTCCTCGTAATTGGGATTCGTTTCAAAGCCCACTACCTTAACGGGTCTGAGTCCTGTAATGGAAATGATGGGGCCGCAGGAATGAGTACAATAGAATGTGGCACACAGACGGTTGCGCCAGTGTCCCCTTTCACCGTAGGTGATTTCCGGCCATATGCTTGCGCAATCGTGGATATATTCGCCCTCACCGTACTGGATTTCGCCCACATCACCGCTGCGGTATCTCTTACGCATCTCAAAGGGTGCTTTCATGTAGCAGTAATTCTCAGCGTATGTATATACAAGTCCCGTTCTCTCAACGGCTTCAACCAGTTCAACAAGCTGTGCGGGAGTTTCTGCGGGAAGCACCTCACTCATAACGTGCTTGCCTGCCTCAAGGCATCTTACCGCATAGGTTGCATGCTCATGAGCGTAGTTTGCCAGAACGACCGCATCCATATCGTGCTTGATAAATTCATCAAAATCCTTGTAAACGCCCACCTCAATGCCGTGTTCCTTTGCCGCCCCGGTAACCTTGTCAAGCAGGGGCTCGTATTTGTCGCAGACCGCAACAAGCTGAGCATCGGGATGATTGAGAAGCTGGTCAATCATGGTAAAACCTCTGTGACCGCCGAATACGCCTATTCTTACTTTTTTATCCATAAAACGTGCCTTCCTTTTTCGTATGATATGATTGTAATTCAAAAATATCATAACAAAATTCGTTTGTCAATCAAAAGCAGAGCAGGCAAAATAACGCCGCAATATAGGGCGGTGTATATTGAAAAGCACAAAATAATAATGTATAATTGACCAGGTAAAACTAAATTCGCAATATATTTCATTGATACTTCCGAGGAACACCATGTCAAATAAATCAAATCTCAAAACAAATCCCGATGCCTGCCCTCTGGCAAAGAAATGCGGTGGCTGTCAGCTTCAGAATATGACCTACGAAAGACAGCTGAAATGGAAGCAGGCGAGGGCTGAAATACTGCTGAAGGAATACGGTAAGGTCCGTAAAATAGTAGGTATGGAAAATCCGTATCACTACCGCAATAAGGTGCAGGCGGCATTCGGCAGGCTCCGTACGGGTAAGGTCATATCCGGCGTATATCAATCCGGCACTCACAGAATAGTCTGCGTTGATTCCTGCATGACAGAGGATGAAACAGCGGATAAAATCATAGTCGATATCCGTGAAATGCTGCCCCGCTTCAAAATATGGGTTTATGACGAAGACAAGCGGACGGGATTTCTTCGCCACGTACTTGTAAAACGAGGATTTTCCACAGGCGAGGTAATGGTGGTGCTGGTGGCGGCAACGGGATATTTCCCCATGAAAAAGAAATTCACCGAGGCACTTCTGAAGCTTCATCCCGAAATCACCACGGTCATACTCAGCATCAATCCCAAGGACACTACTCTCGTATTAGGCGACAAGGAGGAAATCCTTTTCGGAAAAGGATATATTGAAGACGTGCTTTGCGGTCTGACCTTCGCCATTTCTGCCCGTTCATTCTATCAGATAAATCCCGTTCAGACGGAAAAGCTCTATGCCAAAGCCCTTGAGTATGCACAGCTTGACAAAGACACCACCGTCATTGATGCCTACTGCGGTATCGGTACCATAGGACTTGCCGCTTCAAAAACCGCAGGCAGTGTAATCGGCGTTGAGCTGAACAGAGACGCGGTAAAGGATGCCATATCCAACGCCAAACGAAACAATGCGAATAACATCCGCTTTTTCTGTGACGATGCAGGTGACTTCATGGAGGCAATGGCTGACGAGGGTGAAAGGGCTGACGTGGTATTCATGGACCCGCCCCGTGCCGGAAGCAGTAAAAAATTCATTGATTCCGTGCTGAAGCTGTCCCCGGACAGAATCGTTTATATTTCCTGCAACCCCGAAACTCTGGCAAGAGACCTGAGATTCATTACCCGCGGCGGCTATAAGGTAAAGGAAATCACCCCCGTTGATATGTTCCCCCACACAAACCATATAGAGAGCGTTGTGCTGTTGTCCCAACAAAAGCCGAAATTCACGGTAGATGTGGATATTGACCTTGATGAATTGGACGCAACATCGACGGAAACAAAAGCGACTTATGATGAAATAAAAGCGTATGTTTTGAAGAAATACGGTCTGAAAGTTTCAACCTTGAACATCGCTCAGGTGAAACAAAAATGCGGAATTATCGAGCGTGAAAACTATAATAAGCCCAAAAATCCCAATGCAAAACAGCCCCAATGCCCGCCGGAGAAAGAAAAGGCAATAACTGAGGCATTGAAGTATTTTAAGATGATATAATTCTGCAAAACTCTTTTGTATTTTGTAAAACACAGCACTCGGTTGATGATTTGGATATCATCTTCCGAGTGCTTTTCGTTTTCTCAACCCTCGTAATTATATATCGTCATGTATGTTCTGAAGAATATGTTGATAGCTTATAATACATATGTAAATTTCAAAAGCTTATTCTATACATTGTAATATTCTTATGCTGTTAGTCCGACCTTATGAGATTTAGCTTTATTATTGAATAATGAAGTCTTCGTAACGAGATAATTTCAGTGTTTAATTTAATCATTTTACAGAAAAATGATTAAATTGGCTTGACATTTGATTAGATTAAATATACTATATAATTGCATCAAAAAATTGCATAATGATTAAATTAAAAGTCAAATGAGGAGATTGAATGAGAGCGTTTGATTTTAAAAATGGATACAGCAAATTGCTGACTCCTGATATTGTAAACTATATATCTCAGATTCACGAATATAAAGGACGCCATAATCCGGTGATCGAAGCAAATACGGATGTTCTGGCAGACCTGCTTGAGATCGCAAAAATTCAAAGCACGGATGCATCCAACAGAATAGAAGGCATCATTACAACAGAAGACCGTCTTAAGAAAATTGTCCGTGAAAAAACAATGCCCCAAAACCGCAGTGAAAAGGAAATTGCCGGGTATCGTGATGTTCTGACAACGGTTCACGAGAATTATGAATATATTTATCCTCGTCCTAACCACATTCTGCAGCTGCACAGAGATCTTTATAAGTTTACCGGAAAATCTATCGGCGGAAGCTATAAAAATTCCGATAACATTATTGCAGAAGAACATGCGGACGGAACAAAAACCGTTCGGTTTGAACCTGTTCCTGCCTGGCAGACTCCGGAAGCAATGAATAATCTGTGTGAAGTTTTCAATGAAGCGGTAAACGGTCTTGAAATGGATCCGCTGATCCTGATTCCGATGTTTATTCTGAATTTCCTGTGTATTCATCCCTTCAATGACGGAAACGGCAGAATGAGCCGTTTGCTCACTTTGCTGCTGCTTTATCGTTCCGGCTATTATGTAGGAAAATATATCAGTCTTGAAAAGCTGATTTCAGATACGAAGGAATCTTATTACGAGGCACTTCATGAAAGCTCTGCCGGGTGGCATGAAGGCATAAATGACTATGCGCCTTTTGTTACTTATATGCTCGGCGTTGTGCTTGCGGCGTATCGTGATTTCGAGGATAGAGCAAGGCTGCTGATTGCCAAAGGTGTATCCAAACCCGACAGAGTTCGTGAAATAATTAAGGGACACCTCGGAAAGATTACAAAGGCAGAAATTATGGCACAGTGTCCCGATATCAGTCAGGTAACGGTTCAAAGAGCATTAGCCGATATGCTCGATAAAAATGAAATTATTAAAATTGGCGGCGGCAGATATACTTCTTACATTTGGAATGGAGATAATTGATTATGATTACAGGTGAACTTAAAAACAAAATCGACGGACTTTGGGACATATTTGCGGCAGGCGGATTGGTCAATCCTCTTGATGTTATCGAACAAATCACATATCTGATGTTTATCCGCGACCTTGACGACAGCGACAATCTCCGCGCAAAGGAAGCGGCAATGCTCGGACTACCTTATCAGAGCATTTTTGCCGATGAGGTGCAGATCGGTGAGCGGGTGATCGACGGTCAGCAGCTGAAATGGAGCGTGTTTCACGATTTCCCCGCAGGCAAGATGTATACTGTCATGCAGGAATGGGTGTTCCCGTTCATAAAGAATCTTCACGGCGACAAAAACAGCGCATACTCCCGATATATGGACGATGCGATCTTCAAGCTTCCGACTCCTTTGCTTCTGTCAAAGGTGGTGGATTCTCTTGATGAAATATACAAGCTGATGAATGAATCTCAGGCAGTTGATGTGCGCGGAGATACTTATGAATATCTGCTTTCAAAAATTGCACAGTCCGGTCTTAACGGTCAGTTCAGAACTCCGCGCCATATCATAAAGATGATGGTTGAGCTGATGGATCCCAAAGCGGATGAAATAATCTGCGACCCTGCCTGCGGAACCTCGGGCTTTCTTGTTGCGGCGGGCGAATATCTGAAAGAAAACCGCAGGGAAGAAATCTTTTTCAACAAGCAGAAAAAAGATCATTATATGAATCACATGTTCCACGGCTACGATATGGATAGAACCATGCTGCGTATCGGTGCCATGAACATGATGACCCACGGTATTGATAATCCGTTTATCGAATACCGCGACAGTCTTTCAGATCAGAATCCCGACAAGGAAAAGTATTCTCTGATCCTTGCAAATCCTCCGTTCAAGGGCAGTCTGGATGCCGATACCGTTTCGGCTGATTTGCTCAAGGTTTGCAAAACAAAAAAGACAGAGCTGCTGTTCATAACGCTTTTCCTGCGTATGCTCCGTGTCGGCGGCAGATGTGCCTGCATCGTTCCCGACGGCGTTCTTTTCGGCTCTTCAACGGCGCATAAAGATATCCGCAAAGAGATCATCGACGGCAACCGTCTTGAAGCAGTTATTTCCATGCCCAGCGGAGTCTTCAAGCCCTATGCGGGAGTATCAACCGCAATTCTGATTTTTACAAAAACAGGTCACGGCGGAACGGATAAGGTATGGTTTTATGATATGAAAGCCGACGGCTTTTCGCTTGACGATAAACGCTCTCCCGTTGCCGAAAACGACATTCCCGATATTATTGCAAGGTTTAATAATCTTGAAGCCGAGGCAAGCAGGGAACGCACGGAGCAGAGCTTCTTTGTCGATAAGCAGGAGATTGTTGATAACGATTATGACCTTTCGATCAACAAATATAAAAAGACGGAATATGTTGCCGTTGAATATCCGCCAACAAGTGAGATAATGGTAAAGCTTCGTGAACTTGAAGCAGAAATTGCAAAGAATATGGACGAGCTTGAGGTATTGCTTAATGGCTGATATAAAAAAGTTTGAAGACAATTCCATACGCACTGTATGGGACGAAGAAACAGAAGAATGGTATTTTTCAATAGTTGATATTGTTGGCGTATTAACGGAACAGTCCGATTATGACGGAGCAAGGAATTATTGGAAGGTTTTAAAAAAAAGACTTTCAGATGAGGGGGCTGAGTTGGTTACAGACTGTAACCAACTGAAAATGAGGTCTCCTAAGGACGGAAAAAACTACAAAACAGATGTTGCCGATACGGAACAGCTGCTTCGTATTATTCAGTCAATCCCGTCAAAGAAAGCCGAGCCTTTCAAATTGTGGCTTGCACAGGTTGGCAGAGAACGCATTGAAGAAATAATTGATCCTGAGCTGACAATCGAAAGGGCTTTAGAAACCTATGCAAAAAAAGGATATTCTTCCGACTGGATAAACCAGCGTTTGCAGACAATCCGTGCAAGAAAAGAACTGACCAATGCATGGCAGGCTCACGGAGTAAAGCAAGGTCAGGAATATGCCATTCTGACCGATGAAGTTACAAGGGCATGGTCGGGAATGAGCACAAGACAGTATAAAAATCTGAAAGGTCTGAAAAAAGAAAACCTGCGTGACAATATGAGCACGCTGGAACTTGCGCTCAATATGCTTGCAGAAGCAACAACAACCGAGCTCACAAATTCGCAGAATCCGCAGGGGCTTGAAGAAAACAAAGCCGTTGCCAAAACGGGCGGCAGTATTGCCGGCGATGCAAGAAAAAGAATCGAAGCCGAAACAGGTAAATCCGTAATCACTTCAGCCGATGCACAAGCGTTGAATGAAGTTGTTACAGGAGCGATTAAAAATATCGCAAATAAAGAAGAAAAATAAAAATATGAGGAGATTTTATGGGCGGATCATTTAAAGAGGAAGATCAAGAGCTTTTCTTTGAGCCTGATTGGAGCAGTGTGGAAAATGCTGTTGTTATTAATGCTGGCTATGTAGATATTAAGAATTATATTACTGATAACGAAATTGAAGAAATAAACCGTGAAACAGGCATCCCTGATTTGGTTTGTGTCCCTCGTGAACTTGGTGGCGGATTCAATGGCGAAAACATTCTTATTGATATCGCAATCGGATTAGCTTCTGCTACGATGTATGATGCTTTGAAATATTCTTTAAAAAAGATTTTTGAGAAGATAAAAAGTAAGATGATGAAAAAGAAAATAGAATGTGGAAAAATGATTTTTAGGTTTGGCGATGAAAATAGTTCCGTTAGAGTTGATTTAAGCGTTGACTTGAATGGCAGCAAAGAACAGATTGATAAAGTAGTTAATACTATTGAATCAATCGCAAAACTAATAGATGAAAACAAATAAATTTGGATTTGTAGGGATGAAGTATGGAATATAGATTAGATGAATTGTTTGATCTTCAAATGGGCAAAACCCCTTCTCGGAACAATTCAGAGTATTGGGATTCAGAACACCATAAATGGATTTCAATTGGAGACTTATCTAAATGCGGAAAATATATTTACGAAACCAAAGAATATTTATCCGATAAAGCGGTTAAGGAAAGCGGAATCAGTTTAATTCCTGCCAATACCGTTATTATGAGTTTTAAACTTTCAATAGGAAAAACTGCAATCACTCCTGAGCCTATGTACTCAAACGAAGCAATAATGTCATTCAGAGACAAAAAGGTTATTGAATTGATGCCGGATTATGTTTATTATATGTTTTCTGGAAAGGATTGGGACACAGGAACAAATAAAGCGGTAATGGGAAAAACGCTCAACAAAGCAACTCTTTCTCAAATCAGAATAAAAGTGCATAGTTTGCCGGAGCAACAACAAATCGTAAGTGTATTGGATAAAGCTAAAGCCATCATTGATGCTCGTCTTCAAGAACTTCAAGCCCTTGACGACCTCATCAAAGCCCGATTTGTCGAGATGTTTGGAGATTATGATTTATCACATCAGCGGCAAAACTGGATACCTATTTCTGAAATAGGTAAGGTTGTCGGCGGTTCAACACCGAAAACAAGTGTAAGCGAATATTGGAACGGCGAATATCGCTGGATTTCTCCCGCCGAGATACAAGCAGATTCCGGCGTTATTTATGATTCTGTGAAAAAGATAACAAAAGCCGGAGCGGAAAGCTGTTCATTGCAAGAATTACCTATTGGTACTGTAATTCTATCCTCAAGAGCACCTGTCGGAAAAGTAGCAATAGCCGGAAATACTTTTTATTGCAATCAGGGGTTTAAGAATATTATCTGCAACAGCAGAATTATACCTAGATATTTGTATTCTTTACTTTTGTTCAATACGGAATATCTTAATTCACTTGGCAGAGGAGCAACTTTCAAGGAAATATCAAAATCTATTGTTGAAAATATAAAGATTCCTTTGCCGGAAATTGCAGAACAAAAAGAATTTGAAACCTTTGTCAAACACATCGACAAATCAAGAGTTGTAGTGCAGAAAGCACTTGACGAGGCACAATTATTATTTGACAGTTTAATGCAGCAGTATTTCGGATAATCTGTTATTATTCCATTGTATAATCTTTTGAAATGAGGTATTGCAATGGAAAACATTATTTACGAAATTCTCAACGAAATGGCGGATTATCTTAATATCGACCAACAGAAAAAACTTCAGCAGGTGCTTGTGAAAAAACTTGCCGATAACAAGCCAGCCCACGAAACAGTTTCAAACGGTCAGTATCGTCAGATGTTTCTTGATGCCAAGAAAATTGAGGGCTGTTCCGCAAGAACAATACAGTATTATGATTCAACACTCGCCGCCTTTTTCTGTGAGGTAACAGATCCGGTCAGGCGAATATCAACCGACAGAATACGCAGTTATCTTGCCGATTATCAAGGCAAAAATAATTGCAGCAATTCAACAGTTGATAATATTCGCCGCAATCTTTCAAGTTTCTTTTCGTGGCTTGAGGAAGAAGACCATATTCTGAAAAGCCCCATGCGGCGAATACATAAAATCAAAACAAAAAAGCAGGTCAAGGAAGTTATTTCGGATGAAATGATAGAACTTCTCCGTGACAGCTGCCGATGTTCCCGTGACCTTGCCATTGTTGATTTGCTCTATTCAACCGGCATCCGTGTCGGCGAGCTTGTTAACCTGAATATTTCCGATGTTAATTTTGAGGAACGGGAATGCGTTGTTTTCGGCAAAGGAGATAAGGAACGCAGGGTATATTTTGATGCAAAGGCAAAACTGCATCTTCAAAACTATCTTGATGAAAGAACAGACGATAATCCGGCATTATTCGTTACGCTTGATGCTCCTTTTGACCGTTTGAGAATAAGCGGCGTTGAAATAAGGGTCAGAGAGCTCGGCAGACAACTGAATATGGATAAAATTCATCCCCATAAATTCAGAAGAACAATGGCAACAAGGGCGATTGATAAGGGAATGCCCATTGAGCAGGTTCAGAAAATCCTCGGTCATTCACAAATTGACACCACAATGCAGTATGCCATTGTAAATCAGAATAATGTTAAATCCGCTCACAGAAAGTTCATCGCCTGAGTCCAAACAATTTGGATTTGTAGGGATGAAATATGAAAATAAAAGATATTTGCACTGGAGTAACTGATGGGAGTCATAACCCACCACAAGGTATAGAATCAAGCGACTATTTGATGTTGAGTTCCAAAAATATCTTTGATAATAAAATAACTTTTGAAAATCCAAGATATTTATCAGAAGTTGATTTTGAGTTGGAAAATAAAAGAACTAAAATCAGTGCTGGAGATGTACTTCTTACAATTGTTGGCACGGTTGGCAGAGCTGCAGTAGTAGATAGCAATATGCCATGTTTTACTTTACAGAGAAGTGTTGCTGTATTGCATCCCAAAGCCGATATTTGCAATTCAAGATATTTAATGTATGCTTTACAGGGCAAACGTTCTTATATTGAAAATCATGCAAAAGGTATAGCACAGAAGGGCATTTATCTCAAAGAAGTCTCTGATATTGATCTCATTATCCCAACTGTTTCTGTTCAAGAAAGTATTGTAGAAATTTTGGATAAGGTTGCCTCAATAACCTTCGCTCGTCAACAAGAGCTTCAAGTTCTTGATAATTTAGTCAAAGCCCGATTTGTCGAGATGTTTGGAGGAGAAGATAACCCTCAAAAATGGAATAAAGTTAAACTGTCAGAATTTTGCGATTTGCAGAATGGATATGCTTTTAAGTCGGACGATTACATTGATATGTCTGGGGTTTTGAATTGCCGAATGAGTAATATTCGCCCAGACGGAGGATTTGATGCGGAGTATCATCCAAAGTATTTGCCAGAGGATTATTGGGATAGATATGAACAATATCGCTTGATTGATGGTGATGTTATTATAGCAATGACAGATATGGCGAGTGACCCCAAAATACTTGGGGTTCCGACGATAGTAAAATCAAACGGACATAGATTTTTATTAAATCAGCGAGTAGGAAAACTGATATTTAACAATGACAAGAGAATGAACAGAGTCTATCTAATGTCATTTTTGAGCCAACTGTATGTTAGAAAGGGATTAGCTAAAAGTGCAGGTGGAAGTGCTCAAATCAATGTTGGTAAACCCGCCGTTCTAAACATTGAAGTATTTGAACCGCCTCTCGAACTCCAAAACGAGTTTGAGCAATTTGTCAAACAAGTCGACAAATCAAGATTGTAACATAAAAATAATTTGAATGTATTGCAAAAAAATTATAGAAAATTTTGAAAGGAAGGCTGTTTATGGGTTTTACAGATGAAGAACAAGATAATAACAATTATTCAACAGAAGAATATATTATGATAGATGTTGAATATGTTGATGAATATCAATTAATCTCTGATAAGCAAATTAAAGATATCAACAAAATAATAGGTCGGGATAATTTTGTCTTTGTTCCTCGTGAAGGGTTAGGTGGCGGAGGAGATTATTTAGACTTTGTGGTAAATGTTTGCGTCAATCTATTTTCAGAAGCGATAATAATAGGCCTCACTCTTATTTTTAAAAAGCTGAAAGAAAAGATAAAAAAGAAGAAAAACGAAGCAGAAGTAAGGGGTATGACAATTCATTTTTTTGATTGTAACGGAAAATATGAGTTTAATCTAATGGCAGATTCAGATGCAAGTGACGATGAGCTTTTATCACTTATTGATAAAGCCAAAAGGATAACGGAAATATTAACAGAAGAAAACAAGGACAAGTGATTTTATGACCAACTTTGATTTTTTAAAATCGGACAAACAGTTTGAATCCTTTGCGGATGTGGCGATTGCCGCCGAGAATGTGCTGCAGATTGACCTTGATTCCTGCGTGCTGAATTGCCGCAGGGCGATGGAATTTGCCGTTAAATGGATGTATTCCGTTGACGGTTCTCTTGTTATGCCCTATCAGGATTCGCTTATCAGCCTGATGAATGACGGAGATTTCCGTGATATTGTAGGTACTGATATATGGAGACGCATGGATTTCATCCGCAAGGTCGGCAACAATGCTGCTCACGGCGGTAAAAAAATTACCATTGAGCAAGCTGAACTCTGCCTTGAAAATCTTTATGTTTTCCTTGATTTTGTTGCCTATTGCTACGGAAAGAATTACACCGAGGGTTCATTTGATAAAACACTTCTTGAACTTACTCCTGAAGAAGCACTTGCCTTTGTACCGAATAATGACATTGATTTTGCCAAGTTAATTGAAGAAAATAAAGCACTGAAAGAGGAACTGACTGCCCGCCGTACCGAGCAGCAGCAGACCTATGTTCCCAAGCCTCTTGACCTTTCGGAATACAAAACAAGAAAAATATATATTGACACCATGCTCACCGATGCAGGCTGGCAGGAGGGCAAAGACTGGCTCAATGAAGTTGAATTGCCGGGAATGCCCAATAAATCCGATGTGGGTTATGCCGACTATGTGCTTTACGGTGATGACGGCAGACCCTTGGCTGTCATTGAAGCTAAACGCACCTGTGTTGATGTGGCAAAGGGCAGACAACAGGCAAAGCTTTATGCCGATATTCTGGAGCAGAAATATCACCGCCGTCCCGTTATTTTCCTCACAAACGGATTTGAAACGAGGATTACGGATAATATTTATCCCGAGCGCCGCTGTGCTTCGATATATTCAAAGCGCGACCTTGAAAAGCTTTTTAATCTTCAGACTTTACGAACAAGCCTTAAAAATGTAAATGTAAACAAAAACATTGCCGGGCGTTATTATCAGGAAGGTGCAATAAAAGCAGTGTGTGACGCTTTTGACCGCAAAAACCGACGCAAGGCATTGCTTGTTATGGCAACCGGCTCCGGCAAGACAAGAACAGTAATTGCTCTTTGTGATGTTTTGCTTCAGCACGGCTGGGTAAAAAATATTCTTTTCCTTGCGGATAGAAACAGCCTTGTTACTCAAGCAAAGCGAAATTTTGTTAATCTTATGCCCGACCTTTCAGTTACAAATCTCTGCGAAGAAAAGGATAATTACACGGCACATTGCGTATTTTCGACCTATCAGACAATGTATAATGTAATTGACGCCGTTCACGATGATGAGGGTAAGCTCTTCACAAGCGGTCATTTTGACCTTGTTATCTGTGACGAAGCTCACCGCTCCGTTTACAATAAATACAGAGATATTTTCAATTATTTCGATGCTCCGCTCGTTGGCCTGACCGCAACACCGAAGGATGAGATCGAAAAGAATACCTATGAGATTTTTGAGCTTGAAAACGGCGTTCCGACTTACGGCTATGAGCTTGCTCAGGCTGTCAAAGACGGCTACCTTGTTGACTTTATTTCTGTTGAAACCGTGCTGAAATTCATTCAGCAGGGCATAGTTTACGATGAGCTTTCCGATGAAGATAAACTCGCCTATGAGGACACATTTGAGGATGAAAACGGCGACCTTCCCGAAAGCATCGCATCCTCGGCGCTGAACGAATGGCTGTTCAATGAGGACACCATCCGCGAAGTGCTGAACACACTCATGACGAGCGGCATAAAAATAGACTACGGAAACAAAATCGGCAAAACGATTATTTTTGCAAAAAATCATGACCACGCGGAAAAAATCCTTGAGGTTTTCAACAAAGAATATCCGCATCTTGTCGGATTTGCAAAGGTAATTGATAATTATATGACCTATGCTCAGAGCGCGATCGATGAATTCAGCGATCCCAAAAAGCTGCCGCAGATTGCAATTTCGGTTGATATGCTTGACACAGGAATCGATGTGCCGGAAGTGTTGAATCTTGTTTTCTTCAAGAAGGTAATGAGCAAGGCGAAATTCTGGCAGATGATAGGCCGCGGCACAAGGCTTTGCCCAAATCTGATCGACGGAAAAGACAAAGAAAAATTCTATATTTTCGATTTCTGCGGCAATTTTGAATTTTTCAGAATGAACAAAGGCAAAGCAACGGCAAATATGCTCGCCCTGCAGGGAGCGATTTCTCAGCTTAAGGCACAGATCGCATTCAAGCTTCAGGATATTGCATATCAGACCGACGACCTTATCGGATTCCGCAAAACGCTTGTTGAGGATATGGTGAGAAAAGTCCGTGAGCTCAACAGAGAAAGCTTTGCGGTTCGTCAGCATCTGAAATATGTTGATTTGTATTCAAATCCCGATAATTATTCGGCTTTGACCTACGAAGATACTCTTCTGATGGGGCAAGAGCTTGCTCCGCTGATAACTCCCGAAGATGATGATGCAAAAGCACTTCGCTTTGATGCACTCATATACGGAATCGAGCTTGCCTATCTTGCGGGAAAGAAATATGCCAAAGCGAGAAGCGACCTTTTCAAAAAAGTATCCGGCATTGCTTCGGTTGCCAACATTCCGGAAATAATGGCTCAGGCGGATCTGATCGATAAAATACTTCACACGGATTACGTCGAAAATGCGGGGATCAACGAATTTGAAGTCATCCGTGAGAATCTGCGCGACCTCATCAAATACATTCCGGTTGCAAAAGTACGATATGACACCGATTTTGACGATGAAATTCTTTCTGTTGATTGGAAAGAATCCGAGCTTGAAAATGACGATCTGAAAAATTACAAGGCAAAGGCCGAATTCTACATTCGTCAACATCAGGATAATGAAGTTATAGCAAAACTGAAAAAAAACATCCCGCTTTCATCCGGCGATATCGCAGAGCTTGAAAAAATACTCTGGAGTGAGCTCGGAACGAAGCAGGATTATGAGGCGGAATACGGTCAGAAGCCTCTCGGCGAGTTCGTGCGTGAAATCGTAGGTCTTGACATGAATGCCGCAAAAGAAGCATTTTCTGCTTATCTTGAAGACACTTCTCTTGACAACAGACAGATTTACTTTGTTAATCAGATTGTTGAATACATTGTTCACAACGGATTGATGAAGGATCTGTCGGTACTTCAGGAGCCGCCGTTTACTGATCGCGGAAGCATTGTTGAAGTGTTCACGGATTTGTCAGTCTGGGCAGGAATCAAGAACATAATTGACAAAGTAAATGCAAATGCGATTGCGGCGTAATCATAGGAGGAAAGAGAAATGGCAAGAACAATTCGACCATGATAGCAAATAGAAGATTATCCTCTGTTACTTAGAAATGTAATGATAGACTTCTAGCGCATATTGTGCTGATGCTGTTTTATCCACGGTCAATAGTCGCCCCCAAATGTACCAAAAGCGTACCAAAATATCTGACACTTGCTAAAATCAGAAAAATCACAGCCATAAAGCCCTTGATTTTCCTTGAAAACGAAGGGTTCTCAGCTATGATTTCCGGATGGGAGCAGAGTGTAAATAATATAGTCATATTACAAACCCTTGTCGGAGTTATCCGGCAAGGGCATTTTCGTCGTTGTGCCATTTTTTATTTTAACCTCTTTATAGTCCATTTCATAAATCCTGTCGAGGAGATTTTGGCTTTCTCTGAAAGGTATCATATTTCGGGGAATTGTATCTCCAGTTGTCGTATTCTTCTTTACTCATTTCACCGCTTTTTAATTTTTCGGCAGCATCAGCCCACGCAGAAAAATTGTCAAATAATATTGCCGATGCGGTGCCTTTATCATTGCTGAGCTTAAGAGATAATTCGCCGTCTGTTCTGTCAATTTTAATTCCGTATAAATCTTCAAGTGCGAAAAATGTATGCATCAGTCCGTCATAAGTGTCAATGTCCGGAACATCGAGTGCTTTGGGTGATACCTTCAATATACTGGCAATTGAAGTGGTGATATCCGACTTCGGGCTTCTGTTGCCGGTTTCATATTGTGCTATACGAATATCCGCCGTAGCTTTAGGAAATCCAATTGCAATGCCGAGGGTTCTTTGCGTAATTCCTCTGAGATTTCTTATGAATTTGATTCTTTCTCCTATTGCCATATTGTTGCTCCTGTCAGTTTGATATAGTTTAAGTATATCACAATTATCTACTCAGTCAAGAAAAGTTTAACAAAATAGTTAAATGTTTTTGCAAAAGCTATTGACATTAACAATTATGTTTAGTATAATAACCGTGTCAGAAGCTGAAATGCAAAATCAAATGATCGGCTGAACGGAACAAACCGCGAAGATTTTTCCCTATTAAACTTAAGGAAAGGAGCGCTTTCTCATAAAAATTGAAAGACTGTACAGCACCCATAGAGATATGCGGGATATGCCTATAGGAACCGTATTCAGA
>JAKSQQ010000022.1 GCA_024404015.1 Clostridia bacterium
GCTTCCCGACCCCAACGGCAGAGTAATCCGCGAAATTGACAGACCCTCCGGCCTTCATATTGAAAAGGTTGCCGTTCCCATGGGCGTTATCGGCATCATCTACGAGAGCAGGCCCAACGTTACCTCCGATGCGGCTGTGCTCTGCTTCAAAAGCTCAAACGTCTGTGTTCTCAGAGGCGGTAAGGAAGCATACAGAACCTCCAAGGCAATTACGCAGGCACTCCGTGAGGGCCTTTCACAGTGCGGTATCAATCCCGACGTAATCAATCTCATTGACGATACCACAAGGGAAAGCGCAAACGAAATGATGACCGCAAGAGGAAAGATTGATTTGCTTATCCCCAGAGGCGGAAAAAACCTCATAAGAGCAATCACGGAAAAAGCAACCGTTCCCTGCATTGAAACGGGCACGGGTATCTGTCACATCTATGTTGAAAAAACCGCCGATATAAATATGGCTCTTAATATAATCGACAACGCAAAGACCTCAAGGCCCTCCGTATGCAATGCCTGTGAGGTATGCCTTGTTGACAGAGAAATTGCGGATAAATTCCTCCCCTTGCTCTACGACAAACTGACAAAAGACAGAAAAAATCCCGTCAGCTTTGTCGTTGATGCCGAAGCAGGAAAAATCATCAGGGGTGAAGAAGCCGGTGAAGATGGATTTGACACGGAATTTCTTGATTATAAGCTTGCGGTCAAAGTGCTTGACGGCGTAAAGGAAGCCGTTGACCATATACTTATCCATTCCACAAAGCACAGCGAAGCAATCGTAACAAGCGACTGTAATGCGGCTGAATATTTCGTAAATAATACGGACAGCGCCGCAATCTACGTCAACGCATCCACCAGATTTACAGACGGCGGTGAATTCGGTCTGGGTTGCGAAATGGGTATTTCCACACAAAAAATGCACGCAAGAGGTCCCATGGGACTTGAAGAACTTATGACTTATCACTATGTGATAAAAGGAAACGGACAGGTGAGATAAATGTATAAATTCGGATTTATCGGCTCCGGCAATATGGGCTCTGCCCTTGCAAAGGCAATCAGCTCATCAAAAGACGGAAAAAATATGATAGTCTGCGACAGCTCCACCTCAAGAGCGTCCGAACTTGCGGAAGCTTTGGGATGCAAATCGGGATGTGTTGAATCCGTTGCAGGCGAAAGCGAATATATTTTCATTGCCGTAAAGCCCCAGTCACTTCCCGATATGTTCGGTGAAATCAGCGAAATACTCAAGGCAAGAGAGGACAGATTCATACTGGTCACCATGGCGGCAGGCACCTCCATTGAGAAAATAACCGCCCTTGCAGGCGTTGAATGCCCCGTAATCAGAATTATGCCCAACGTGGCTTGTTCCGTAGGTGCGGGTATGACCCTTGCCGCAAAAAACGACAAGGTAACGGATGAGGAGTATAAATATTTCATCGAAGCCATGAAGGCGTCGGGAAAAATCGACAAGGTCAGCGAAGAAGCCATTGATTCATTCTCAATAGTAACCGGCTGCGGTCCCGCCTGGGCTTACATGATGATTGAGGCCCTTGCCGACGGTCAGGTAAATATCGGCGTTCCCAGAGATAAGGCATATCTCTACGCCGCAAAAACACTTGAGGGTGCCGCAAAACTGATGCTGGATTCGGGACGTACTCCCGCAGATTTGAAGGACTCCGTGTGTTCACCCGGAGGCACTACCATTGAAGGTGTTAAAGCCCTTGAAAAGAATAATTTCCGCTATGGTGTAATCGAAGCGGTAAACGCGTCTTATTCAAAGACAAAGAAGATGTAATTATGAAGGTTACTTTCAACGAAAACGAAGAAATAGTCAAGGTGGTCAAGGAAGGCCTTAAAAGGACCGGCGGATACTGTCCCTGCCGCAGAGAAAGGACAGAGGATAACAAATGTATGTGTAAGGAATTCCGTGAGCAGATAAAAGACCCGGATTTTGAGGGCTACTGCCACTGTATGCTTTACTATAAGTCAAAATGAGGTGAAACCATGTCTGAAATTAAAATTACCGTTGATAATTTTGAAAGTGAAGTTCTTAAATCCGACAAGCTCGTTCTGCTTGATTTCTGGGCAACCTGGTGCGGTCCCTGCATGATGATTGCTCCCGTTATCGAAGAAATTGCCGAGGAAAGAACGGATATAAAGGTAGGCAAAATCAACGTTGATGAAGAGCCCGCCCTTGCGGCGCAGTTCGGTATTGACAGCATTCCCACTCTGGTGGTCATGAAGGACGGAAAGCCCGTAAACGCCGCTATGGGATATATGCCAAAGGATAAAATACACGCACTTTTATAACAGCAGCCAAGCCGGCGGATTATTTCCTCGGCTTTTTTTCAAACAACAAGGGGACAATTATGGAAGACAGAGTTTACATTGCAATAGACTTAAAGTCATTCTATGCTTCGGTTGAGTGTGTTGACCGGGGTATTGATCCCCTTACCGCAAATCTTGTGGTGGCGGATGAAAGCAGCACGGAAAAGACAATCTGTCTTGCGGTTTCACCCTCTCTGAAATCCTACGGTATTTCCGGCAGAGCCCGTCTTTTTGAGGTAATTCAGCAGGTCAGAGCCGTAAACTCCGTGCGTCAGTCAAAAGCACCCGGTCACAAGCTGACCTCTTCATCCTGGGATAATAACATAGTCAGCACCAACCCCTGCGTTGCTCTTGATTATATCATCGCTCCCCCCAGAATGTCTCACTATATGACGGTAAGTGCCGCCATTTATGAAATTTATCTCAAGTACGTGGCACCCGAGGATATTCACGTCTATTCCATTGACGAGGTATTCATCGACGCTGCGGATTATCTGAAATTATATAAGCTTACTGCCCGTGAATTTACCATGAAGCTGATACACGAAGTGCTTGAAGCCACGGGAATTACCGCCACGGCAGGCATAGGTACAAATCTGTATCTGTGTAAAATCGCAATGGATATTGAAGCAAAGCACATTCCGGCAGATAAAGACGGCGTAAGAATTGCGGAGCTTGACGAAATGAGCTACCGCCGCAAGCTCTGGAATCACACTCCTCTGACAGATTTCTGGAGAATCGGCGGGGGTATTTCAAAGAAACTTCAGCAATACGGAATAAACACCATGGGTGACATTGCAAGATGTTCCATCGGAAAAGAAAACGAATTTTATAACGAAAATCTGCTGTATAAGCTTTTCGGAATAAATGCGGAATTGCTGATAGACCACGCCTGGGGATATGAATCCTGCACTATGGCGGATATCAAGGCATACAGGCCCGAAAGCAAAAGTTTGAGCTCCGGGCAGGTGCTTCCTCAGCCCTACGATTTTGAAAAGGGACGGCTGATTGTAAGAGAAATGGCAGATTTGCTCTCCCTGGATTTAGTTGACAAATGTCTTGTAACAGACCAGATGGTGCTGACTGTGGGTTACGATACAGCCAATCTTGAAAAATCCGGCAGGGAATCCTATTCGGGAGAAACCGAGTCGGACAGATACGGCAGAAAAGTACCCAGGCAGGCCCACGGCTCAATAAATCTGGGTAAGCATACCTCCTCCACCAAAATCATCGTTGACGCCGTAATTGAGCTGTATGACAGAATTGTCAATAAAGAGCTTTCCGTCAGACGAATGTATGTGGTTGCGAATCACCTGATAAATGAAAATGCCGTGGTTGAGGAAGCCGAGCAACTTAATTTCTTCACGGATTATGAAGAAAAAGAACGGCTTGAAAAAGAAGAAAGCGAAATGCTGGAAAAGGAAAAAAGCAGGCAGCATACCATAATCGCCATTCAGAAAAAATACGGAAAAAACGCAATACTCAAGGGTACAAGCTACGAGGACGGTGCCACCACAAGAGAAAGAAACGGCATGGTGGGCGGTCACAAGGCATAGGAGGATTTATGTCGGAAGCAGCCAACAAATATGATGATATTATAAATCTGCCACGTCACGTCTCTCCCACAAGGACACCCATGACAAACTATGACAGAGCCGCTCAATTTGCTCCCTTCGCGGCATTGACGGGTTACGGTGACGAGATTGACGAGACCGCCCGTCTGACGGATAACGAGATTTATCTTGACGAGGACAAAAAAGCAGAGCTTGACGGCAAATTACGGGAAATCCGTGAAAATATCGGCGAACTTCCGGAGGCAATCATCACCTGCTTCATTCCCGATGAATATAAGCAGGGCGGAGCATACGTTGACATAAGCGGAAAAATAAAAAAGATTGATGAAAACGAATCCGCAGTCATCTTTACAAACGGAGAAAAAATTCCCGTAAACAGAATTTATGATATAAAAATAAAATCCGTTGACTGATACGCCAACGGATTATTATTTTGCCGTTTTATTTTATGTCCGAATAGAAATCGGTGCTGTAAACGCCCTCTTCATAAAGCTTTCTGAAGCTTTCAACAACGGACTGCTTGTCTTCCTTATAAGTAACGCCAAACCATTTTGCATCCGTTGAAAGTGCGGTACACTCCTCACCGGATTTGATTTTATAATCCACCATAGAGGGCAGAAGATACTCATCCTTAAGGGGATTTTCCAGATTTGCAAGGAAATCGGGGAAACGCTCACGCAGAACGTCAATAAAAGATGACGGCAGACACCAGAAATTCATGGAAACGGGTGTATCAAAGCCGTAGAATACGCCCTCCGACTCTGCACCGCCTTCAACCTTTACAAGATTACGGGTTTCCGCTATATCAATAAGCTTGCCGTCTTCAACCTTGCAAATTCCTCTTGAAACACCGCCGTTATCGGAAAGAGTGTTGCCGAGAATGTAGGTAACAATACCGTATCTGTTTGTTTCAAGGAAGTCGGATGCCTTCTTAAATCCGCCTATTCCGTAATAGTCGTCTGCATTTATTACGGTAAAGGGTCCGTCAATCAGCCCGTCACAGCAGAGAAGGGCGTGAGCCGTACCCCAGGGCTTGGTCCTGCCTTCACGGAGCTTTTCGGGAATGTTATCCATATTCTGGAACGCATAGCATACCTCAACTCCGAATTGACCTGCGATTTTTTCAATCCTGTTGCCGATGATTTCCTTGAAATCCGCTTCGATATCTCTGCGTATGATGAATACGATTTTATTGAAGCCGGCGGAAATTGCGTCATGAATTGAATAATCCATAATAATTTCGCCGTTTGGGCCTACCGGCTCAAGCTGTTTGATGCCGCCGCCGAATCTGGAGCCGATTCCCGCGGCAAGAATTACAAGCGTCTTTTTCATATACAAAGCCTCTGTTAAAAAATATACAATTCCTCTGTAAGTTCAATATATCACATTATACGTCAAATATCAATGCAATAATATTCTGTTAAAATATCGAAAGCTCCGAGATGAAACTCGGAGCTCATATATGTAAAGTTTTATATCCGTATAAATCACGGGGATTTATGCGTACATGGGAATCACTGTCTTTCTTATAGATTTTGTTAAGTATTAACCTGAAACGTACATCGGATATCACAGACTTTCATTAAAATTTTTGTCATGGATTATGTTACACGGAACATATGATATCACTGAACTTTCATATAAATTTTTTCGGGTTTACTCTGAACAAAACATATGAAATCACATTTCTTTCTTTTTTGAAGGATGTTTACATATTCAGTTTCCGAATCCGGAGAGGCGCTCCTGTGTCCCTGCGGACCGTGCCGTTTTAAGGCCCTGCTATGAAACTGCCTCTGCGGATTCTCCGATAAAACCTTCCATCGGAAACGCCGCCTTTCTCGATAAGCTTCAGCTCATCTTTATTTCATCTACAAAGTATCATATTTTGTGCAGGTTGTCAAGTAGTTTTTCACATTTTTTGCAAAATTTATCAATTTTGCATATGTGTGTATTATTGAACTGAAGTATATATTTTTATTGTATTTGCGGTTGTAATCGGGACGTTACTTTGCTATAATAGACAAAATGAAAAAAGTCAGGTGACATCATGGATGTAAAAAGCATTATTTCCGACCTGGGCAAAAGCGTAAAGTCCGCCAAAGCAAGTCACAATAAAACAAAAAGCACCGTAACCCGTCTTGATCAGAATATTTATCTGATGGATTACAGAAACGATTACTATCTTGATGAAATTCTCAATAAGGGCTGTTCATCCATCGGGGAGCTTATCGGCTATGCCGCCAAGAAATTCTGCAAGGATTTTGTAATCGGCAGCGAAAAGGGAAGCGGTTGTACCACCTTTGAAGCCCGTAATGAAAGCGGAGATCATCTGCTTGCCAGAAATTTTGATTTCAAGGAAGCTCCCTGCTTTATCCTCTGGACTCATCCCGAAGGCAGATATTCAAGCATTAGCATGGTAGACAATAACTTCATTCTTTACGGCAAAAAGCACGCTATATGCAAAAAGGGTGACCCTCAGGCACTCCTCGCCCCCTACTGCTGTGTTGACGGCATGAACGATCAGGGCCTTGCCATCGCGGTGCTTCAGATAAGAGCCGCCGCCACAAAGCAGACAGATAAATCAAAAAAAGATATTACCACTACTCTCATGATAAGAGCCGTCCTTGACACCTGTGCCAACGTTGACGAGGCGATTGAGCTTATCCGCAGTTACAACATGATTGACTCTCTGTTTACCAATTACCATTATCAGCTCTGTGACAGCTCGGGACGTTCCGTTGTGGTTGAATACATCAACAACGAGCTTAAGGTTTACGAGAGAAACAGCGAAAAATACCCCGCAAAGGGTTCAATCTTTGAGGATGACGGCCTTGATTTCCAGTACGTATGCAACTACTCCGTTACAAAGGACACAGGCGACTGGAAGGCGCTTCAGCACGGTCACGACAGAACCGATGCAGTCATAAAGGCAATGACGGAAAAGAATGGAATTATGTCCGAAATCGAAGCTATGGATCTTCTCGGACACATTCGTCTTAAATATGACCATCCCAAATATCCCTGGAAAATCGTCTCACTCTGGAGCATCGTTTATAATACAAACGAGCGTTCAATCAAAATTGCCGCAAATGCCGAGCTGAACAGAATCTACACCTTCAGCTTATATGAGCCCCTCAGAGTGCTTGACAGAGAATATATCAGGGATTCCGCTTACCCCGTTACCGAATGGGAATATCTTTAATAGAAAACAGGGCTTTCCGAAAAGGAAAGCCCTTGATTTTTATTCAAAAAGCGGAGTGGAAAAATATCTCTCTGCCGTATCGGGAAGGACCGTAACAACGGTTTTGCCCTTACCCAGCTTCTTTGCAAGCTTGATGGCGGCGGCAACGTTTGTACCGCTTGAAATACCGCACATAATTCCCTCAAGAGAAGCAAGCTTTTTTGAGGTGCTGATTGCTTCCTCATCGGTGATTATGCATACATCGTCATAGATTGAAGTGTTGAGTATTTCGGGAATGACACCGTCACCGATACCCATCTGATTATGAGTACCGATTGAACCGCCGGAAAGGATGGCCGCATTTTCGGGCTCAACCGCCCAGATGACCATATCGGGATTTGCTTCTTTAAGCACTTCGCCTATACCCGTAATGGTACCGCCGGTACCTATACCCGAGCAAAAGCCGTGAATGGGCTTGCCAACCTGCTCAAGGATTTCCCTTGCGGTCTGTGAACGCTGAACAGCGGGATTTGCGGGATTTTCAAACTGCTGAGGAACAAATACCTTGGGATTTTCGTCACGCATTCTGAGAGCCGTTTCAAGACATTTCTCTATGCAAAGGCCGATATTGCCTGCATCGTGAATCAGCATAACCTCGGCACCGTAATGATTTACCAGCTTCCTGCGTTCCTCGCTGACAGAGTCGGGCATGATAATAATCGTCTTATATCCTCTGATAGCACCCACAAGTGCAAGTCCGATACCCTGGTTGCCGCTGGTGGGCTCAACGATGACGGAATCGGGAGTAAGAAGTCCCTTTTTTTCCGCATCAAGTATCATATTATATGCAGTTCTTGTTTTGATTGAGCCGCCTACATTCAGTCCCTCAAATTTAACAAGGATTTCAGCACCCTCGGGGTCTGCAAGGCGATTGAGACGGATAACGGGAGTGTTTCCCATTGCCTCAAGTAAGTTATTAAGAATCATTTCTCTTTCAGCACCATTGTGCCCTTTCATAAAATCAACGTTAGAGATTATATACAATAACTTCTTTTATTTCAAGTGTTTCCGATAAAAAAATAAGGGCATAAGCAACAAATAAGCCGGGCAAATCAATATTGACCGTATAGTATTATCCGAAATCAGACAGTTTACGGTCGGTGCAAATAATTGTGTAAATTTTCCGTTGATAATAAACCCCCGATGGTTTATAATGTTGTCATATAATTCTATCACAGGAGTTTTTGATATGATTTCCGTTACAGACCTTGAGCTCAGCTATTCCGGCAGAGCCCTTTTCAAACACGCCGACATCACCTTTTCAAGAGGCAACTGCTACGGCATTATCGGTGCCAACGGTGCGGGTAAATCCACATTTCTGAAAATTCTTTCCGGTGAGCTTGAGCCCACCCGCGGTCATGTTGATGTTACCCCCGGCGAAAGAATTTCCGTATTAAGGCAGGACCACTTTGCGTTTGATGCCGAGCCGGTAATCCGCACCGTATTACTGGGCAACAAACATCTCTGCGACATTATGGACGAAAAGGAAGCCCTTTACGCCAAAGAGGAAATGACCGAAGAAGACGGTATGCGTGCCTGCATACTTGAGGAGGAATTTGCGGAGCTTGACGGTTGGAGTGCGGAAAGCAACGCGGAAATACTGCTGAACGGTCTGGGCGTTACCAATGAATGGCACGAAAAGCTTATGTCGGAGCTGCCCAATGACCTTAAGGTAAAGGTACTGCTTGCTCAGGCACTTTTCGGTGAGCCGGATATACTGCTTATGGACGAGCCCACCAACCACCTTGATATTGATGCCATCGGCTGGCTTGAGGATTTCCTCCTTGAGCTTGAAAGTACGGTTATCGTAGTATCTCACGACCGTCATTTTCTCAATACCGTCTGCACCCACACCGTGGATATTGACTACGGCAAAATGGCTCTTTATACCGGCAACTACGATTTCTGGTTTGAATATACTCAGATTCGTCAACGTCAGCTTAAAGAACAGAATAAAAAGAACGAGGCAAAGGCAGAGGAACTGCGTAAATTTATTGAAAGATTCTCTGCAAACCGTTCAAAATCAAAGCAGGCCACCAGCAGACGAAAGCTGCTTGAAAGTCTTGACCTTGAAGACCTTCCCGTTTCATCAAGGCGTTTCCCCTTCGTGGGCTTCAAGCCCGACAGAGAGGTGGGCAACGATGTGGTGACCGTTACGGGTATTTCAAAGACAATCGGCGACCGCAAGGTGCTTGATAACGTTTCATTTACCATTCTTCCCTGCGAAAAAGTTGCCTTTGTGGGTACCGACGCGGTGGCGAAGACCGCTCTTTTCAAAATTCTTGCAGGTGAAATGGAGCCCGATGAAGGCACCGTCAAATGGGGTGTCACCACTTCGACCTCATATTTTCCCTCGGATAACTCCGCTTATTTTGACGGCGTTGAGGATAATCTGATTGACTGGCTGAGGAACTATTCAAATCTCATTTTTGAAAGCGATGTAAGAAGCTGGCTGGGCAGAATGATGTTTTCGGGAGACGAAGCACTCAAAAAGGCGTGCGTGCTTTCCGGCGGTGAAAGGGTACGCTGTATGCTCTGCAAAATGATGCTTTCGGGTGCAAACGTGCTTATTTTTGACGAGCCCACTAACCATCTTGACCTTGAATCCATCGCATCCCTTAATGACGGGCTCATTAACTTCAAGCAGACTATTCTCTTTACCTCCCACGACCACCAGTTCGTTCAGACCATTGCGGACAGAGTCATTGACATTACAACGGGAAGTCACTTTGACCGTAAGATGACCTATGACGAATACCTTGAATTCATAAAAAACAATTGAGGATAAACATGGATAAAAGCTTTGAATTCAGATATGCGGAAAGAAAAGATATTTCTCTGATACTGCAATTCGTAAGAGAACTTGCGGAGTACGAAAAAATGTCCGACCTGGTTGTGGCGGACGAATCCGAAACGGAACGCTGGATTTTTGACAAACAGAAAGCAGAGGTCATTTTTGCCCTTGAAGACGGTAAAGAGGTCGGTTTTGCTCTGTTCTTCCATAATTTTTCAACCTTCCTCGGTAAAGCCGGAATCTATCTTGAGGATTTGTACGTAAAGCCGGAATACAGAGGAAAGGGCTACGGAAAAGCCCTTCTCAAAAAGCTGGCATCCATAGCCGTTGAAAGAAAATGCGGCCGCCTTGAATGGTGGTGTCTTGATTGGAACAAGCCGAGCATTGATTTTTATCTTTCTCTTGGTGCAGAGCCGATGTCCGATTGGACAACCTACCGCATTGCGGGAGATACTCTCAAAAATCTTGCAAAGGAATAAACACGAAAATTCAAAAAATATGGAGTATTAAGCCATGACCGCTGTATTTGATTACATTATGTCCGCTTTTATTACAATCGGAATGTTTTTTAACCTGCTTCCGACTGTCATAAACCCCACTCCCCTTTACGGTCCCGAGGGTGACGAGGTTATATTAAACTGCGTAACGATATCCGACACTCACTACGACAACAATTATTTCAGAGACAGGACAAATATAATGCGTCGCGTATGTCTCGGTATAGGTAAATGCAGCAGCGATATTGACGTGCTTATGAACATAGGCGATATTACAAACAGCGGGTCTGTCAACGAATACAGACACGCAAAGCTGATTACAAACACTTACGTCAAGCCGAAAAACTACGTTGCCTGTATGGGAAATCACGACTCCTGGAACGGAAGTGCAGACCCCGACTACGATAAAGCGAAATCTCTGTTTCTGAAGCACCTCAAGGATTTTGATATACAGACAGACCGTGTGTATTATGAAAAAGAAGTCAACGGCTATCATTTCATCTGTCTCGGAACGGAAGATCTTGACATAGACGGACAGCCACCCTTATATTCGGAGGAACAGTTTAAATGGTTTGACGACACTCTCGCCGAAGCTGTAAAGAGTCAAAAGCCCGTATTCGTGCTCAGCCACAGACCTCTTTCGGGACATAACGGCTTAACAAACGATTATTATCTGCCTGCCGAAACAGACAGCATTATGAATAAATACGCCACGGCAAAGACACCCATACTCTTTTTCAGCGGTCACTGTCACACCTTCAATCAGGAGCGTGCCTTTGATAAGGGAAACAACGTCTATTATCTCAATCTTCCCAGTACGGAATATAACGACAGCACCATAGGCGAGCCAAACGACAAGGGCGGCATGGGAGTTGTCATGGAAGTATATGCCGACAAAATTCTGATAAAATACCGTGATTTCATTTCGGGTCAGTATATTGACGGCTTCCGCTATGAAATTGAATTATGACCGTAATAATAAGGTCCGCTTCCTTAACGAAGCGGACCTTACTGCATATTACATATAGGTTTTTATCAGGTTTGATATAAGCTTTATGATGCTCAATACAAAATCAAGTATCAGCTTCCACATATTCTCTTCGTTACCGTCGGTTGAGGGAGAGGCGGGAAGGTCAATATTTTGGGGAGCGCCTATATCTTTTATATGAATGAACTTATAACCGGAATTGAGCCATTCGGAAAGAGTCCTTGTCTGACTGCCGTATTCGCCCTTTGCTTCAACACCCTTGACCTGCTTTGTGGCATAGCTGTTATTATATTCCTCGGAGGTGATTTTATCTCCGTCTATGCTCTTTACCCAGGCAACATGACCGCTTGTGCCGTTTGATGTCCACAGCACCGCACCCACGGCGGGAATGCTGTCAACCGTGTAGCCCATACCCGAAAATGCGGCACCCCAGTTCTGAGCTTCACCCAGCATAAAATTCTGATATTTTCCCGCAGTAACAGATTTACCGTCAACGGAAAAATTCGTAACCGTTATGCCGTTTCTCGATTCAAGACACCAGCAGACAAAGGAGGTACACTCTCTGTTGGGAAAGCCCCATTTATCAAAGGCGGAATCCTTTGCCGCACTCTTATATTCGGCGGGATAGTCATCACCGGTATTGTATGCAAAAGCGGTAATAATACCCCCTGCCAGAATTATGGCCGCAAGCAGCAGAGATATTATTTTCTTCGCTCTGATTTTCATTATTTCACCTTCTTTTTGTAAGGATATTATGATTATAGCATATTTTTTGATATGTGTCAAAACCACAATATTGCGCCTGTTCTTTATACCGACGAAAAAAATAAATTGTTGATTGATATTGAAAAATATTCATAGTATAATTTAATTGCAGAATACAAAAAAACATAAAGGAGGAATACCATGTTTGCATTCTGGGGAACAGGCAGTCAGGCGGCAAAGGACCTTGTCGACGCCGTGGTTGTCCGCAGTACCGAAAACTTCAACTGGACTTTTATCTTTATCCTCGCAGTCGTTTTCTACGTTTACTGGAGTGAAATCCAAAAGAAAAATTATGAAGCGGTTTATGCAGGTCTTGCACTTTACGGAGTACATTGGCTTTATGAAATCTGCAACGCAATAATCGCTCACATCTTCGGATATCCCCTCTGGACGGTAAGCAACGAGTCTACCACCTTCATACTGCTTATCGGCGTTTGCTGGGAATTGAGCATGATGTTTTCACTGGCAGGCATTATCTCTTACAAGATGCTTCCCGAAGACAAAAACAAAAAGATACTCGGCATGAACTGCAAGCTCTTCGGAGCACTGTCAATGGCTCTTCTCTTTGCTCTGTTTGAGTCATTCCTTGCAGGCACTTCAAATCACTCCTTTATTTGGGTTTACAAGTGGTGGGGCGTAATTCCCGTATTCATCACTACTTATATTCCCTTCTTCCTTGCCAGCAACTTTATCCCCTTTATGGAGCCCAAAAAGAGAAAAGGCGTTCTTATCGGAATCTGGGGTGCCGTTGCGGTACTGCTGGTCGTACTCATTCCTCTCGGCATCATCTGATAATAATGAGGTAATGCTATGAATATTCTTTCCTATCCGGAAGCTCTGAAGCCCTTGATGGCGATTATTATCGCAATCGCTTCACTTTTTACGTCTCTGTTTTTTGACGTAAATATTCCCTACAAGGCAAACGGTCCGGACCTGTCAAAATACAAGCTCACCTGGAGCGATGAATTTGACGGCGATGAGCTTGACTTTTCAAAATGGGACGGTCACTTCTTCAATCACGGAGACACCGTAATCAGAAGAGGAAGCTACTGGAATACCGACCTTTGCTCCGTCAAGGACGGCAATCTTCACATTGCTTCAAGGTACTATCCCGAAGGTCTTAACGGCAACGGTAAGCCCGGCTGGTACACCGCCGGTATTGATACCGGCAAAAGCTTTGCACAAAAGCAGGGTTACTTTGAATGCAGATGTATTCTTCCCAAGGGCTACGGTCAGTGGGCGGCATTCTGGACCTTCTGCTCGGGTGTCAATCTGACAGACCACGACGGTGAAAAGGGTGCCGAAATCGATATTTTTGAATCACCCTACTACGGTAACAAAAAAAAGATTATGAAAAACACCGTTGAATCCAACATACACATCAACGGTTACGGTGACAAGCACAGACACGACCACGTATGTCAGGCGTTTGTAGCCGCAAATAATCCCTATGAGGAATACAATACCTACGGTCTCGAATGGAATGAAAATGAATATATTTTCTACATCAACGGGGTTGAATCAGGCAGAACACAATTCGGTGTATCTCAGGTACCCGAATGGCTGATTCTTTCTGTTGAAATCGCAGGTAACGACGGTGTTGTTGACGAGGATTTCAGAGGTCACTGCATCAATGATGAAGACAATGAAATGACCGATTTTATTGTTGACTACGTCAGAGCATATTCACTCAAATAATAAAACAGAATGCCTGCGGCAAGCACCGAGCTTCCGCAGGCATTTCATTATGTCGTTTTATTTGATTTTGAGTATTGCTTTGATTGTATCAAAGAATGCAAGAGGAAGTGATTTGAGAATACCCAGAAGCAAATCAAAATCGTTTGTCTTGTTCTTTTCGGCAAGATTTGTGAAGCCGTCATCCGTACCGTCATAATCAGACGTGAACTGATTGAGCCAGCTGATTACACCCTCGGGATAAACCAGCTCAAGCTCCTTGCCATTTGCATCGGTGGTAACCGTATTGGGATATTTACCCCCGTCATAAGTAAACATATCATTTGAAACCGCACACCATACGTGGTGATTGCTGGGGGTCTTTTTACCGTCGGGATAACATACCTTACCGAAAAGGGTAAATCTGCAATTTTCGGGGCAATTTGTAAATTTGCAAATCTTTTCCCATACAACCTTACCGGTGCTGTGGTATCCCGCAACTACGTCATATTTGCTTGTGAAAAGCCAGGTGGGCATATCGGCTATTGCCTCATACTGCTCGTCTGAGGGGAAATAAGCGGGACACATGGGGAAAGCCGCCGCAAAGAATTTGGGGTAGCTTGTCATCATCTTGAGGGTCATTTTTCCGCCCATGGAAAAACCGCCCACGTAAATTCTCGTAAGATCGATACTGTCCTTATTTTTCTCAATAAATTCATCTGCCGCCGCCTTGACGGATCTGATATATTTATCGTCCCAGCATTCTTTATTCTCTTCGTGAGATCTGAAAGCAATCAGATAAGCTCCGCCGTTATTGAATTTTGCCTGAAGCTCGTCACTTGCCCAGAAAGGAAAGTAGTTTTCGGAAATCTGGTCACCTGATTTCTTGCCCTGACCCATACCGTGGAAATATAACACAAGAGGATATTTTGTTCCCTCTTCCGCTTCGGGAGAGAATGACATATAGTCAATCTTAAGCCCGTCAACCTCGGGACCCTCGCCGTACTCAAATTTGTCAATATAATCCCCAAGCTTTGTAACGTCTGCGGCAAAGGCAACGGATACGCAGGAAAGAGCCATAATTACCGAAAAGAATACGCATAAAAATTTTTTCATAAGCTGACCTCCGATTTTCATTTTCACAAATAAAATAACATACAACCGAGTAATATGCAATATAGAACGGCAGGAAATTCTTGATAGGCAATCCCCGAAATGATATAATCTCCAATACAAACACTTTAACGGGAGGAAAGGTCATGCTTCTTACCATAGTTCAGCCCAATTATCTTGCAGGTGAAAATCCCGCAGAGAAAAACAGACAGTATATCATAGAACAGATGAAAAACGCTCCCGAAAACGGAATAATACTCTTTCCCGAATATTCAAACTGCGGAGGTGTTTCCGACCCCGAGGAAGAACGTAAATGTCTTCCCTTTGCAAAGGAAATACTTGACGCCGCATCCCGTACCGCCAAGGAAAAGCGCTGTATTCTGTCGGTAAATGTGCTTGAAGAAAAAAACGGCAAAATCAAAAACAGCACCTATCTTTTCGGCAAAAAGGGAGAGCAGGTATTCGTATACTACAAACAGCACCTGCCTCTTTCGGAAATAAATCTCGGTGTTGAAGCAGGTAACGGCGAAGGGGAAAAATGTCAATGTATATGTGATTATGAGGGAATCCGCTTTGCCTTTCTCTGCTGTTACGACGTTTATTTCAATGAACAGATTGAACATATTGCAAAATATAAGCCCGACGTTATACTGATACCCGGTATGCAAAGGGGTGAAAGGGCGGATATACTTACCGCGCAGGCAAAAATGATTGCATTCAGATGCAACGCATACACGGCAAAATCCTCCTTTTCCATGATGAACGATGAAAAAGGCGGATGCTCTATGATAATAGGCCCGGACGGCAAGATCATAAAGAACATGGGCAGCGAAGTGGGCTCCTTCACCGCAGATATTGACTTGTCATATAAATATATGCGGCCTGCGGGCTTCGGTCAGGGACTCATCAGAAACGATGATTTCATCAACAACGGCCTTTGCCGGAAAGCATTTGAATAATAGAAAACGGGCAGTCAAATGCCCGTTCTTCATTTTTTCTTTATCACATCGACATAATAAAGCCCGTCACGGTTGCAATAGTAATAAATCCTTCTTATGCCGTTTTTCTTAAATCTTGCCGAAGCACCCCCCTCGGGATAAAGCTTTACGGTCTGCACTCTGTCAGAGGATACGGCGGCAAGAAAGGATATGAAATGACTTTTTGTCATGGGATGGTCAACCGTCACAAAATATTCATCCTCAACGGTTTCAATCGATATTCCGTGATTCTCGTCTTCCTTTTCCGCAGAGCAGGGTGAAAGCAGAACCCCATGGCAGTTTATGACCGCCTCTCCCGTGCTTTGTATTACGTTTCCGCAAACGGGACAGACACAGAATTTCACCTTCAGCATATTTGCGGATACGTTTTCGTTTTTTATCGCATTGCCGGAAATAAGCTCAGTCACAGAAACGGAAAACACCTGTGCAATGGGTTCAAGCAAAGCAATATCCGGATAGCCGCTGCCCCTTTCCCACTTTGAAACGGTCTTATCGCTGACACCCAGCTTTTCCGCAAGCTGACACTGTGTCATGTTATTCTTTTCACGAAGCTCCTTTATCACGGAGCCCGTAATGTATTGATTCATAATATCACCTCTTATGTGATTATATCATACCGAAAGAATATGTCCACCTACTTAAAGTAGAGAAAGAGGACCTCCGGGGAGATCCTCTCATTTTTATTTTATCTTTGCGTATTCTTCTTTTACGGCATAATAAGAGGGCTTTTCCTTTTCGTCGTAAGTAACAAGTCCCCATCTTGTTTCCGTGGGGCAGTCCTCCTGACCGCAGACGTAACATCTTTCGTCATCGCGCCAGCAGTAAATAATCAATCCGCCCATAAAATCAAGGGATGAAAGCCGTGAAATGATATCTTTGTAAAACTTTGCCTGGCCCTCATCGGTATGGGGATAACCGGGAATCACGCAGGTTTTGGGAAGCTCTCTGTAAAAATGATTCGTAAACTCGGATCTGAAAATATAATGAGCGTAATTTGAGGGCTCCTGAGCGCAATGCTTAACGTACGTGCGCATTCTTTCGGGCAGATTTTCAATGAAGGTGTCAATATGCTTGATTGCATCCTTTTTGTTCTTTGCACCGTAAGATCTTATGATATCCAGCTTTTCCTGCTTCGTTTTGGGTGCGCCGCCGCTGATATAACCGAATTCACACAGTATGATGGGCTTACCCGTCATTACGTAAAGGTATCTCAAAAGTGCCTCAAACAGCCACATGGTTCCGAAGAAGAAACAACCCATATAGATATCAATACCCACGTAATCAAAATAATCCATGTAGGGCTCAAGATAGATATTAAGGTCAGTCTGGGGACCTGCGCAGTTATAGCCGATGGGCATATCGCCCTTAAATGGTGCCATGGCTTTGGCACAGATACCGATAAATTCCGCCCCCTCTTTTACGGTAAAAGGAAGAGTGAAACGGGGAATGCCGATTTCATTGGCTATCTGGAAAGCGCCGCACAAATCCTTAAGGTCCTTTACGAGGAACTCGGCAACCTTTTCAATTTTGGGGATATCCTCTTTTTTTCTCACGTCAAGTCCGTTTGCGAGAAAGGCATCGGGGAAGGGCGTAACCGCCATAACCTTCATGCCGTTATCACGGAAGCGTCTGACTCTGTCCTTGAAGCCCTTATATGCTTCAGTTTCGTTTCCCTCACCGTCAAGGGGGAAGGGAATATCAAATCTTGTCCATTCAATGTTTGCATTTCGGATTTGCTCAAAATTTTCAAGAGGATGGCAAATGCCCTTGATAAAACCGGTTTTTTTACGAAATTTCCTTGTGGCTTCATTTGACTGGGGTACAAAATACGATTTTACTATATCCTTGGGAACGTGCTTTAATGTGGGTTTAATCTGATCAAGAATAAAATGTTCCAATGAAATCACCTCTTTGATATTTTACATAAAAACAAAAACAAATGCAAGTTTAATCCGTTTTTTTATATATACATACGAAATTTACGGCGAATTTGAAAAAATATCTTGAACAATTCCGGCGTTTGCTATATTATAAATGCAGTTGTTTTTACGGCTTAATTCATACAAAAAGGTGATTTTTATGCAAAAGAGAAACTATGGCCTCTTTACCGCAATTACCATGATAACGGGCATCGTTATCGGTTCAGGTATTTTCTTCAAGGCCGACGACGTACTTAATTATGCAAATCAGAACGTATGGCTGGGAGTAATCATCTTCGTTGTTGCCGCCGTTGCGGTAATCTTCGGCGCTCTTACCATTTCTCAGCTTGCTATCCGTACAGACAAGCCCGGCGGACTTGTTTCCTACGCAGAGGATTTCGTAGGCGTAGGCGCTGCCACCGCTTTCGGCTGGTTTGAGAGCTTCCTTTATCTGCCTACCCTTGATGCTGTTGTTGCATGGGCAAGCGGTATTTACGTAAGCAATCTTCTCGGTTTTGACGATTTCAGTATTACGAGAAACACAATTATCGGTTTTATCGCTCTCACTTTCTTCTTTGTTATCAACACCCTTTCCGCTAAAGCAGGCGGATTTTTCCAGAATTTCTCAATGATAATCAAGATTATTCCTCTTGTTGTTCTTGCAATCCTGGGTCTTATCAAGGGTAACACCGCAGGCGTCATGTCCGGTGCTGCAGGTCAGGCATTTGCAAACAGCGTTAAGGGTCTCGGCTTCCTTGCCGCATTCGGTCCCATCGCTTTCTCATACGACGGCTGGATTGTTTCCACATCCATCTGCCACGAAATCAAGAACTCCAAGAAGAACCTTCCCCTTGCTCTTTCACTTGCTCCTATCGGTGTTCTTATCGTTTACCTTGCATACTTCCTTGGCGTTACATCCTTCCTCGGTGCCGAGAACGTTACGGATAACGCAGTTTACGAAGTAAGCACTGCTATCTTCGGCAGCATGGGTGCAAAGGTAGTACTTGTTGCGGTTGTTATTTCAATCCTCGGTACTGTTAACGGCGTATCGCTGGGTCTCATCCGTCTTCCTTATTCAATGGCCCTGCGTAACATGATGCCCGCATCAAAGATTTTCAAAAAAGAAAACAAGAAGCTGGGCGGCATTCCCCTTAATTCAGCTCTGCTTGTTTACGTTCTTTCCGTTGTTTATCTCGCAATCAATCAGCTCATAATGACAAGCGAAGCAAAGCTTCACTTCTTCGGAAAAGAAGTAGCAGTATGCAATCTTGACATTTCCTCAATCGCAATCTGCGTTCTTTATCTTACCTACATCGTACTTTACGTTGCAGTTATCAAGCTCTGGAAAAAGGGCGAAATCAAGAACGTATTCCTGGGTCTTATCTGCCCCATTCTCGGTATAGTCGGCTCACTCATTATCTTCTCCGGCTCGGTAGTTGACCCCGTATTCTTCATCTACGCTCTTATCTGCCTTATATTCATCGCAATCGCTTATATCTTCTACAAGGTCAACAAGGATAAGATTATCGTGGAAAGTGACGAGGAATTCCATTCCCGTACAGATATTGCAGAATAATTTAAGATATCTTTTCAAGCCCCCACAAAATGTGGGGGCTTTTCTTTATTATCGGGCAAAATAATCCGCCGCACATTTCTTGAATATACCATACGGTGATGCTATAATACCCGACAAATTGTCTTACCGCATAAGCGGTTATCAGGAGGTTTATATGAATATTCAGATTTTGAAGCTTCTCGCAAAAAATGCCGACATTACGGATTCCGAGATTTCAACCGTTACCGGTCTCTCCGAGGATGAAATCCGCAGCGAAATAAACGAAATGAAAAAGGAGGGCATCATCCGTGCCGTCAAGGCGGTTATTGACTGGGAAAAGCTGGATGAATTTTATGTTTCCGCCATTGTTGAGCTTAAAGTCACACCCAAACCCGGTCTGGGCTTTGAGGAAGTGGCAAGAAAGGTTTCCAGATACCGTGAGGTTGAAAGCTGTTACCTGCTTTCGGGAGTTTCCGACCTTTGCTGCATAGTAAAATGCCCCACGTTTCAGGACGTATCCAGATTCATTTCCAAGGAACTGTCAACAATTGAATCCGTCACCTCAACCAAGACTCAGTTCGTTATGAGAAGATACAAAGAGCTTGATACCGACCTTGAGGTTAAGGACGAGGATGAACGGGGAGTTGTTTCATCTTGCTGAATTACGATAATATACTCAACGATACGATTACGGAAATTCAGCCCTCGGGAATAAGAAAATTCTTTGATATAGCCGCATCCATGGACGATGTTATCTCGCTGGGTGTAGGCGAGCCGGATTTTGAAACACCCTGGAAAATCAGAAACGCCGCCATAAAGTCCCTTGAAAGGGGCAAGACGGGCTATTCCTCAAACAGAGGACTTGCCGAACTGAGAAGCGAAATATCAAAGTATCTCCTCAGAAAATACGGCCTTGAATATAATTCCGATAAAGAAATCCTTGTAACCGTCGGCGGCAGCGAAGCCATTGACGCCGCAATCCGCTCCGTGGTAAACCCCGGCGATGAGGTAATCGTTCCCCAGCCGAGCTACGTTTGTTACGTGCCCATGATTCGCATGGCGGGAGGAATACCCGTCATTATCGAAAACAAGGCAGAAAACGATTTCAAGCTCAAAGCAGATGAGCTTCGTGAAAAAATATCCGACAAAACCAAAGCCATCATCCTGCCCTACCCTTCAAATCCCACAGGCGCAATAATGGAAAAACAGGATTTTGAAGAAATTGAAAGCGTTATAAAGGATACGGAAATAATACTGATTTCAGATGAAATATATGCCGAACTTACCTTTAACGGCAAGGGCCACGTCTCCCCTGCATCCGTGGGAAATCTCAAGGAACGCACCGTAGTCATCAACGGATTTTCAAAGGCGTTTTCCATGACCGGCTGGCGTCTTGGCTATACCGGCGGTCCCGAGCCCGTAATCAGTCAGATTACGAAGCTTCATCAGTTTGCAATCATGTGTGCTCCCACCACCTCACAGTATGCCGCAATCACGGCGCTGAGGGACTGCGACATGGACGTGGAACACATGATTGAGGAATATGACGTCAGGCGAAAAATAATGGTAAAGGGCTTTAACGATATCGGTCTTGAATGCCGTGAGCCGGAGGGGGCATTTTACACCTTTCCCTCAATAAAATCAACGGGGCTTTCCTCAGGAGAATTCTGTGAAAAACTGCTTCAGTCGCAAAAGGTCGCCCTTGTACCCGGTACTGCCTTCGGAGAAAGCGGTGAGGGATACGTCAGAGCATCCTACTGCTACAGTACGGACCACAT
>JAKSQQ010000023.1 GCA_024404015.1 Clostridia bacterium
TAACGGAATTAACGTTAACGCCCATAAGACGGCTTGTTTCAAAATCCTTGGCAACAGCTCTCATTGCGATACCGACCTTAGTCTTGTTGATAAGGAGGGTAAGAGCCACTACAAGAGCGACTACAAGCACGGGAGTGATAATCGTAACAACGTGTGTATTTGTACCGAAAATGGTTACGGTATCGGAAATCCGGGGAATTCTGGGGTATGTCTTGGGCTGACCGCCGGTAACATAAAGAGCCAGATTCTGAAGCAGATAGCTTACGCCGATAGCGGAAATCATAACGGACATTCTGGGTGCATTACGAAGGGGTTTATATGCCGCACGCTCAATTATGAAGCCCAGCAGTACGGTTGCGACTATCATGACAGGAAGTGCGATATAAATCGGCAGTGAAGCGGTAAGATAAACAAGCATAAGTCCGGCGACCATGAAAACGTCACCGTGGGCAAAGTTTATCAGACGCAGTATGCCGTAAACCATGGTATAGCCAATGGCAATAAGAGCATACTGTCCGCCGAGAGAGATGCCGGAAAGTATCTGAGAAACTGCAAATTCCATAAAAGACCTCTTTTGTCAAAAACGGGGAGCCGTCACACGGCTCCCCGCAGTAATCTGATAACTAAACTTATGCGGCTGTCTGCTGTGTAACAAATTCCCATGTTACGTCAGTCGTGTTTGCAGTCTTGATATAAGCTGTGTCACGCTTGGCATCACCGATATCGTCAAATGCGATATCACCGGAAACACCTGAATAGGTAACTGAAGGAATAGCGGCTTTGATTGCACCTGCATCAGCTGAATCTGCGGCCTTGATTGCCTCAAGAGCTACAAAGTAAGCATCATAACCCATTGCGGTTACGGCAGAGATGGTGTCGTTGCCGCCGTTAGCGGTCTTAGCATCTGCATTGGTGTTGATGTATTCCTTGATACCATCATCAAATTCCTTATTACCGCCCTCTGCATAGAAGGTGGAAACGTAAAGCTTAATGTCTGTGCCCTTAGCTGCATCAAGAACCATGTTATCGTCAAGAGTGTCGGAGCCGAGGATGGGGAACTTAACACCGAGGTCAGCTGCCTGAGCAACTATCTGTGTAGCATAAGCGATTGAAACGGGGCAGAAGAATACGTCACAGCCCTCGCTCTTTGCCTTATTGATGTAGGATGTGAAGTCGGAGTTGTTGGTGGGGAAGGAATCGGCGATAACTGTGCCGCCCTTCTTTTCAAATGCCTCTTTGAAGAAGCTTACAAGACCCTGGTCATAGTCGTTGCCGAGCTCGCCGAGACAGTATGCCTTCTTTGCCTTTACTACGTCGGCAGCAAAGTTTGCAAGAACGGTACCCTGGAAGGGATCAAGGAAGCAGATACGGAAATAATGGCTGTTGCCTGCTGTAACGTTGGGGTTGGTGCAGGTAACACCGATAGCTGCAAGGCCTGCATTATTGAAGGTTTCGGAAGCGGCGATTGAAACGGATGAGCCGTAGGAACCGAGAACTACGGAAACGTTTTTATTGACAAGCTCTGCTGCTGCAGCGGGTGCCTTTGCCTGGTCTGAGCCGTTATCAGCATAAACAAGCTCTACTTTGTAGGTCTTGCCGCCGATATCAACGGTGGGAACCTGGGAATTAGCATACTGCATACCGAGAGTTTCCTTTTTGCCGCCTGCGCCTGAGTCGCCTGATGCGGGCTCAAATACGCCGATACGGATAGTGTCGCCGCCCTTATCGTCTGTTGCCGTATTATTGCCGCCGCAGGATGCAAAGCAGCAAACGATGAGTACAATTGCCATCATGAGTGCCAGAAACTTTTTCATATAAATACCTCCAAGGCATAATTTTATTTATTATATTATTTCTTCACGAAAATTTCAACTGTTTTTTGCAATTAAAAAACAAACAGTAAAAATATCGGAATATCGCGGGTTTATAACGAAAGGGTACCCCGTTTCCGAGATACCCCGTAAATTATTTGGTCTTTTTAAGCATTTTTCTCGTGGGAAGCCAGAAGCAAAGGGTAATAACGAAGGTGATTACCATTACGGTTAATACGATTCCCCGGCAAGAGGTTGCTTGATAGAAGAACTGTCCCACGGTGCTGACTCCCTTGTAAGTAGGTGCATTTTCGTGAAGAGAATCCGCAAAGAGGAAATAGATGATTCCGCAGTAAATGAAATATATTGTCAGAAGTCTGCCCGCAAGGTTTTTGGGCTTATCCTCTACGGGAACGGGAAGGTCTCTGTCAATTACGGTCTTTTTGAATCTGATGATAATGAAAATACCGATTATCACGGAAAGAACGGCACATACTATGGTACCGATAAGCTCTCCGTCAAAGTTGAAGCCCACCTCTTTTTCAAGCATTCTGAAGCCGGCAATACCAAGCGCTCTGAAGGGAACTACACCGAATACAAAAATAGATGAAAGCATAAAGTAAGCGTATCTGAGGCCTTTATTTTTAATCATGGGCTCGCTTCTGAAATCCTCCTGCTTTGTGTATTTATTTGAAAGCAGGGCAATTACAAGCATACTGCCGAAGCCGAGACCCATGCCGGTGGCAAATTCCCACAGTCCCCAGCTGCCGTATTCAAGAAATCTGGGAGGATTGACGTTTCCGAAAAATCCCGTCTTGAAGGGAATGGTAAGGAAAACGTCAAAGATTGTGGTATTGACAGCCATAATGAGATTTACGAAGAAGGAGCCGATTGAGGCAACCTTATCTTTCCAAACAACAAGAGGAATAAGATAAACAACAAGGGCGGCTATGGCATTGGAAATGCTCTCAATACTCATATAATAATTCTCAAAGAAGGCGATATCGTCAGCCCATCCTCTGTCGTTGAAATGGGCAAGGTATGCCTTGGCGGGAATAAGAGGAGTATCGGGATCAATGAAGCCCTTTTGAATTGCATCGGCAATACCCCTGGCGGCAAGTGCCGTCTGGTCGGGGTTGATTGCATTCATGATATAGGGAGAAACCGTTGCTCTGAGGGTAAAGGAAACCGCAAAGAATACGGCAATCATTATGGCGTAGTGATGAATCTTATATTCCTTTTCGGAGAAAAGACTGCATACGTAAAATGCGAAAAGAGGAGCCAGCGTAAAGCCCATAATGAGCATTATTTCAAGAGCGCTCCATTTATCAATGGGAAGATAAACGGGTGTTTCGGAATTCTCAAAGGGATAAATATCGCTGTAAGCAACTCCCGCCATCTGAGTTATGATGGTGGCATAACCGGTCACGCCTGCGCCCAGCATAAATACGCCTACGGGAATAAGCTCCGCTTTCATTTTAAGCTTACTGCCGTAAAACGCGTAAATGAGAAGAGTAATAACCGTACCGACTGCGCAAAGTCCCCAGAAAGAGCCCCAGCCGCCTTCACCTCTGCATCTCCAGAGGAAAGCACCCATCAGTGCACCGATAATAACGGACAATATTTTTGAAGATTTACTGACATTCATAATAATCACCTTTATTTCAGACCTTCAATCAAACGAAGGCAGTATACCGCTTAAAAAATGCGAAAAATATCCGAGAAGCCCTTGCCCTTGAGAGTACTAAAAAGGAAGGAAGAAAGCCATGTAAGGAAAACAGTAAGACCGCTGTTTACCTTTTCGTTAATCTTATCCTTGATTGTGGGAGTCGGTTCCTCAATGCCCTTTGCTTTATTGACTGCCTTATAGAATCTGTCCTTGGCCGCCTCAAACTTTTCCGTATCAACAACGGTGTTATTAAGCCGGCTTTCCGCCTCTGCTACAGCCGCATCAAATTCCGCTTTATCCTCGGGAGAAAGGGCAGACGTATCAAGAAGCTTTGCATTTGCTATGTCGTTCTTTAAGCCGCCTCTGTCCCTTGTTTCGTTAAACTGAGGATATTTATCGGGATAGGAATCAACGCTTGTGAAATCGTTATCCGTCAGCAGAGCGGTAGCAAGCTTCATGATAACATCGTTTCTTGCGGTTTTTTCGTGACCCTGATTATGGAAATAAAAGGTGGAGTCGGGAAGAAGGCCTGCGCCTGCGTCAACAAGTCTGTACTTGTCAATGTATTTATCTCCCTTTACGGGAACGTAATCATCGGGAAGCTGAACGTCAACGCCTACGCTGTAAGCACCCATTGAGGTGGAATCAAGTTGAATAACGCCGTCACCGTTAAGCTTCCAGTTATCTGCGATAGGATAAAGAGGATAGTTATAATCAACAACGTCAAACACCTGAACACCATAGGTATCAATCTGGTACGCTATATTATCAAGAGCGTTAAGCTGAGCTTCATACATCTCATCCGTCTGCTTTCTGATATAAGCATCCTCGGGTTTATTCAGATACTTGTCTGCAGCTTCCTTGTAATTACCCGAGTTTACAAGTCCCCACATTGTTGTGGCATACTTGATATAGTCACCGATAAGGCAGTCAACCGCTTCGTCAAGAATGCTGTTTAATACCTTATTGGGAAGAATGCGGAGAAGTACGTTGATAAGACTGCCGAGCCAGGGCTGGTCATCGTCATAAACGAGAATGGGAAATACCTCGCTGTAAAGGGATTCATCATCGTCAATGATACCCTTTGCATAAATGTCACCTAAAAGCACCGTACCGTCAAGAGCAGGTACGATATAGATAATTCTGTCAAGATACTGACCGACTTCGGGATATCTCTGAAGAAGATTATCCGCAAGAGAGCCGCCCTGAGAAATAGGAACGATATTTGCCTTGCCTGTGGGGGACGCCTTTGCGGCCTTGACAATAAGCTGATAAAGCTCGTCAACTATTGAATTAAGATTACTGATTGAAGCATAAGAATAAAAATACAGATGATCCTCACCTGCTATCTGAGCGTAATCGTTAAGAGGAATCTGTGAATAGATATATTCCTTGTCCTCTTCGCTGAGAGTGGCAACGGAGTCATTGTATTTATCTGCCTTTACATTATATACAAGGTTGCCCTCGGCATCGTTTTTGACTTTTCCGCCTACTGCCCAGCCAATAACGGAGGCAATGCTCTTTGCAAGCTTTCCGCCGAAATCATTCTGGGTAATGAGAGTAAGAAGAAGGGGCCCGAGGCACTCCTTAAGCGCTTTTTTTACAATATCGTTTGTGGTTTCAAGGAAGAAGGGGGGCTCGTATTCCTTGCCGTCTGAATTAACGGCAACGGTGCCGTCATCATTATAAAGACGGGTTCTGGACTGGAATACGCCGGGAATAACAACGGTATTACTGATTTTGTCGCTGTCAATATTATCGGCGGTCAGATAGCTGAAAGCCGTGTCATAGTCAGATACCGCTGCAACAGGCGGATTTGACGGTAATTCTTCTGCAGCATATCCGAGAACCGCGAATGAGGAAAATGCCATTATAAGGGTAAGAATAACTGCAGTAATGCGGAAAACATTCTTTTTCATTTTCATCAACCTTTCCTTCAAAAAATATTAAAGCAATATTAACACAGTAAAAAGGCAAATTCAACACATTGTTGCAAAAAATGCAAATCGCTTCAGAATCAACGCTTTCAGTAACGGATTACATAAACAAAAAGGCGGGAATCTCCCGCCCTGTTTGTCATATTCAATTTAACTTCATACCCATTATTCTGGCACCGAAGGCCTTGAGAAGTGTATGAAAGCCGTTTTTATTATAGAAAGAGATTGCCTCCGCATTACCCTCTCCCACAATAAGCATAAGTCCTTTAACTCCCTTTGATTTAAGATGACCGATAAGCTCATTCAGCAGTCTTGTGCCGTTGCCCTTGCCCGTAAATTCATAGTTGATATCAATATGCATATGGGCGGGATAGGAATGAGAAAACAGCATTGTACCCAGATATTCACCGTAAACCTCATAAATATTTTTGCCCGCATTGGCTTTAATAACGGGAAGATATTTTTTGAAGCCGTTTTTGAATTTTTTGAAATCGGAGCAGCAGATGATATATCCTCTTGCAATATCCTCGTCATCGGTAAGGACAAAGCAGTTTTCCGATTCGTTTTCAATATAGTAGTTACAATAGGTATTGACAATGTAGGCGGCGATTTTTTCATCCGTCATACATTCGCCGGGACCTGTCATTTTACAGACAAGCTGAACATCCTCTTTGTACTTTTCGTTATACTTTTTGATTTCCATAATTTTTTCCTTAAATTTGATATTTATATCCTAATACCCCCGAGCAAAAATGTCAAGAGAAGCATAAAAATGCACCCCCGATGAAGGGGGTGCCGATTATCATGATTATCAGACCGTGATGCCGAGAATCATAAAGAGAACTCTGAAGAAGACAATGGCATCAAGTGCCTTCAGAAGCTTTTGCCACCAGGTCATTTTAACGTTTACATTGAACGAGGTGGAAATGCCGGTATCGGTATCGGTTACCGTAATGGTGACGTTACCGCCGTTCTTTGCACTGACGACACCGTTGCTGTCAACAACCGCAACGGAAGGATCGGATGAGGTATAGATTACGTGTCCGGCACTCTCTGATGAGAGTACAATCGTCTCGCCGTATCCGACAACGATGGTTTCGCCGTTCTCAACGGGAGCGACATCTCCGCCCGAAACAACGACTGAAGAGGTCTTTTCGTCAAGAATTTCTCCGCACTTGTCACATTTCTTTACATAGTGACCCTTTGAAGCATCGTCACAAATCCATGAGCCGGGAACATGGTCAACGATATCGGTTTCGTCACTCTTATATGATACACCGCAATATTTGCAGCAGTAAATGGTAAATCCTTTTTCAACGCAGGAGGGATGAACAACGTGAAGGACCTCATAATCATGACCCGTTGCCGCAACCTCGTCTGCGGTATAACAATCGCTGCAGTTTTCGCACTTATAGACGGTATATCCGTTTGAAGAGCAGGTGGGCTCAACGGTCTTATACGGCTTGTAGCTGTGTGAAAGTGCCATGATTTCGCTGACCTCGGCAAAGCCGCAGGCAGAGCATACCTTGACCGAAATGCCCTTCTTACCGCAGGAAGCGGCAATTGAATACTCAACGAATGAATGCGAATTTCCGCAGGTTGAGCCAATCATTTCAAGCCACTGCTCAAGCGTACCCTGATAGCCGTTTGCAACAGCCATTTCGTAAGCGGACTTGCCGTCTTTACCGTCCTGTCCGTTCTGGCCGTCCTGTCCGTTTGTTCCGTCCTTACCGTTGGTAACGTAAAAATAGGTTACGGAGCCGTCTGTCATGGTAATGATATATCTGTCGGTAAGTCCGTCGTCAGAGGTATATGCCGCATCTTTGACTATGGATACAATGCTGTTTACTTCAGGTGCTTCTCCGATAGTTACTTCATTGGAATCGGAACTTTCCGCATTTGTGCCCGCCGTTACGGCACAAACGGTTATTGTATGCTCGCTGTCGGCATCAATGGGATAAACGGTGGCCGACAAATCCGTAACGGGCGTATCATTCCACTTCTGACCGTCAATATAAACGTTGTATCCCAGAAGAGCGGGACCGCCGGGCAGAAGCTCGGGTGCTTCCCAGATAAGATTTGCCGTCGACTTTGACGGGTCGCTTTCGTTCTTATTAAGAACGACATCAAGATTTCTGGGATTGGCAACGGGAGAAGTTACGTTTGTAAGAGAATATCCGTAGAAGGGAGTCTTATTATCCGAGCCCTCGGTAAGACATCTGTTCCAGGATGCAAGCTGCCATCTGAAGCCGTACTGATTAAGCTGTTCCTTTGAGATACCGTCTACTCTTGCGGGATTCTGAACAGTAGCGGAAATTGATGTACCTTCGCTGTTTGAAGTAAACGAGCCCTTTGAATGCGAATAATCAAGATTTAAGTAAAATCCGCCGGAATAAGGACCGCCGCCCCACATAAATGACGTACTGAAATTGAAGCCGTGTGCCATTTCGGTGCTTTCGGTTTTGCCTTTTTCATATTCGTATGAAGACGTAGTGGCTCCGCCGGAGTGACCCATTGCATAAGAGGTCCTGCTCAGCACGGTTTCTATCTGAGAGTTGATGCTGTTCTTTGACCAGTACTTATAAGGATTACCCTGTGCATCGGGCAGGTCATCCGTTGTGATTTTTATCAGCTTATTGACCGGGTTTCCGTCAGCGCGAGCGGTAATATATGAGTTATATTCATCTACGAAACCGTTGAATTCTTCAACGCTGAGAATGATATACTCGGGCTCGCCGGGGACTGACATTACGTAGTCCTTATCACCGTAGGAGCCGGTTTCGGTATTATAAATATCGTAAGCGTAAAGGGTGATGGGAATCTGAGTGATTACAACAGAGTCTTCAACAACGGAAAACTCGGATGACCAAGTAGTACAGTAAGATTTCTCAAAGGAATGTGACCAGTCCAGAGAATAACCCAATTCAAGTGAATGCTTGAATTTTGTGACCTTTCCGTCAACTTCTATTTCGTGATTGTAGCCGACGCCGAAGGAAACGCTGTCACCCTCTGACGTTCCCTTTTCATAGGAAATCGAGAGTCCGTAGCAGGTTTCACCGAGCTCGTCATAAGCGCCGAGTGCTTCAAGGTCACCGAAATAGGGCGCACCTTCAAGAACTGCAACCACATCGGGGTCGGTGTAAATCCAGTAATTGCTGTCATATCTGCCGACAAGTCCGTCATCGTCAACGTCAACGCTGGCAAGAACGGCATTAAGGTATTTTTCCTTTGTATTTGTCCAGTGTGAGCCCTTGCCGGAGAATACCTGGCTGGCGGTCTTGTCGTTTGAACTGTTATCCCAGTAATCGCCGCTGTGGCCGCGTACGTCACTGTATGCGTATTTTTCTATTTTACCGTACGTTCCGTCATTATCATCGGCAAATTTTGCACCTGCACAGATTGCAAGATAGCAGTGATAATCGTTGTTGTTGGTTTTTTCCTTGAACATGCAGGTATATGCAAACTGCTCTCTGCCTGCTTCGTTATTATCAAAATTACCTGCCGCAACGTCGCCGATAAAAGTCATATTACAGGATGTGCTTCCGTCCATATTCGTGGTAAAGCTCTGTCCCGATATTGAGGGTGAGCAGGAAGCGGTGAAAGCGCCGGTGCTGAGATTATAAATCTGACCGTCAATGAAGACTTCCTTTTCGCAGGCGCGGCCGTTTGTATAAGCCGTCGCAATCTGAATACCGGGTTCAACGGAGAGAGTCTTATCAAAATTACACTGAACGAACTCACTCATTCCGAGAGATTCAAGTCCGTTATCAACAAGAACGGAATTTGCTCCGTCAAAGACAAGCATATCGGCTCCGTAATTACTGCCGTTAAGAGTCTTGTCACCGCTGTCGGTGTAGGTCACGGCGGTTTCGCTGACCATCTGCTTGACATTTGCAAGATAGCCGACTGCGATGATTTCGTCAAGTCCGTCGTTGTTTATATCACCTGCGGCAACGTTGCCCTGAAGCATTGCCGTACACTTATATGTCTTTGTTGAACTGCTTTCTTTGGAGATATCACCCTGAGCCCAGAGGTATGAAGTAGGAGCCATATTGTTCCAGCCGCCGCTCTTTTTCATAAGAGTGATGCTTGTTGAAATTCCTTCAATACCGATGGAAGCTTCATCATAATCGCCGGCAGGAACGCCTGTAGCAACAACAAGCTCCTCAACGCTGTCACCGTCGAAGTCACCGGTAGCGAGACTGAGGGTCACGTGTTTGGGATGTGAGGTGTTTATATACTTATTGACGATATCTCTTCTGATACCGTTCTCGTACGAGATATTGAGAAGGTTTGAGCTGTGTGAAAGGGAAGCAACGTTATTGCTCGAGTCAAGATTGCAGTTGATTTCATAAATCTCCGCTCCGCCGTCACCGGGATAGGCAACAACAAGTGTATCCTTGCCGTCGTTATCATAGTCACCTGCGGTTACGGTGAAATATGCACTTCCCGCATAATAATCAAGATCAACGGATTTAAGCCACTCGGCAGAGCCGAGGTCTATGCTGCATTCTGCGCCCGTTTTTGCATTCTGAACAATGACAAGAACGTGAGTAATCCAGCTGCCGCCGTCCTGATAATTCGATGAGCCCACATAAGCAACGTAATCGTTACGGCCGGAACCCGTGGGATTGAAGCCCACTGCCTGAACGTAGTTGAGTCTTGAAGTCTTGAGCTGAGAAGCACTTCCGCTTGCACCGGAATTATCAAGATTTATTTCGGTACGGGTAGCGGTATAATCGTTTATTGAATTGATGTTGCTCTTTGTTTCTCTGTAATCGGGTTCATATTCATCGTATATGTACTCGGTCGCTTTGTTTCCGCCGGACGAACTGCTTGAATCTCTTGAAACGTAGAAGAGAAGCTCATTCTGCTCGGAAAGCAGGAAATTTTCGTTTTTACCGACGCTGTAAGGGTTATCCCCTTCGGGATCAAAGCCATCGGGAGCATCCTTGTTTACCATCTGCTCAACAAGGCCGGCTGCGTTGTTTTCTTCTGCCGAGGTTTCGGCAGCGGGAGAAAGACCCAGTACGACCGAGGTAACCAAAACAAGTAAGGAAAGAATAACGGATAAAAATTTTTTCATAACCTAACCTCCGTCAAAAAAATCATAATTATTATAACACAGAATTATGTTCAAGAAAATATGCAAATTCTTTTATTTGACTGGCTTTTAAGCAAAAAAATATGTAATATCCGACTCGATTATTTCTCATATTTCCGAAATAAACTTTTACGGATGAATACACCGTTCCGATAAAAAACCCGGCATGACCGAAGTCATACCGGGTTTTGCGTTATCGATTCTGATTTATCAATACATTCCGCCGCCCTGGGCTGCTGCCATAGCTGCTGCGTTGGCTGCGTCTGCCGCAGGATCGGGCTTCTCTGTAACAAGACTTTCGGTGGTAAGTACCATAGCGGCAACGGATGCTGCATTCTGGATTGCGGAACGGGTTACCTTAGCGGGGTCAAGGATACCTGCCTTAGCCATATCGGTGTACTTATCATTGGCGAAATCATAACCGTAGCCGATTTTCTTTGAAGCATAAATAGCGTTAACGATTACGCTTCCCTCAAGACCGGAGTTAAGAGCAATCTGACGAACGGGCTCTTCAATTGCCTTAAGAACAATCTTAACACCTGTCTTTTCATCTGCATCATCGGTATTTTCAAGAAGTGTCTTAACTGCCGATGCGGTATTGAGAAGGGCAACGCCGCCGCCTGCTACACATCCCTCTTCAACGGCTGCCTTGGTAGCTGCGAGAGCATCCTCAATGCGGACCTTCTTCTCTTTCATTTCGGTTTCGGTAGCTGCACCGACCTTGATAACCGCTACGCCGCCTGAAAGCTTTGCAAGTCTTTCCTGGAGCTTTTCTCTGTCAAAGTCGCTGGTTGTGTTTTCAAGCTGTGCTTTAATCTGATTGACTCTGGAAGCGATGGCTGCCTTGTCGCCTGCGCCGTCTACGATTATGGAATTATCCTTGCCGATTTTAACCTGACGTGCCTGGCCGAGCTGAGCCATTGTAGTATCCTTAAGCTCAAGACCGAGGTCGGAGGTAATAACCTCGCCGCCGGTAAGGATTGCGATATCCTGAAGCATTTCTTTTCTTCTGTCGCCGAAGCCGGGTGCCTTTACGCATACGCAGGTGAATACACCGCGAAGTTTATTAACGAGAATTGTTGAAAGAGCTTCTCCCTCAACGTCCTCTGCGATAATAACAAGCTTCTTGCCTGCACGCATAATCTGCTCAAGAAGAGGAAGAATATCCTGAACGCTTGAAACCTTTTTGTCTGTGATAAGAAGAAGAGCGTCATCAATAACTGCTTCCATCTTATCGGTATCGGTTACCATGTAGGGAGAAATGTAGCCGCGGTCAAACTGCATACCTTCAACTACCTCTGCCTCGGTAAAGCCAACCTTGGATTCTTCAACGGTAATTACGCCGTCAGCGGTAACCTTTTCCATTGCCTCTGCAATGAACTTGCCGATTTCTTCGTCACCGGAAGAAATGGTACCGATTCTTGCAATATCCTTTGAGCCGGCAACGGGCTTTGAATTCTTTTTAAGCTCTGCAACAACAGTTTCTACTGCCTTTGCGATACCCTTTTTGACTGCCATGGGATTGGCACCTGCGGCAACATTCTTCATGCCTTCTCTGATGAGTGCCTGAGCAAGAAGAGTAGCGGTGGTGGTACCGTCGCCTGCAACGTCATTTGTCTTTGTGGAAACTTCCTTAACAAGCTGAGCGCCCATATTTTCAAATGCGTCCTCAAGCTCGATTTCCTTGGCGATGGTTACGCCGTCATTGGTAATGAGGGGTGCACCGTATTTCTTATCAAGTACAACGTTTCTGCCCTTGGGGCCGAGAGTAATCTTAACTGTATCAGCAAGCTTGTCAACGCCTGCCTGAAGGGCCTTGCGGGCTTCTTCACCGTAAATAATCATTTTTGACATAGTATTTTCCTCCGTATATTATTCAACGATTGCAAGAATATCATTCTGGCGAACGATGGTGTACTCTTCTTTATTGAGTTTAACCTCTGTGCCGGAATACTTACTTGTAATTACTTTATCGCCGACCTTGACGTACATACAAACTTCTTTGCCGTCAACAATGCCGCCGGGACCTACTGCGATAACCTCGGCAATCTGGGGCTTTTCCTGAGCAGATGCAGCAAGGATAATACCGCTGGCCGTGGTCTCTTCCATTTCAACGAGCTTAACAACAACTCTGTCAGCAAGGGGTTTAATCGTCATAATTATTACCTCCGAAAAATAATTATCATCATTTTGGCACTCTCCTTACCCGAGTGCTAATTTGTATTTTAATCACTTTGTCTGCCAAAATCAAGTGTTTTTTCAAAAATTCACAAATAAGTAATAAATCCTGCCTTCCGCATTCCGAAAAGCAGGTTATATTTTATAAATCCGCCGTTGCTTTAAGCCATTCCTCCGCTATGAGAGCGTGGCCTGTCATGGTGGGATGAACACCGTCCCAAATGAAATATTCCGGTCTGGAAATCTTCATATTTTCAAGGAACTTTTCACGAAGAGGAACAAATGTGAAGCCGTAGTCCTCCGCTATTTTCTTCACTTTTTCGGCAATGAGGGGAATTGCCTCAAGGCGGTAATTCACTATCTCATCCGTATCGCCGTTATCGGGTCTGTTAAACGGGGGCTCAACCTCCGAATAGGGTGTAAGAGCATAAGAGCCATTTCTCTCAAGGGGGAAATAAAAGGGCTCAAGTATGACAAACCGTACATCGGGGCTTGCCTTTTTTGTCATTTCAACGGCGGTGATAAAATCTCTTTCGTATTTATCGACCGTATCTTCAACGGAAATTCCGTCGTAAAATCCCATAGAGACATCGTTAATGCCCACAAGAATTGAAACAAGAGTGGGCTTATTGGCACATACATCCTCCTGCCAGGTTTCAAGCAAACGGGTGATTGTATATCCCGAATATGCCTTATTGATAAATTTAGGCCCTGCGGCACAATTCTCAAGAGCAAGGGTTGAAGCAACCGTATACTGGTAACCGTGGCCGAATACGTGGTTGCAGTCCATTCTTCTTTCTCTTTTACCCTCTGTAATGGAATCTCCCGTGAAGAGAACAACATCATCTGACGTAAGTTTCATAATACACCTTATTTCATATTGATAAGGAACAAACCCGCTATGCAGGCGATAATGCCCGCAATTTTGTTCCAGGTAATATTTTCGTGGTAAAGAAAAGCACCCACGGCTATTAACGCCACCGCAAGGAAGGCACTCTGAACTATGGGAAGTGTACTCACCTGCCAGCCCGCCTTGTAGGCATATATATAGCCCGCTTCAAGGCCGACTATAACGAGTCCCAGCACAAAGGGTGACCAGTTGAGCTTTGCATATTCCTTTATAAGATTTCCGCCGTGATTCGTAACGAAAAACAAAACCGCACATACAACTGCTCCCACGGCATAGGTTGCCGTGAGGGTTGCAAAGGGATTGGCTCCCTCAGGTACGGTTTTGGTACAAATCTGATAAACAGTATTTGATACGACTATGAGAATTAAGGGCCAAATAAAAGAAATCATTGTAATTACCGTTTTGTTGCCTTATTGAATAATGCCTTCGCAAATCTCTTTGCTTCGGTAACGGCATCACCCGAATAATGCTTCCTCATTGCAAGCTGAATATCCGCATCGGGTTCAATATCGTCGGAAAACTCTATTTCATCCTTTGCGCGAGCCAAATCAATGGCGTTCATATTCTGATCCTCAATCGCCTGTCTGGCGTCTGCATTGGCATCAATACCCGTGTTGTAGATATAGGAATACCTGGGATAAAGGGTAAGCAAATCGTTCTTAACGAGGTGAGCGTGGAAACGTACCGACCAGGAGGAGCTTTTGCCGTCTGCAACCTTGCAGAGTCTGTCATATCTGTCGGTGCCGTTCATATTAAGCTTTTTAACAAGGGAAAGGTCGTTATAGAAATCTTTGATATTTTTAAGCTCCCAGTCAACGTTTTCCCAGCTTCTTTTCCATACAGCCCAGGAATATGAGCTGGGACGGTAAGCGGTAAAATAATCCTTGGTGTAGCTCTCGGGAAATTCAAAACCGGGTGTATAACCGGCGATTGCGCCTATTTTTTCGTTATCCTCGTAATAATCAAGAGCGGAATTGAAAAATTTAAGCAGATAGGGTGAGCAAAGAGCATCATCTTCAACAACGATACATCTTCCGTATCTGTTGACCACCTGAGTAACCGCCTCGATTACATTTTTTGCCATGCCGTAATTTACCTTACGCTCCTCGAGACGCACATTGGCAAAGCGTCTCTTTGCCATTTCCATACGGACATACTTACGCACCTGACTTACTTTGATGGAATCCTTCTCAGTCTTGGGACCGTCGGAAAATACAAATAATTCACTTTCTGATGCCTCCGGACACTTTGAAAGGGCTTCAACCGTCTCTAAAAAGTGCTTCGGCCTGTTAAATACGAACATTACAATCGGTGCGCATCCGTACCCCATATTATACATGTCGAGCCTCCAAAATCTGTGATAGAAACCGAAATATTACGTAACTGCAATAATCTTATTTAAGAGCAGAATGATTAAATAAACAAAATTTACGGGATTGACCGAAATAGTGGTAACCGGCTCCGCATTGATAACCGGCTCGGTCTCGTCTCCCAAACCGAGTTCATTCAGCTTTTTCAGAATCTCACGGGCGATTATCTTATTACCCGCGCCATTGGGATGAATAGTATCGCCGCAAATATTGATACCCTTGAATCTGAAAGCGGAATAAATATCCACAATCTCTATTGAATCGGGATTTTCTCTCTGATATCTGTAAAAACAGTCATTGAACTGTCTGAGTGCAATCTCAAATACGGGATAAAAAATGATATATCCGCCGGTGTTATAGAGAGTCTGTGTCAGAATAACCGCATCGGGATTGAGAATTTTGATTTCTTCAATAACGGTACAGAAATTAAGGTAGAAATTGTCAATAATTTCATTAAGAGGCCCTCTGTTGCCCACAAGGGTAGACAGGATAAGACGGGGAAGATTGCCTCTTAGGAAATCATTGCCTCCGATTGAGATACTGATTATATCCGCATTTTTTACTGTCTGTGCTACATCCTTCCTCTGAAGAAGTGCAGCAAGATCAACCGAACGGAAACCGTCAATGCCGAAATTATGGTATTCAAAGCCGTCGGTGTCGGCTACGATTTTACCGTAAACCGCTTCCTCCGGATTCCAGAGGCGCGCTCCGCGTGCAATTGAATCACCGAGAACTATATAGCTGGTAGGAGAGGCGGAAGAATCCCCTGTCTGTTCATCAGGGGAAAACGAAACGTCAACCGTTTCGGCAAAACCGACTGCCGAGGCGGAAAAGCAAAGTATAAACGCAAGAAAAGCCGATATAAAACGTTTCATCTGCACACACTTCCCCTTATACTAATATAGATACATTATTATACTAACACGATAAATTACTTTTTTCAATAGTAAAAACCGCATTTTTTTGTAAAAAAATACGGTTTTTTGAATATTTTTGTTTTATATTGCTTATTTTGAATTAAGCTGATTTTTCAGAATATGTAATACGGCTTTTGTGCCGCCTGTAACGTATTTTCCCAGATTTCCCTTGATACCGTTCAGTATTGGATTTCTGAGATTGCTGCCCGTTTCACCCGTTGCCTTTGTTTCCGGGAAGGATACGTTGTCTCCGTAATAGGGAGTGAGCAGCGAATCCTCAGAAGCATTGGCAACCGCTCCGTCGGAAAAGGCAGTAATCTCTTTCAGATAATCATCCACGGGGATGCTGCCCTCAAACATACAAAGTGCCATTACATTACGTTCCGTAACGCCGTTATATGCGGGAGCGATGGATTTACCCTGAGGCGTAACGAGGGTATAGACGTTGAGTATTTCGTCCTTTCCCCTGCCCCAATGGTGACGCTGAGGACCGTAGTAAGTTCCGAAGGGATTCATACGTACCGTGCCGTTTTCTTCAAGGCGCATAGGGCAATGTGCCATGGAGTTGCCTACCTGCCTTGAATTGGCGAGAATGATACCGTATCCGTCACAGACAAGGCCCGTAAAACCGCCCGTAAGCTGATGATTGAAGGAAGAAAGTGATTTATTCTTTTCATCCGCTTCACCGAAGGAAGCAGTTCTGAAGGAAGAAACATCGCCCATGAAATTGCGTTTTATGACGGATACATCATCTTTCATATCGGGAGTAAGCTCAAAGGGTGCCGTTTCAGTCCATTTCATATCGGTATATCTGCCGAGGGTTGAATTTTCGGTTGAAATGGAATCTGCTTCGGGAGTATAGGGATAGGTTATATCCGTAGTGACGAACACCATATCAACTCCGTCAAGAGTAAAGAAATCATAGATGAATTTACCTGTCGAGGCCTCACCGGGAAGATTTATTTTTCCTTTCATCCGGATACATTTTCCCGTTCCTCCGCAGGGAACAGGTGACACCTCAAGAATATTGAACAGATATTTCTTTTTGCCGTATGTGATAAAGCTCTGAAGGAAATCTCTGCCCCCGATTTTTCTGCCGTTAAACAGAACTTCTCTGATACCGGAGGGAGAAAATCTGATTACCGATGAACCTGCTTTAAGGTCAAGTCCTTTGAAAGCGGGACGTTTTTTACCGATGGAGGCAGTAATTTCGTAAGCATCCGAAACCTTGTCAAAACGCATTACCGCAAAGACTGTGCCCCATTCTTCATCAACGGGAATAAGCGTATAATTCACAAGCCCGTCAGCGGAAAGCTGTATTTCATCGGCACTGTATTTACCGTTGACCCTCAGTTGAAGGCATTGAAGGGTACTGCCCGTAATATTATGAACGGTAAGCTTCTCCGAAACGGGAAGTGCCGACCTTTCAAGGGAAACGATACTGTCCGCAAGAGCGTTTGCCTTTGTTTCACGCTGTATATTCAGTACGGGAGTGGCAAGACCGAAATGAGTGGTGGAAAGCAGAAGCACTCTGTCTCTGAATGAGGGAGAAGTCCCATCGGAGTCGGAGGTGACCTTTGACATTGCTCTTGCTCTTTCAATGGCCGTCCAGATTTTACGGTTATAGGGCTTTTCCGACCAGGAGGCGTAGCCGGTAAAATTACCGTCTGCGGTATCCTGAGTAAAGCTTACGCTGCCCACTGCTTCGTGGGATTTAAGATATCCGCCGGGAGTGTCAAACACAACATAATCAAGGTCGGCAATTTCCTTGACAAGACCGTGGATGCCGTCTGTATTCGCAAGCTTACTGCCGATTACGGGAAGATTCATGGTCTCCCAGAAAATGGCATCCGCATCCATATTGATGAACATAAGCATATCACGGTTGATTTCTCCCGAAACCTGCTTGGCACGAAGCTCCTTTACCCATTTTCTGAGGCATCCGGCATCGCAGATATCCGAATTATTGTAGGTGGGAATAATCGTAAGGGATTCACCCTTATAAGTGTAGGTAAGAGGATTGAATGCCAGCTCATCGGAAAGGGCGGGAATTACCGTTCTGAAGGCATCAAAGGGTACGCAGGAATAATAGAGGCAAAGTGCCTTAACTCCGCACTTATTATAAAGGGAAACCTGGGAGGGAGTGAACATTACCTCCTGAGGTCTGACTATCATTTCGCATTCGCCGAAAATATCCTTGAGACCCGAGCCCTGAGGATTAGTTACCGCAAGATTGACAGAAGCGGTAAACTCATCCTCCGTCATTGCCGAAAGAGCGCCGTTGCTGTAACCCATTATGATATTTTCGTCACCGTATTTCTTTACTCTGTCTTTCATTCCCTCAATGATATCGGGAGCATATTCGGGCAATATTTTCTCAAGAGAAAAGAAATTTTCCGAGTCCCAGGTACCTTTGACGGGGATACCCTCCTCGTTAAATTTGTTGAGCACGTCAATGATTTTTCTGATTATTCTGATATCTGAGCCAAAGCCGAGGCCGTCATTGGTATCGCCTCTGTAGGAATGATAACAGTTGACGTGAAAGCCGAAGGCAACGTGTATTTTATTATCCGCTGACATAGATTTTACCCCTTTACAAAGGAATTGATTTCATTGATGAGAGCCGAGGAATCGGAAAGCACTTTTTCAACAGTATGCGAGGGTGCGTCAAGAAGACGAAAAACGGGGATTGATTCAAGAGGAACGGGATAGTTTTTAATTGTTTTTCCGCCCTCATATTCTTTCTTTGTAAAGATATCCTGCCACTTTCCTTTCGGCAGATATATGTTTCTCTTTTTTCCTCTGCCCGTTACGGGAGCAATAAGCAGGGCCGAGCCCAGCATATATTCGTCCTCAATACCGCGAAGCTTTTCATCTTTGCAGTCATAGAGGAAAAGATGTCTCATAAGAGGAAGACCTGTTTTGCAGGAAATCTCCGCCTGCTCAAGAAGATAGGGCCTGAGCTTTTTATGAAGAGTTGAATAAGCTCTGTAAACATCCTTTGTATGTTCGTCAAAATCATAAGGTCTTTTTACCTTGCCGTGAGTCTGGATTACCGGAGAAAAGCAGGTAAATTCAACACCTCTGATAAAAATTTTGCTCTCCTCAAGTCTGTCAAGAGGATTTATCGCAGGCATATATCCTGCCATATCCCAACTGACAAAGGGAACTCCCGAAAGTCCCAGTGACAAGGCGGCTTTGATAACGTTTTTGAAAAATCGGTATTCACGCATCTGATCTCCTGCCCATATAAAAGGATATCTCTGGGCACCGATTCCTCCGCCTCTTGAGAAGCACAATCCTCCCCTGTCGCTCTGATTGAACTGACGGTATCTGAGTGAATTATACAGCACGGGATACCAATGATGGGCTCCCGGGGTTTCTCTGCCGTCAAAAAATCTGAGGGGCTTATCATCGGGAAACTGCTCGCAAAAATCAATCTTTGCTCCGTCAATAAGCATTTCGTCTCTGAATTTATCCCATATACCGTTCCACTTTTCAACCGTTTCGGGATTAGTGAGGTCATAGCATTTCATACTCTTGCGGTGCAGATTATCTATAAGATTAAGGGAACGGGTTTCGTGAAGCTGAACGTTATCGGGGAAATTCACCGCAAGCTTGTCCTCAAGTCCCAGTTTTTCGGAGTGATAGGAATCGGGAAATCTGCCGCATTGCTCGTAAATCATAACCTTTTTGTTGTCGGCATGGAGTTTTTCGCTTATTTCTCTTTGTTCATCCCATTTTTCGGTTTTCCATGAACGGAAGCCCTCCATGATGATACCGTCCCATGGAAAGCCGTTCTTTTTCATTTCCTCCGACATGGCATATACTCCCTCTTTTGCTGCAAATTCGGGATGATAACGGCAAACCAGAGTGCCGAATGCCCATTTGGGAGGAAGAGGTGCAAAGCCGCTGATACGTGAATAAGCGGTAAGAAGCTTATCCGGGGAAGAAGCATACATTACATACAAATCAAGCACTGCATCGGACTGAATAAATTCAAGCCGGGAACGGGCATTGATACGGGAAAGCTCAAATCTGTTCTGGAAAACGGCGGTACAGTCGGAAATGATGACGAAGGGAACGGGAACATAACTGTTTCCGTGCTTTGAGCACCATTTGTCAATGGCATAGATGACAGTACTTTTACCACGCTGATTTACGCTGTCAAACCTTTCACCCGTGCCGTAAACCGCATCTTTATTACCGAGAAGAAAAGCGGCGCTGATTTCATTGCGTTTCCGACTGATACGGGTAATAATTTTCCTTGCGTTTCCCGAAGGGTCATAAAACGTGATGTATTTTTTATCAGCGGTAACGAAGGAACCGTCATCGCCTCTGACGGTAAGGAAACCCTTTGTCTCATCTGCCGTTATTTCACGGGTAACGTCAAATGGTTTTTCGCCTAAATCCCGTGAAAGAACCTGCGAAGCACCGTAATCATCGGATTTTCCGTCCTTTACGGATTGAAGACGCCATACTCCCTCGCCGCAAAAGGAGAGAAAGAGGATAACTCCGTTATATTCAAATTTTACTTTATTTTCAGAAATCTGCATATTATTTCCTTTATTGTTTTACAGAATACCCGACCTGCACAAACAAGTCGGGTAATCCGATTAAATCAATTTTGGGTAAATACGGGAAGTGACGTGAATATTTTTTTGAAAAACGCCTGAATTCTTGCCCAGAGATTATTTTTGATAACGACCCTCTCTGTTTCGGTATGAGCGATTTCTTCATTTCCGAGATAGTATTTTGCCATTATCTCGTAGGACTTCTTCGCTTCCTTTACGGTATAGGAAAATGCACCGTCGGGTGTCACGTCTTTGAATTCCTCACCATCGTATTTTACAAACCAATGCACCCGCGCACCGGGTACGGTTTTGTCAATCTGCGACATAAAGGTGATAGTGGTCTTATATCCTTCCGTTCTTTGCTTTGTAAAGCCCTTTATCTTCAAATCGCTGTATGTGTAGACAGCATTGATTGTCATATCACACGCTTTGATGATATAGGGCTCCCATTTTGCCGAAACAGCCGCGCCGAGAGGAATCGGGGGTTCTTCAAGGCCCGTATAGGTAACGTCAAAGGGAACGACCGATACGATTTCGCCGTTTGCAACAAAGGTAGCGTAATAGGTAATAAGGGTATAAACAGCACCCACGT
>JAKSQQ010000024.1 GCA_024404015.1 Clostridia bacterium
GAGGTTGTAAAAGGAAGTGGTGCCTTCTTAATCTTTTCGCCCTGCTTAACTTCCTGCCCCACCTTAAGATGCTCGTTAATGTCCTTAACAAAACCGGTGGATACTTCGGAAATGTGAATCATTCCGGATTTGCCGCCTTCAATTTCCATAAAAGCGCCGAACTCGGTGATTCCGGTAATTTTACCGCTGACTACTGTGCCTGTCTCGATTTGCATAGATTAGGTTTTCCTTCCTCAATTTGTGTGATACGGACTATTCCGCATCGGAATCATAATAAACTCTTTCCTCGGGATATACATAACTTCTGTCACGGGCAACCTGCTCAACGTAGGACTCGTTTGTACCGTCCTCAATCGTTGCCTGAAGGGCGCTGTTTGCCTCGGATTCGGAAGCAATTATTGACTGCTTGATTGATATTTCCTCCCGCTGCTGTTTGATAATGGCGTTTCTGCGGAAAAACATCACAAGGAATACTATCAACAGCACGACAAAAACAGCCGGGATTATTATTTTTTTGAGGTTTTTATTCATATCATTTCACCGGATTGCTTATTTGCCGCATTTTTCGCATATTATACACTATAACCGTATATTATTTCAAGAGATTTTAATAAAAAATCACAGTTGTCTGAACATCAGCGAAGCATTTTCCTTGGTTGCGTATTCGTTTATGCTCAGCACTTCAAATTTTGAAGTATTCTGACCGAAAGTAATTTCAATTATATCTCCTACCTTAACGTCGTAGGATGCTCTTTGAGGTCTGCCGTTTACGCTTACGTGCTGCGCATCGCAGGCCTCGTTGGCGACCGTTCTTCTTTTTATAATTCGTGATACCTTAAGGTATTTATCAAGTCTCATAACACACTCCGTAAATAAAAAATAGGGCTGCCCGAAGCGGACAACCCTGAACCATGTGAGTATAATCCGAATTCGGATTGTCATTGCACGGTTAAAATCAAAACTTATTTTGCAACCTTATCCTTAAGAGCTGCGCCTGCCTTGAATACGGGAACCTTTGTTGCTGCTACCTTAACAGAAGCACCTGTTCTGGGGTTGCGAGCTGTCTTAGCTGCACGAGCACGTACCTCAAAGCTGCCGAAACCGATGAGCTGTACCTTGCCGCCTGCTGCGAGTTCGTCTGTGATTGCGTCAATAGCTGCCTTAAGAGCTGCGTCAGCTGCCTTCTTTTCGATACCTGCTTTTTCAGCGATAGCATTTACAAGTTCTGTCTTATTCATGTTTTTTCTCCATTCTGTGAATGATATTTATGAAACGCGAAAGCGATCATATACAATTTTTCTGTTCTGCCTTGACCTCGTCCCAAAGCTCATCAAGCACGTCAATGCCCACCTCGGTCATGTCAATGGCTCTTTCCTTTGCCTTACGCTCAACCTCGATAAAGCGTTTAAGGAATTTATCGGATGCGGAAGTAAGGGATTCCTCTGCGTCAACCTTCACGAATCTGGAAACGTTGACTGCGGAAAAGAGAAGGTCACCGAATTCCTCGTCAATATGTGACTTGTCACCTTCTGCAATTGCTTCCTTAAGCTCACCTATCTCTTCATAAAGCTTATCGACTGCGCCTTGAACGTTATCCCAGTCAAAGCCCACGTCGGCGGCCTTCTTTTGAAGTTTGGCGGCTCTCATTAAAGCGGGAAGTTCACGGGGAACACTCATCATTGAATCGGTTGCGGTCTTCTGACCTTTTGTCTTCATCTTGATGGCATCCCAGTTGGTAAGCACGTCGTCAACGGTTTCGGCGGTAACGTCACCGAAAACGTGGGGATGACGGATAATCAGCTTTTTGCAGACTCCGTCGGCAACGTCGTCAAAATCAAAGACGCCCTCTTCCCTTTCCATCTGTGCGTGGAAAACGACCTGCATCAGCAGATCACCCAGCTCCTCCTGGAGGAGCGTCTTATCGTCTTTATTGATTGCCTCAACGACCTCGTATGTTTCCTCGATAAGACTTTTTTTGATACTTTGGTGTGTCTGCTCCGCATCCCAGGGACAACCGCCGGGCTTTCTGAGCAGCTCCATAATATCAACAAGGTCTGCACAATTATACTTTTCTTTGAACTTAAAGTCAACCATAATCATGCTCCTTTTGCTTTCCGTGAGAGGAATTGTATCACATTTTAACCTAAAAGTCTATATTTTTCAAGCAATTTTGCAATTTTTTCTCCTTTTGGAAGAACAATTACGTCTTCTCTGGCAACGCCTTTTATAAAGAGAAGACATACTGCATAGACGATTGCACCCAGGCATACACCCAATATACAGCCCACAAAGCTCATCACTCTCGCGCTGAGTGAGGTAAAGAAAATATTTATCAATCCGTTTACCGCAAAGGCGGTCACACCGCAGAGCAACGCGCTTATACAGGGCTTAAGAATAATACTCTTCCAGTTGATTTTAACCCCTGTGATACTAATCAGACGGAAAAGATTTGTGCTGACGATAATCACGTAGAAGAGTACCGTACCTGCAACCGCGCCGTAAATATTGATACCGGGAATGCCTACAAGAGCAAAGTTACATACTATCTTGAAGATTGCGGCTCCGATAACCGTCTTCATGGGGATATCCGCTCTTCCCACCGCCTGAAGCATACTTGTAATTGGAGTAGATACGGCAATAATGGGAGTGAACACACCGTAAACCACCAGCATGGGAGCGACTACGTTCACCATATCGGCACTGTTTCCGCCGCCGTAAATCAAAGTAAGAATGGGCTTTGCAAGAAACGCCATGCCGAGACCTGCGGGGAAAGCAATTATCATACCCACTCTCAGTACGGTTTCTATTGAACTCTTGATATCGTCACGGTTCTTGATTGCCCATGCGGTCGCAAGGGCGGGCAGAGCACTTACGCCCAGCTGAATCGTAATTGTGGGAACAAGGGTCTTAAAGTCAAGAGCCGCCGAATAAGCTCCCCAGATATAGCTTGAAACGTCCTCAATAACCGACAGATTGAGAAGCTTCTTTGATTCCGCCGCCTCAAGGGATGCTCTGAACATATTGATAACCGTTTCGGGATTGTTTTCAAGGGCACTCTTAAGTCTTGACTGGACAGTGGTAACGTCAATAAGATTTGTAAGATTGAGAACAAGAGCGCTGATTACCATGGGAATGGCAATCTTTATCATTTCGGATGAAAGAGATTTATCCGGCTTTGACTCCTGAGGATCGGCAAGCTGAATACCCGTAAAGCCGTCATTGTATCTTCTGAAATGAAGGGCAAGGAACAGCAGAGAAAGTCCCGAGCCGATGGTAACGCCAAGCACCGCGCCTGCGGCGGCGTAAGGCATAATGATGGAGTTTGCCTGCGTCAGATCGTTTACCTTCTGACCGAATACAACGCCGGTATTATTAAAGGAATTTGTACCCGCAACGATGATAATCTTAATGAATACAAGTCCCAGAACAAGCTTTCCGAGAGCTTCAATAACCTGCGAAACCGCAGTGGGTTTCATATTGCGCAGTCCTTCGTAATATCCTCTGTATGCCGACATATAGCAGCAAAGGAAGATTGAGGGGGCAACGCACAGTACCGCAGGCAGTGCCTTGGGCTTGCCTACAAGAGCGGTATAGGGCCAGGATGCAATAAGAAGCACCGCCGTACCTGCAATACCCACAATCATAAATACCTTTTTGGATACTCTGAAAATGTTTCTTGCTTCCTGATATCTGGATAAAGCAACACTTTCCGCAACCATTTTTGAAACCGCAACGGGCAGTCCCGCCATTGCAATGGCAAAAATGGGAGTATAGATTTCGTATGCCGAGCTGAAATATCCGCGTCCCGTGGCGCCTATCATGCTGGTCATGGGCATCTTGAACAGAACACCGATAACCTTGACAAGCAAAACCGCCGCCATGAGAATCATGGCTCCGTTGAGCACGGTTTGTTTTTTATTTGTATTTGCATTGGATTTCAAATCATTTCACTCCGTTCCGCGAGTAAAATTCCGTAACTCCGTCCTTACGGGAAGTAATGACGTCAAAGCCGGAAATATATTCGTATGGATATTTGTAGTTAAAAATTCTTTCTACGTTAGTACCGCCCGGCTGACAGAGCTTTGTCACGCCTCCTGCACCGACCGCAAGCACGGTATGACATTCTTCCATCATGAAAACATTGTAAAGTCCTTCGGTACCGGGTTTACACCAACCCACGTTTTCAAGGTTGCCCACGCATTTGCTTTGCCGATACATATAGTACGGAGAATATCCCGATTGTATAAGCTTCTGATATGAATAGTCAAGCATTTTTTTCGCTTCATTGCCTGCTGACACCTGCGTACCCTCGTAATTAAGGGTGGATGAACGCTTCAGAGCAAGGGTATGCACCGTTATATTCTCGGGTGAAAGCATTACGGCAGTATCTAATGAATCTCTGAAAATACCGAAATCCTCACCGGGAAGCCCGGCAATCAAATCCATGTTGATACACTTGAAGCCGTATCCTTTGGCGAGACGGAAGGCGTTTATTGCCTGTTCCACGGAATGTTTCCTGCCGATAAGGTCAAGTGTTTCCTGATTGAAGGTTTGGGGGTTGATGCTGATTCTGTCAACCTTATGAAGCTTCAGCATGGCGAGTTTTTCTGCCGTAACCGTGTCGGGTCTGCCGATTTCCACCGTGTATTCCCGAATTGACGAAAGGTCAAAGTACCTCTCAATTGCGCATTGAAGCATATCAAGCTGAGAGGCCTCAAGCACACCGGGAGTACCGCCGCCGAAATAGATGCTTTCAAGCCGCAGACCGTTTTCTCTTGCGGTTTTACCCGTCAGCTCAATTTCTTCCGCAAGCTTTTCAAGATACTCGGGAAAAAGCTTTTTTGCATTGGAATTCGCAATGGAATGACTTACGAAGGAGCAGTATGAGCATCTTGAAGGGCAAAAGGGAATTGACACGTACAAGCTGAAGGATTCCGGCTTTGAAGAGGAAACGATTTTATCCTCTGCCGCCGCAACCGTCATCGCCAGCTTCGTTTTCTGCTCGCTGACAAGCAATCCTTTTTCAAAATAATCTCTTGCGCCCTCCTCACCCATATCGGCGATAAGTCTGAGCATCAGCTTTGAGGGTCTGACACCCGTAAGCACGCCCCAGGGAGGAGTATAGCCCGTAAGGTCGGAAAGAGCGGCAAAAATCAGCTTTGCCAGATTCAGCTCCGCACTTTCATCATCGGTTTCTTTTCGCAGTGAACGGCTTTCACCGTTTACCGTAACATCAGCCGATACCGTACCTTCCTCATATTTCGTAACAACCGTAAGCTCATCCTCACCGCTGTCATCGTAAACGATATTTATTTTTTCATTGGGAAAGAATACCCTGCACAGATTCTCACATTCGTAGTGAAAATCGTGACCGTAAATCCGCAGTATCACTTATCTGCCGACCCTTCTGATAAAAATATTCCTTGTTCTTTCATGGTCAAGCTCCGTTTCGGGACCGTGACCGGGATACACCTTGTAGTTTCCTTCAAGAGCGATGATACGCTTAAGGGAAGCGGTCAGCTCTCCCGCATCTGCCCTGCCCTTGTCCGTTCTGCCGACGGTGGAATAAAAAAGGGTGTCGCCGCTTATGATGAATTTATCCTTGTGATTTATGTAACATACTCCCCCTGCCGAATGGCCCGGTGTGAGCATGACCTCTATTTCGCTGTTTCCGATTTTGAATATCCGTCCCTCTTCGGCAAGTATATCCGCCTTCATAGGTACCAGATTATAGTCGATATTAAAATCAACCATCAGATTTTCTTCTTCGCTGGACAGACAGATTTCGTCTTCCTTATTGATTACGACCTGCGCTCCCGTTTCTTCTTTAGCATTGTAAGTGCCGAGAATATGGTCAAAATGGCCGTGAGTAAGGAAGATATATTTTATCTTTACTCCGTTTTCTTCAATGGCCTTATGAGCATTGTCAAGAAAGCATCCCGGGTCAACAAGCGCCGCCTCTTTTGTCTCTTCATCAATGAGAAGATACATATTTGACAAATTTTCATATTCGGGTTTGATTTTTACTACTTTCATTTTTTCACTTCTTATCCCAGATTTCGGTATCCATTACGATGGTAACGGGACCGTCATTATGTATTTCGACCTTCATATCCGCGCCGAATTCTCCCTTTGCAACTTTTTTTACGCCGTTTGAAGAAAGGCATTCGCAGAAATAATCATAAAGCTCTCTCGCTTCATCGGGAGGAGCGGAGGGAAAAAATGAGGGTCTGTTGCCCTTTTTCAAGTCTGCGCAAAGGGTAAATTGAGAAATGGCAAGGATTTCGCCCTCAACGTCAAGGATTCCCAGATTCATCTTCTCATCCTCGTCCTCAAAAACTCTGAGGGATGCGATTTTACGGGCAAGAAGCTCCGCCTGAGCTTTGGTATCTCCCTGCATTACTCCGAGGAGAACATTGTAGCCCTTTGATATTTCACCGATGATTTCACCGTTAACCTTAACGCTTGAGGCGGTGACTCTCTGAATAACTGCTCTCATACTGTTGCCTCAGAAGCCCGTTCTTTCGATTTCAAGGACGCCTGAGATTCCTTTCAGCTTATTTATGATTGAATCAAGATGCTCAATATTATTGACGCATACCGTAATCAGCATCATTATTCTTCCGTCGCTTGTGGTCCTGGTGCTGATATCAAGAATGTTGATATGCATTGCCGCAACCATGGCGGTTACGTCCGCAAGCATTCCGATTCTGTTGGTACACTCAATCTGAAGGGAACATTTGAATTCTTCTTTTACATTCGTATCCCAGTAGGTGGGAATCCATCTTTCCGGCTCGGGTGCAAGAGAAATGTCCTTCGGTACGTTGGGGCAGTTTCTTGTGTGAATTGATACACCGTGGCCCCTGGTAATGAAGCCGATGATTTCATCCCCGGGAAGAGGACTGCAGCAGCGGGAAAATTTGATAAGGCAATTATCGATTCCCTCAACCACAACGCCTTCCTTGGATTTTGTCTTTTTCTTAAGAGGTGCGGACTTGATGATAACGGGCTCGTTAAGCTTTGTAAGCTTGAGATAGTCATCCTTGATACGGGGCATAAGCTTTGACAGGGTGATGCCGCCGTAACCGATTGCCGCATAAAAATCCTCTACGTTCTTACAATGCTGACGCTCCGATATTTTCTGAACGAAGGGCTCGTATTCCTCGGGAGTAAGGCGTATGAAATTACGCTTGAATTCCTTTTCAATCTCCGCCTTGCCTTCAACGACATTTTCATCCCGTCTTTCTTTCTTATACCACTGACGGATTTTGGTCCTTGCCTGACTGGTCTTGACAATTTTGAGCCAGTCTCTGCTGGGACCTTTACCCTGCTGTGAGGAGGTGATGATTTCAATGATTTCACCGGTGCTGACTTCATAGTCAATGGGAACGATTCTGCCGTCAACCTTCGCACCCACCATTTTATTTCCTACGGCAGAGTGAATTGCATAAGCGAAGTCAATTACCGTTGCGCCGGAGGGAAGATTATAAACGTCACCCTTGGGAGTGAATACAAATACCTCTTCAGGTACAAGATCGCTCTTGATGGTGGTTACTATTTCTTCAACATCCTCGGCCTCATTCTGATTTTCAAGAAGCTCTCTTACCCACGCAAGGCGCTGACCGTCAAGGTCATTTTTGCCGTTATTGATACCTGCTTTATATTTCCAGTGCGCCGCAATACCGTATTCAGCGGTATGATGCATTTCCCAGGTTCTTATCTGAACCTCAAAGGGAATGCCCTCTTTGCCCAGAACGGTGGTGTGAAGGGACTGGTACATATTCGCCTTGGGGTTTGAAATGTAATCCTTGAATCTGCCGGGAATGGGCTTGAACATATCGTGGATGATACCCAGACAGTTATAACAGTCTATGACCGAATCAACAATAATTCTGACCGCATAGATATCAAAAATCTGGTCAAAATTCTTGTTTTGCATATACATTTTACGGTAGATACCGTGAACGGATTTGATACGTCCGCTGACCGCCGCATCGGGAACGGTCTCTCTGACTCTTTCCTCAATTCTGCCCTTGATGTCCTCAAGGAATTCAAGACTCGTTTCATTCTGCTTCTTAAGACTATCGCTGATTTCTCTGTATGCAACGGGGTCAAGATAACTGATGGAAAGGTCTTCAAGCTCCTCCTTAATGGGTCGGATACCGAGACGGTGAGCTATGGGCGCATAAACCTCAATGGTTTCACGGGCAATTTCACGTCTGCGCTGCTCGGGCTTGAACATAAGAGTACGCATATTGTGAAGACGGTCGGCAAGCTTAACGATGATAACTCGGATATCCTTTGACATTGCCATAAGCATTTTACGGATATTCTCTGCCTGCTGAAGCTGCTTTACTCTTGTAGCATCAAGCCAGATAGCGTCTTCAAGACGTTCCTCGGTTTTGGTGGGAACGCTCTGTATCTTTGTAAGTCCGTCAACAAGCTGCGCCACGGTATCGCCGAATAATTCCTTTACCGTTTCAACGGTGGCCTTGGTGTCTTCAACCGTATCGTGAAGCAAAGCGGCTATAACCGAAGGACAGTCCATACCCAGACGGGCCGTTATTATTGAAACACTCAGGGGATGGATAATGTAGGGCTCGCCCGAAAGGCGGACCTGGTCTCCGTGTGCATCCCTTGCATACTCGTATGCTTTTTTGATTCCGTTTATCTCCTCTTCGGAAAAGGTATTTCCGATAAGGTCCATCAGAATTTTCAGTCCCTCCTCGGGAGTATCAAATTCGTCGATAACGGTCGTATTGTAATACTGCATATTTACACCTGCATACAACGTAATTTTTTCATGACCGATGATTCTTCAAGATTCACCTTCGGGGTATTTGAAGGAACGTATACTCTGTCGTCATCATCAAGGGCGAGTATGCCCATTTCAAGCATCATGTCAACCGTAGCCATATATGATGCAAGTGACGAGCCGTCATCCCCGAGGCGAACACAAAGCTGCTCACAATATCTGTCCTTGAGAGGTTTCGCCTTAATTGACCTGAAAACCTCAACCTGAGTTTCTCTGTCGGGAGTAAGGAGCGCCGCCTGCAAAGGCGAAAGCTTCTTATCGGAAGCAAATTTCTCATAGAGCGATATTGCGGAAAGCACCTTTTCTTCATTTGTTGCCGAAGGTCTTATACCTCTGATAACCACGGAAACCCGCATTTCGCCGTTGTAGACGTTTTGCTCAAGATTAACCGCAAGGTCAACCGTGTCACCCTGTTCAAAGGGGAATCTCTTCTCCGCAAGTCCGAAATAAACCGCCCCGAGACGGAATCCGTTTTTGGAAACAATGAGACGGGTATGCTTACCCTCGGAAATGCCGTTGATTTCCTCAATCTTTACGCCGAAAAGTCCGAAAACCGGCTGAGGATTGCAGGATCCGAAGGGCTCGATTGATGAAATTGCGGAAAGAACGCTGAGATTAACGGACTGCAGATTTATCCTGCAATCAATAATCTGCTCCGCAAAGGGCATTTCGCTGTCCTCTGCGTAGTCGTTGATTTTTCTTCTGAAAAGGTCTGTATTTTCCGATTTAAGTCCCACGCCTGCGGCAAGAGTATGCCCGCCGTAATGGGTAAGGCAGTCCGAAACTGCCTCTATGGCTTCATATATTGAAAATCCGGGAATGCTTCTGCAGGAGCCCTTTGCCGTATCTCCCGAGCGGGAAATAACAATTGCCGGTCTGCCGAATCTTTCCGTAAGCTTTGCGGCTACTATTCCGATTACGCCCTGATGCCAATTTTCACCGTCAACAACGATGATTTTATCCTTTGCAAGTGAGGGATTACTCTGTATGAGAGCAAGGGCACTGCGGAATATTTCGTTTTCCGTCACCTGACGGGAGGTATTCATGGAAGCTATTTCCTTTGCCAGATATTCCGCTTCATCCGGGTCATCGCAGAGAAGCAGCTCAAGTGCCTTATCGGCACTTCCCATACGTCCCGCTGCATTGATACGTGGACAGAGAGTATATGCCACCGAGGAGGAGGTGATTTCCTTGCCGGAAATACCTGCCGCTTCAATAAGAGCGGCTATACCGATACCCGGATGCTCGTTGATATATGAAATACCTCTTCTTACCATTACTCTGTTTTCGCCGGTAACGGAAACAACGTCGCCTATGGTACCGAGCGCAACCAGCTCTCCGTATTCTTCAAGAATCGAATCCTCGTCAAAGCCATCAATGGCGCAGGCAAGCTTAAAAGCAACACCCACACCGGACATTTCTTTGAATTCGGAGGGGCAATCCGGTCTGTGAGGGTCAACCACCGCTTCGCAACGGGGCAGAACGTCACCTACTTTATGATGGTCGGATACGACCACCTCAAGACCGATTTCATAAGCATGGGCAATCTCATCCACCGCAGTTGCACCGTTATCAACGGTTACGATAAGGTGAACGCCCCTTGCTTTAAGTTCGTCTATTGCTTTTATATTAAGTCCGTAACCCTCGTCAATTCTGTCGGGAATATATCTGACGACGTTTGCTCCCCTGCTTTCAAGAAAAGAATAAAGAAGCGCCGTGGAGGTCACACCGTCGGCATCGTAGTCACCGAAAACGCAGATCATTTCAAAATCGTCAATTGCCCTGTTGATGCGTTCAGCCGCTTTGTCCATATCCTTTATGGAGAACGGATCAACGCTCAAAGGTGCATCGGCATCAAAAAAATCCGCAAGCTCGTCTGTATCTTCAAATCCTCTTGAGGAAGCTATAAGGGCCGCCAGAGGATCTATACCCAACTCTGATGAAACGAGGGCCGCATTCTCTTTATTACCTTTTGATACCACCCATTTTTTTCTTCTCATACGGCACCTGTCCTTTCAATATCTGTTAATTATATCATTATATATAGGGATATGCAAGTGTTTTAGAATATAACGGAGACAATATTAAATTGCGGTTGACAAATGCGGAAGCGGGTGATAGAATATCCAGTAATAATTGCTATGACGAAAACAGTAGGATTCTGTGTACTCTTACAGAGAGTTGCCGGGCGGTGCGAGGCAATGGAGAAGCTTAATCCGATACCTTTCCGAGCAGCATTCCGAACACGGGGATTTATTCTGACGTTAAGTAAGCAATGCCGGGTGCGCCCGTTATCGCGTTAGGCAATGGAAGTTGCCGTTGAGGCCGCATTTGCGGTAAATTGAGGTGGTACCACGGGTTATACTCGTCCTCAGAGCTATATTAAGCTCCGGGGACGTTTTTGTTTCCCCGGCAAAGGAGGAAAATCTTATGATCATCACAGAACTGCTTGAGCGTAATGCCCGTCTTTACAAGGACGAGGTCGCTTTAGTGGAAATCAACCCTTCAACCGAGCGTGACAACGCCGCAACGTGGCGTGAAGCATCGTTGATTGAAACAGCCAAGGCAAATTCTCCCTATCGCAGAGAGATGACCTGGTCCGAATTTGATACCAGAGCAAACCGCTTTGCCAACCTGCTTCTCAGCAGAAGCATTAAAAAGGGTACAAAAGTCGGCATCCTGCTTATGAACTGCCTTGAATGGCTTCCCCTTTATTTCGGCACTCTCAAGGCCGGCTGTATCGCCGTTCCCCTTAATTTCAGATACGCCGCAGACGAAATCCAGTATTGCTGCGACCTTGCTGATATTGAGGTGCTCATCTTCGGCGAGGAATTCATTTCAAGACTTGATGAAATACACAGCGATATGCCCAAGGTAAAGACCTTCTTCTACGTAGGTCAGGGCGGTCCCAGATACACAGAAGATTGCTGGTCACTTATGAAATTCTGTTCATCCGTTGCTCCCCCCGTTGACATCAAAGAAGATGACTACTCCGCCATATATTTCTCATCGGGTACAACCGGATTCCCCAAGGCAATCCTTCACGACCACAGAGGTCTCTATCATTCATGCCTTACGGAGCAGAATCACCACGGACAGCAGAAGGACGACGTTTTCCTCTGCATTCCTCCCCTTTACCATACGGGTGCAAAAATGCACTGGTTCGGTTCTCTTCTTTCGGGCAGCAAGGCAGTCCTTCTCAGAGGTGTCAAGCCGGAGTGGATTCTCCGTGCGGTAACGGAAGAAAAATGCACCATCGTATGGCTGCTCGTTCCCTGGGCTCAGGACATTCTCGATGCCATTGACAGCGGAAGAATCGACCTTAATCATTACCTGCTTGACCAGTGGCGTCTTATGCATATCGGCGCTCAGCCCGTTCCCCCCAGTCTTATTCACAGATGGAAAAAATACTTCCCCAATCACAAGTACGACACCAACTACGGTCTTTCCGAATCTCTCGGACCCGGCTGTGTACATCTGGGTGTTGAAAATATTGAAAAAGTCGGTGCCATCGGCATTCCCGGTTTCGGTTGGGAAACCAAGGTAGTTGACGAAAACGACTGTGTAGTTCCCGTAGGCGAAGTGGGAGAGCTTTGCGTAAAGGGCCCCGGCGTAATGAAATGCTACTACAAGAATCCCGACGCAACAAACGAAATCCTCAAGGGCGATTGGCTCTACACAGGCGATATGGCAGTAGTTGACGAAGACGGCTTCATTACTCTCGTTGACAGAAAGAAGGACGTTATTATCTCAGGCGGCGAAAATATTTATCCCGTACAGATTGAGGCGTTCCTTCGCAAGCATGACAAGATAAAAGATGTAGGTGTTATCGGACTTCCCGATCCCAGACTCGGTGAAATCACCGCCGCAATTATTGAAATCAAAGAAGGCATGTCCTGTACAGAAGAAGAAATCAACGAATTCTGCAACGACCTTCCCAGATACAAGAGACCCAAAAAGATTATCTTTGCCGATGTTCCCCGTAACCCCACCGGCAAGATTGAAAAGCCGAAGCTCCGTGAAATCTACTGTCACGGCAGACTTGTTGAAGCACAGATTAAAAGCTGAAAAAGAGGTTGATACCCATGAAAACACTTATGCTCGGTAACGAAGCGTTTGCAAGAGGTCTTTATGAGGCAGGTTGTAAATTCGTTTCGTCCTACCCCGGCACACCCAGTACGGAAATTACCGAATGTGCCGCAAAATACGAAGAAATCTACGCCGAGTGGGCTCCCAACGAAAAGGTTGCAATGGAGTCCGCCTACGGTGCTTCCCTTGCGGGAAAAAGAAGCTTCTGCGGTATGAAGCACGTTGGTCTCAACGTTGCCGCAGACCCTCTTTTCACTCTTTCATACACCGGAATCAGCGCAGGCATGATAATTGCCGTTGCAGATGATGCGGGCATGCATTCATCACAGAACGAGCAGGACAGCCGTCACTATGCCGTTTCCGCAAAGCTTCCCATGCTTGAGCCGGCAGACAGCTCCGAGGCCATTGCCTTTGCAAAGCTTGCTTACGAAATGAGCGAAAAATATGATACTCCCGTAATCATCAAGATGTGTACGAGAGTTGCTCACTCCCAGAGCATTATCGAAACCTCCGACAGAGTTGAGGCGGAAGATAAGAAATACGAAAAGAACATTGCCAAATACGTTATGATGCCCGGCTACGCAAAGCTGAAGCATCCCATTGTTGAAGCAAGGATCGCCGCCCTCACCGAATTTGCGGAATCAACCGATATCAACAGAATTGAAAAGGGCGAAGATAATTCCATCGGCTTTATCACCGGCTCCACCTCATATCAATACGTCAAGGAAGTATTCGGCGACAAGTATCCCGTACTCAAGCTGGGCATGGTAAATCCCCTGCCCGTTAAGAAGATTAAGGATTTCGCCGCACAGGTAAATGAAGTAATCGTAATCGAAGAGCTTGACGATATAATCGAGTCCCATTGTAAGAAAATCGGTGTTCCCTGCAAAGGCAAGGAGCTTTTCGGCTTCGTAGGTGAATACAGTCAGAATCTCATTGCGGAAAAAATGGGCATTTCAATTCCCAAAAATAAAAAGGTTGAAGATGCCATTCCCGGCAGACCTCCCGTTATGTGTGCAGGTTGTCCCCACAGAGGACTTTTCTACACTCTTAAAAAGAACAAGGTCAACGTCATCGGCGATATCGGATGCTACACCTTAGGTGCGGTAGCTCCCCTCAGCACTGTTGACAGTGTACTTTGTATGGGCGCTTCCGTTTCGGGTCTTCACGGCTTCAACAAGCTTTCGGAAGAAAATGCACAGAAGAGCGTTGCCGTTATCGGTGACTCCACCTTCATGCACAGCGGTATCACGGGTCTTGTAAACATTGCTTACAATGAATCCGATTCAACCGTTATCATCCTTGATAACTCAATCACGGGCATGACCGGTCATCAGCAGAATCCCACTACCGGTTTCAATCTCAAGGGTGACCCCTGCACAAAGATTGACCTTGAGGCCCTCTGCAAATCCGTAGGCATCAGAAGAGTCAGAGTCGTTGACCCCTATGATTTGAAGGATTGCGACACGGCACTTAAAGAGGAGCTTGCCGCAAAGGAGCCCTCTGTCATCATTTCACGCAGACCCTGCGCCCTGCTTAAATACGTTAAACATCCCGGTCCCATCAGTTGTGATAAGGATAAGTGTATCGGATGCAAATCCTGCATGAAGATCGGCTGCCCCGCCATTTCAATCGCAGACGGCAAGGCAGTTGTTGACAGCACCCTCTGTACGGGCTGCGGCGTTTGCTCACAGCTTTGTCCCAAGGATGCACCGAAAAATTAAGGAGGAAATACCATGAAAACCAAAAACATTATGATAGTCGGTGTAGGCGGTCAGGGTACCCTTCTTGCATCAAAGCTTCTGGGTAAAATTCTCCTTTCAAAGGGCTATGACGTAAAGGTAAGCGAGGTTCACGGTATGAGTCAGCGCGGCGGCAGTGTCGTAACCTACGTCAGATACGGAGATAAAGTATATTCCCCCGTTATTGATAAGGGCGAAGCTGATATGATTCTCTCCTTTGAACTTCTTGAAGCCGCAAGATGGCTTGAATTTCTTGCAGAAGACGGTGTTATCATTACAAATACACAGCAGACAAATCCCATGCCCGTAATTACGGGTGCAGCAGAATATCCCGCAGACCTGGATAAGAAAATCAAGGCCCTCGGCGTAAAGGCAGAATGCTTTGATGCACTTTCACTTGCGGTTGAGGCGGGCTCATCAAAGGCAGTCAACCTTGTTCTGCTGGGTAAGCTTTCACAGCACTTTGATTTCAGCGAAGAGGACTGGATGAACGCAATTGAAACGTCTGTTCCTCCCAAATTCCTTGAAATCAACAAAAAGGCATTCACGCTTGGTAAAAACGCTTAATTTTCAACCATTGGAGAAAAAATATGGAAAAGTATTATCAAAAAGAGCTTGAAACAATGCCCCGTGAGGAGCTGAAAAAGCTTCAGAGCGAAAAGCTTGTCAAACAGGTTCGTCACGCCTGGGATAATTGCCCCGACTACCGTAAAAAAATGGAAGAGGCAGGGCTTACTCCCGACGATATCAAGGGCATTGAAGATTTACACAAGCTTCCCTTCACAAGCAAGGACGATTTAAGGGATAATTATCCCTTTGCCATGCTGGCAAAACCCCTTGCCGATTGCGTAAGGATTCATTCCACCTCGGGTACGACCGGCAAAAGAGTAATCGCTTATTATACCGCAGACGACATTCGTATGTGGGATGAATGCTGTGCCAGATCCCTTGCCGCTGCAGGCGCAACCAGAGAGGATATGGTTCAGGTTTCCTACGGCTACGGCTTATTTACGGGCGGCGCAGGTTTCCACGGCGGTTCTCATCTGCTGGGAAGCACAACAATCCCCATGAGCTCGGGTAATACAGACAGACAGCTTCAGTTTATGGTGGATTTAGGTACCACCGTACTTTGCTGTACTCCCTCATACGCCGCTTATCTCGGTGAAACAATCAAAGAAAAAGGCATCAAAAATGACATAAAGCTTAAGGCGGGCATCTTCGGTGCGGAGGCATGGAGCGAGGAAATGCGCAGAGACATTCAGGAAGCTCTCGGTATTAAAGCTTATGACATTTACGGTCTGACCGAGCTCAGCGGACCCGGTGTTGCTTACGAATGCTCCGCTCAGTCGGGTATGCACGTAAATGAAGACCACTTCATTGCTGAAATCGTTGACCCCGAAACATTTGAGCCCCTTCCCGCAGGTTCAAAGGGCGAGCTTGTATTCACCTCCCTCGATAAAGAAGCAATGCCCATTATCCGTTACAGGACAAAGGATATATGCGTTCTTTCGGATGAGAAATGCTCCTGCGGACGCACATTTATCAAAATGGCAAAGCCCATGGGACGCTCCGACGATATGCTCATCATCAAGGGCGTAAACGTATTCCCCTCACAGATTGAAACCGTACTTCTCAACAACGGCTATCAGGCAAATTATCAGATTATCGTTGACAGAGTCAAGAACACGGATACCTTTGATATCAACGTTGAGCTTACTCCCGACAAATTTACGGGCAACCTGGGTGATATTTCCAAAAAAGAAAAAGAACTCGTGCTTGCGCTCAAATCCATGCTGGGCATTATGGCAAACGTTCATCTCGTTCCCCCCAAGAGCATTGCAAGGAGCGAGGGTAAGGCAGTAAGAATCATTGACAACAGAAAAATCTGATTGGAGGAAACAGTAATGGAAGTTAAACAGATTTCGGTATTCCTTGAAAACAGAAACGGTCAACTCAAAGAGGTTACAAAGATTCTTGCGGATAATAATATCGATATTGAGGCGCTGAATATTGCGGAAACCGCGGAATACGGTATAGTCCGTCTGATTGTTGACAACGTGCAGAAGGCAATCGATGCCCTTATCGGTGACGGATTCATTATTTCCGTCAATCCCGTAACGGTATGCAACGTTCCCAACGTAGTGGGAAGTCTTAACAGAGTTCTCGATAAGATAGCCGAAGCAAACATCAATATTGAATATATGTATTCCATTTTCGGCGGAAAGAATGCAGAATCAAAAATGGTATTCAAATCCGACGACCCCGACCTGCTGAAAAAGGTAATCGGCTGAAAAATAAAAGAACACGGCTTCATCATTCCGGATGAAGCCGTGATTTTATCTGTATAGCTTTTCGGATTTTCTGAGCAGGGAAATAAGAGGTACAATCAGTATTCCGCAGACCAGATTTCCGACACCGTGAATACAGTCATAGGGCAGACCCGCAATTATCCAGGTTATCATGCCCTTGAAATCCAGATGAAAAATAATCGCCTGGGCGGGAGCGTAAAGGGTACCGTAAAGGAATCCGTGAAGAGAGCAGGCAATCATGCTGAGAATCATCAGCTTTTTACCCTCGGCATTCTTCGGAATAAGCATGGCAAACGCCCACAGAACAGTCCATATATAGAGATAGGGTATCCACCAGAGGGCAAAGCCGTTAAAAAGTCCTGTCAAAAAAACGAATACGTATAACGGATACAGAGCTTTTTGTCTGTACACAACGGTTTCGGCAACGATGAAAACGCCTATCAAATGAACGTTCGGCAGAATATCCGTAAGCAGCTTTGAGGTATACATCAAGGCACCCAGCATACTGAAAACCGTCATATCGATTATTGTGATTTTTGCTTTATTTACAATTGAATCTTTCATACCTGTCACCGAAGACGTTACGGGATTTCCCGAAATAAATTGAGAGGACAAAAAAGGCGCCCTTCAAGGGCGCCGATACAACGAAAACAAGGGTACATTTCTGCACCCTGACCGCATCCCTTCGTTTTGCCCAAGAGATTTTACGCGTTTCAAAGCGGTAAGCATTCCGACTTGACTTTTTCATAAAAAGAGTTACGGTAATGGCTGTTGCCGCGGATTTTCACCGCGATTTCCTTACCCCCGGATGTACCGTCACGCAGTACGCCCGATTCTTCAGTAAGAGGTGCTTTGAATTATACATTTTTCACGGGCATTATACCCGATTTTATATTTTCAGTCAAGTAACATATTTACAAACGCCGTCAAAGTGATATACTGAAGACAATACACCGATTAAAACTATGTAACCGACAACGGAGATACGTCAAAAAATGAAACTGATTGCTCCCGATTATTTTATGCGCTTCCAATGCTCCGCAGACAGATGCAGCCACACCTGCTGTAAGGGCTGGGAAATCGACATTGACGATGACACACTGAGAAAATACAAATATATCGGCGGCTCTCTCGGCAAAAAGCTTCGTGAGAACGTAGATTTTGAAAACGGATGTTTCCGTCTGCTTGAAGGAGACCGCTGTCCTTTCCTTGACGAAAACGGTCTGTGCGAAATTATTACGGAAAAGGGAGAATACGTGCTGTGCGATATATGTGCAGACCATCCCCGATTCAGAAATTTTTTTGATACAAGGACCGAAATAGGTCTGGGACTTTGCTGTGAATCCGCCGCAAAGCTGATAATAGAAAATCCCGACAGAGTACGTCTTGTCACCCTTGAAGAGGACGAATACGAAGAGGAAATAACCCTGCGGGAAAAGCAGGCGGTTGATTTTCGTGACAGAGCCGTTGATATTCTTCAGCGCAGCATGATTCATCCGGAAATCAGAATAGCGGAATTTCTCGACTACACCGATTCCTCTCTCCCCGAAAAATCGCCGAGGGAATGGGCCGATATATTCAGAGCCCTTGAACGCCTTGACCGAAGCTGGGATAAATATCTTGACCTGCTTTCTTCAGCGGACAAGCTCTCTCTCCACGACGGCATGGAATTTCAGCAGCTTGCGGTATATTTTGCATACAGACACCTGCCTCAGGGCTTTGATGACGATATGACATCTGCCCACGCCGCTTTCACCGCATTGAGCGTTTATATCATCAGCACCATATACTCAATGACGGGAAGCGGAGATATTGAGGTGCTGGAGGATATTGCCAGGATGTATTCGGGAGAGATTGAGTACTCTCAGGATAACCTTGATTTTATCAATTACTATCTGAATAAACAAATATGAACCTGAAGTCACAAGACCTCAGGTTCTTTTTTACTGAAACTGTGCCGCCGCCTTGGGATTTTCAAGCCGATACTCCTGAATGGTTTCCGGCTCGGGGCGAAGAATGGTATATATGAAATCCTTTATGCGCGCAAGAAATTCGCGGCGGCTGTCCTCTATATCCGTATTACCGGAAACGCAGACCACACCGTCCGCCTTGATACCCATAAGACGGGCATCGTAAACACTGCGGTAAAGATGATATCTCTGGGTAACCACAAGGGCTTTTTCAACCTCAAAATCTCTTTCTGCCCTATACATGCTTTCATACGTGGAATATCCGTATGGGTCAATCATCACCGCCACGGGAGGGACTCCCCGACTGATGGCGTATTCTCTCATGACGGATACCTCGTCATAGTATTCGTCATCACGGTCTCCGGTCATCAGAATTCTGTATGCGACTCCCTTTTCGTAAAGCTCGATTGCTATGTCAAGGCGGGCTTTAAGCATACCGCTGGGAGTATTGCCGATAACGGAACAGCCGGGCACGATTATACAGTCGTATTCATCCCCCGCCTCGTCAAAATCAATAATGTGATAGGCACCGTATCCTATTACCACCGCATTAATTACAAAGGGAATGAGAATCAGGGTTGTAATGAGGGAAAATACGGTTTTGATTATCTTTCTGATTATCATTCTGCCAAAGCGTTAAGCAGGGCGAGTGCTTTCTGACAACCGTCGCAGCCGCAGTATTTTGCACCGTTTTTCTTTGCTTTAACCGTTTCTTCAAGGATTGATTTCGCTGCTTCCTCACCGAATTTTTCCTTGCAGTAATCACTGCCCGCAAATGCGATTGCCTCATCAATGGAAGCAATACCGTCAGTAAGAGCGATGGCAAGAGTGCCTGCGGTCATGTCATCGGGAGAAGCAAGGAATTTTTCTGTTGCCTCCTTAACCTCGGGACAAACATACACTTTAAGTAAATCCTGAGTCAGCTTAATGGTTTCGTTATCGATTTTCATATTTATCTCTCCTTATTTTATAATAGTTTTAACGCCGAATTTTTCCTTGAGTTCAATCAGCTTTGCCATGTGGGGCTGAAATTTATGAGAGTTGAGAGCTTCCTCATTTTCCCACTCTTCAATGAGAAGCAGTGATGTATCGTCAAAGGCGGGGAAATAGTATTTATAGCTTCCGCATCCCTTTTCGTTTTCGCATTTTTCACCGATACGGTTCTCAATAATACCGTTATAAAACGCGTCTCTTTTTTCTTTTGTTTCGCAAAGGTAAGTTACTGTAAGCGTTTTCATTTTACCGCCTCTTTTTTTGTTTGATTGCAGAGTTATTATAACAGATTTATAATCACAATTCAATACGGCTTTTTGTGTTGCTGTATACCGAAAAACACTAATCTTGACAAATATATACTATATGTGGTATAATGCATATTCGTAATAATGGTATTCGCGTCATTTTGCGGATACAGAGTAAATTTCATCACCTGTGCAAGGTGATGGCGGCGTAATTGCGGATTTTTTCATATTTTTTATGAAAAGATGCAACAAAACGGTGTTTAGCAAACACTGATATACGAAAGACGAGATTTCACCCTCGCTGAGAAGGGATATCTCAAAGGCAGGGTTAGCTGGCCTGCCGGGAGTGAAATCAACCTGCGTATAATTAAGGATGCTCACAAAATAATGCAGAAAGGCACAGGAGAGATTTATGTTATTCAATAAAACATTCGGTTGTCCGGATTGCAGCTTTGAGAAGCTGACGGACATTAAACCCTCGGATATAATTGAAATGGGTGCCCGGGCAATCGCACTTGACCTTGACAGAACAGCCACTTATTTTGCTTCATACTACATTCATCAGGAAGCAAAAGAATGGGTTAAGATGATGCAGGATGCAGGCATTCCCGTAATGATAGTATCAAATACGGTTAAATCAAGAGCAAAGCTTCTTTCCCTGCAGATGGGTAATATTCCCTGCTACGCTCCCGCATTCAAGCCCGGCACAAAGGGCCTTGACGCGGCTGCAGAGATAATGAACACGCCTATTGAAAAGATTGCAATGATAGGCGACAAGCTTGAAAGTGACATACTTGCAGCCAATAAAACCGGTGCAGTTGCAGTCAAGGTTGACCCCCTTCTCAGAGAAAACATTGCAGAGAAATTCAGACAGACTCTTCCC
>JAKSQQ010000025.1 GCA_024404015.1 Clostridia bacterium
ATATCTGGATGAAATGCCCCGACGGTATGAGCGGTTGGGAGTTCTTTGATTATCTGCTCAAAGAAATTCAAGTCGTAGGTATTCCCGGTGATGGCTTTGGGGAGTGTGGAAAAGGCTATTTCCGTTTTTCAACATTTGGCAAACCTGAAGAAACCAAGGAAGCGGCAAACAGACTCTGCAAGCTGCTTACAAAGGAGTAAACGGTATGAAGGTTTCGTGTTTGCAAATGAATATGAAACTCGGTTGTCCGGAGGAGAATTTTGCACACGCAGAACAGTTAATTTGTAATGCGATGAAGGATAACCCCGACGTATTGGTATTGCCGGAAACGTGGAATACCGGATTTTTCCCGAAAGGAAATCTTGCCGGGTTATCCTGTAAAGACGGAGATGAGGTAAAGTCCTGTATCGGCGCTTTGGCAAAGCAGTACGGTGTCAATATTGCAGCAGGCTCGGTATCAAATGTCCGGGATGGGAAAGTGTTCAATACTGCTATGATTTTTGACCGGGACGGCCGGTGTATGGCCGAATATGATAAAACGCACCTGTTTACGCCTATGGGAGAAAATGACTGCTATACTTGCGGCGACCACCTATGTTGCTTTACTCTTGACGGTGTAAAGTGCGGTATTATCATTTGCTACGATGTGCGTTTTCCCGAGCTGACCCGCAGCCTTGCTTTGCAGGGACTTGATATGCTTTTTGTAGTGTCTCAGTGGCCAAAGGAACGCATCTTCCATTTGCGCACGCTTACTACTGCCAGAGCGATTGAAAATCAGATGTTTGTGGTATGCTGTAATTCCTGCGGTACAGCCGGTAAAACTGTATATGGCGGCAATTCCGCCATTATCGAACCTTTTGGAAAAACACTTGCACTTGGCGGGGAAAACGAAGAAATCATAACCGCGGACTGTGATATTGAAATTCTTTCTGATATCCGCAGCAGTATACCGGTGTTCCGTGACAGACGACAGGAGCTTTATTGAAAAGAGAGCGGCTTTTATAAACTCCGTTCTTACAGAAAGCGGAGCAGGCAGTGGATTACTGCAAGAGATTTTTACAGCGTCAGCGTGATCGAAACTCAGGATAAAGGTGGAAAACGATTATGAATGAAAAACTGAATATTCCCCCCCTCATCCTCCGACGATCCCGGAGGATGTTTTCGTTAATGCCGATAACACATTTTCAATTAAAACCGGCGGAACAGGAATTACAGACGCCGGCTGATATGCACGAGCAAAATGCGGGATAACCCCGCAAACGGAAAAGGAGCAGCCCTTTTCGGACTACTCCATATTTCTTACTTAAAATACTTCCTTATGCACCCGTGACTGAACCGATGCGGTTTCATTATGTAAAATTATGCTTCTGCCGCGGCTTTTTCTGCGGCAAGGCCTTTTTTGTAATTCTCAATGAATTTTGCAAAGCCCGCCTTATCTTCCTCCGTGGGAGCTACCTCAAAGGATTCCTGATTGCCGAATACTCTGCTGTCAAGATAATCCTCAAGAGCTTCGCCCTCTTTTTTGTTGAGCATATAGCCCGCAAGGATTGCCTGTCCCCAGGGACCGCCTTCGCCTGCGGTCTTCATTACGGAAACGGGAGCGTCAAGAGCCGCCGCCATGACCGCCTGACCCGCAACGGGCGCTTTGAAATAGCCGCCGTGACCCAGGAGCTTATCAATTTTAACGTTTTCCGCGTCAAGGATTTCTTTACCTATACCGAGAGTTGCCGCCGCGGAGTAAAGCTGTGTACGGCAGAAATTGGGAAGATTGAATTTACTGTCGGGGCCTCTGAAGAAGAGGGGCTTGCCACTGTCAAGGCCGGTGATTACTTCGCCGGAAAGATAGTTGAAGCCAACAAGACCTCCGCAGTCCTTATCTGCCTTGAGGGAAAGCTCAAACATTTTGTCAAGCACGTTGTAAATCGTAACGTCAGCACCCATTTCCTTGCAGATTGAAGTGAAGATGCCTGCCCAGGCGTCAATTTCTCCCGAACAGTTGTTACAATGTACCATGGCAACGGGTCTGCCCGAGGGTGTGGTAACCATATCTATTTCCGTATAGAGCTTTGAAAGTGCCTTTTCAAGTACAACCATAAGGAAAATTGAAGTACCTGCGGAAATGTTGCCCGTTCTCTCTGCTACGGAGTTTGTAGCAACCATACCCGTACCTGCATCGCCTTCGGGAGGACAGAGGGGAATACCTGCCTTGAATTCGCCCGTGGGGTCAAGGAGAAGAGCACCCTCTCCGGTGAGTACGCCGGCTTCATCGCCTGCTGCAAGCACTTCGGGAAGAATTGCATTTATATCCCAGGGATAATCCTTTGTAAGAGAAGCGAATTTCTCCAGCATTGTCTTATCATAGTTATTGATTGTACTGTCAATGGGGAACATACCGCTGGCTTCGCCTATGCCGATTACTCTCTTGCCCGTAAGTCTGTAATGAACGTAAGCGGCAAGGGTGTAAATGGCGTCAATATCCTTAACGTGGGCTTCACCGTTGAGCATTGCCTGATAAAGATGGGAAATGCTCCATCTCTGAGGAATGTTGAAATCAAAGAGAGCGGTGAGCTTTTCGGCGGCCTCGGCGGTGATTGTATTTCTCCATGTTCTGAACTCGGCAAGCTGATTGCCGTCTTTATCAAAAGCAAGATAGCCGTGCATCATACCGCTGATGCCCAGTGCGCCTGCGGTGGTGAGCTTTACGCCGTATTTCTTTTCAACGTCTGCCTTAAGCTTTGCAAATGCGGTCTGAAGACCCGTCTTTACCTCTTCAAGAGAATAGGTCCATATACCGTTTTTATAGCTGTTTTCCCAGTCAAATGCGCCCGAAGCAAGGGGGTTAGCCATGCCGTCGATAAGTACGGCTTTGATACGGGTTGAGCCGAACTCGATACCGATACTTGTTTTGCCTTCTGCTATAAGCTTTGCTCTGTCTTCCATAAAATTTCTCCCTTTTGTAACCGAATCGGCGATAATTTCGCTTTATAAAGTGATTATATTACATTATCTGTTTTCAGTCAAGAAAGTGTTTGCGGTGATGCTTGATTTATGATATACTGTTTTTATACAAAGAAGAAAGGGGAAAGCGGAATGAACGGCCTCAAAAATGCTCTGACAGCAAAGAACATGATGGCGGGATGGCTTTATTTTTATATCCATTTCGCAACGGAAGTGACATGCTTCTTTTTCCTTTCAAGGCAGTACGGAGACAGTGTAATGCTGTGGCTTTTCCCCTTTGTATATGATGCTCTCGCCTTCGTACCCCAGTCACCCATAGGATACCTCTGCGATAAATTCAAAAAAATCAACGGCGGTATAGTGGGCATAGTGCTTATGGCTTTTGCCGGGCTTATGTTTGAATACCTGCCCGTTTCTCCCTATATACCCCTGGTGATTTTATGTATCGGCAACGCTTTCACCCACGTTGGCGGAGCGGAAACGACTCTGCGGGTTTCTGACGGACGGCTTGCCCACTCCGCAGTCTTTGTTTCCGGCGGCTCATTCGGTGTGGTAACAGGACGGCTTCTTTCCTCATCCGATGTGAGCGGTCTGATAATCGTTTTATTTATACTGACGGCAATTCCCTTTGCCCTGCTGGCGGATACTTACCTCAGGGATACGGAAAAGCAGAATATAAATCCCTGCGAAAAATTCAACTACGCAAATCCGAAGCTTTCGGCGGCCGCCGTCATAATTCTTGCCACGCTTGTGGTTGCCGTAAGGGGATATATGGGCTACGGAATCCCCACCGCCTGGAAAAAGACCTTGCTTCAGACCGTCTGTCTTTATGTTACCATGGGTATAGGTAAGGCGGCGGGAGGAATATTTGCCGATGCCTTCGGAGTCAGAAAGACGGCTGTTTTCAGCGTGTCGGCGGCTTTGCCTTTTTTACTTGCAGGTAATAATCACATGGGAATTTCCCTTGTGGGAGTAATGATTTTCAGCATGACCATGTCCATTACTCTTGCCCTGCTGGTTTCCGTATTGAAAAAAACTCCCGGCTTTGCCTTCGGCTTTACCACTCTGGGGCTTTTCCTCGGAACAGCTCCCATATTCTTTTTCAGATTTACCTCGGTGAGAGCCAACTGCATCGTGATTTCCGCCTTGTCGGTGCTTTGCCTTGCGGCTCTGATGATTATCGGCAGAAAGGATGAGAAGATAAATGAGTGATTTTGAAATGCTTGTGGATTCCTTTCTTTTTGAACACGTCAAAGGCGGCATATTTTGGGTTGCCGCCGTCGTGATTGCCGTAATCATTTTTGCCGCAGTTATTACGGCTTGTGAAATAAAAAAGCAAAAGAGTGAGAAAAATGCTTCAGAATCTGCCTCTGATACTTGTGAGGTGTCTGCTGCTGACGATACTGATTGAGGGCGTTACGGCGCTGATATTGGGAGTCAGAAGCAAAAAAGATTTACTGAATACCGTCCTTGTAAATCTGATAACCAATCCTGTTGTGGTGTTTTCCGTATTTACGGTGGGATATTTTTTCGGTAACAGAGTGCGAATGCCTCTTGAATATGCCGAAGAAATTGCGGTTGTTTTGATTGAAGGATTGATATATAATAAGGTTATGGATTACAGGAAGATAAATCCTTTTCTTTTGTCTCTGATACTTAACGGAGCATCATACGCCTGCGGATTTATCTTCAATAAGGGTTAAAGGAGTATGTCCATGTTTACTGTTAAGCTTGATGTTGCGCCCCCGAATCCGCTGGAGGACGTTTTCGGTTCCACCACTACGGGAATTATCGTTTTGTGCGGTGTGGCGGTGGTACTGACGGTTGTAATTTCAATCATTTTATTCAAAAAGAAAAACAAAAAGACAACGGAGGGAAAAACAGATGAAGAAAATTAGTGCACTGTTTCTGGCTGTGATACTTGTTCTCTGCCTCGCCGTACCCGCATTCGCGGATATGGGTGCCCCGGAGTTCATAGAGTATAATGCAACAGTAACAAATCCCGACGGCGCAAAGACTCTGTACAATGATGATGATGAACTGATTCCCTGCGGAGCTCAGGTCAGAGTCATAGGTGAATACGGCAACGAGTGCAGTATTTTCTACGAAAACGATTATTATTCCGTTAATAAAAACGACCTTACCGCTTCTGACAATGGCTCCGATGTTCAGCCCCAAAAATATGACAATAAGGTAACGCTTAAGGTCATGGCAAAGAAAGGAACCGATATCAAAAACGGTCACGGCTACGCATATAAGACAATAGCCACCATTCCCGAGGGTACCGAATTTACCGTCAGCAGCGGCGACAGTGCTTCCGTATTTGACGGCGCCTGGTCATGGGTTTCATACGAAGGAAACGAGGGCTGGGTATATACCTATCCATACGATTTTGACTGCGGTGTTGCCGTAAAGGCGGAAAAACAATACGGCAGACTGGGCAGAGTTACCGTTCTTGCCGACGGAATGCGTCTTATGAAAAAACCGGGAATTTATCCCACATCCGCTGAAATGTCAGAAGAAGACAGCAGTAAATTTATCGGTGACGTAATCCCCGCAGGTACCGTGCTTACATATTCCTACTATATGCCTTCACCCCACCGCACGATTGTTTTTACCGAATATAACGGTGTTGAGGGCTGGTTCCTTGAGGGTGACAGCGAAAACGACCTTTATACTTCAATGGTTACCGCCGACAGTATCAGACATCTCTACATGGAGAAGAAGCTTGATATGACGGAAGAGCCCTTCGGAAAGGGTGAGGTTATTGCCTCCGTTCCCGCAGGGGAAGGCATAGCATCCTATTGCTCCGCAAGTAAAGTAGTCAATACGGATGACGGAAGTGATGCAGAGCTGAAGCTTGATAAGTACGGTTATTATTCCTACGATTATAGTGCCTGCATTCAAATATACACCTATTTTGTTACTTACTCGGGTAAGGCGGGCTGGATTACCGCACCTTATAACGATAGCGAATGCATCAAGTATATTGAGTGGATGACCGTATTCAACAGCGGTGAGGATCTTACCTTCTACGCTGATGAAGATATGACCGAAGAGCTTGGCAAAATCCCCGCAGGTGAAAATTTCATTGAAATCACAAGATTTTATGAAAACAACAAGTTAAAGGTTGCTTATGACCAACAGATCGGTTACGTTTACGATAATGCCCGTTTTGATTACAGAGAGGGAAATGTCAAGGAAAACGAACTGATTATCTTCGGCAAAAATATAGAAGAGGATTTCAGCTTCCTTCCCGATGAACCGGAAACGACAGAGACGGAAACAGCAGAGTCCGATACCGATGAGCCGAAGACGGCAGACCCTGTCAAAAAGACACCGAGTGCAAAAACCTTCATTATTACCGTTGCCGCCGCAGTTGCGGTAGTGGTGCTGACAGCGGTTGTTGTTATTGCTCTCGTAAATAAAAAGAAAAAGAAATAATAAATAAAAAGCAAAAACGAACCCCGAAGCTGATGCTTCGGGGTTAAACTATGCCCTGTTTACGGTATTACAGTACAAAAACGGAATATACTATGATGACTGCAATTCCGAGAATGAAATTGACGCCGTGTTTTTCAAGGAAAGCACCTGCTCTTGTGAGAAGAGCCATGGGGAAGGTGAGGATTATCACCAGTGCCTTCAGTACCTTGCCTCCTGCGGATGCTTCTCTGAAGCTTTCACCGTTATAAACAAGTTCAAAGAAGGTGTAGATGTCCTCCGAAAGGGGGAACAGAGCGCAAAGCAGGGACATTCCCATGTAAAGACATACCAGGTAGAATATGAACAGTACGGCGTTGTCATAAATTGTTGTACCCATATAGAATATGCCCATTATTCCCGCAAGCCACAGAGGCACTCCCATATTGAAATTCATGAATCCGGGGAAAAATACAAGGAAAAACGAGCTGAAGGGAGTCTTTGCAAGAGAGTGCTCTGCGTGACCGCAGGCCTCGTCTATTCTCATGTATCCTACGGGTTCAACGGGGATACGGAGGATTTTACAGGCAATGTGCTCCCACAGACCCCGAAGATAAGAGCCGGGGAAGAGTATGTATTTAGTTATGATGTAAAACAGTTTCATATAAAGTCACACATTCCTTCCGAAAGCACTTTCTTCAGATCAAATTTGCCTTCCGTAATCTGTTTTGCGTATTCGGGGACGTATTCTTCCGTATTGAAGGTGGTAATCGCATACTGAAGGTCCTCATAATTTTCACTGTCCTCGTCGATTAAATCCTGAGCATAGTGAGTTGCGATGTAAAGGGTGGTATCAATGAGAACACCGTCAAAGTCGGTAATCGCATAATAGCTTGACAGATAGCTTGCATCGTTGCTGGCGCTGAATGCGGTGGCAAATGCCTCCTCATAGTAGCCCTGGTAGAGATATACAAGGGCAAGCTGACGTCTTACCTCGGGATAATTCGTAAAGTAGTTACCTGCATCCGTGGCAAGGTGGATGGCGTTTTCGTAATTGCCCTTAACTCTTTCAAGATATATCTGGAGCGCATAGCCGTCTTCCGTGAAATGGTCGTCTTCAAAGTTATTGTTCAGGAATTCGTCAACGATTGCCTGAGCTTCGTCAATCTTACCCCTTGAAACAAGAATACGGCAAAGCTGCATACGGGAATAATCCTCTGACCTGTCCTTATTCATCAGATCCATGATGTATTTTGTGGCTTCGTCATATTTCTTTTGACTCATAAGCATGGAAATGAGATTTTTATAGTAGAGCCAGGAATAATCATCGTCGCTTTTCTCTGCGGCTTTGTCAACAAGCTGCATATATTTGTAAAGCTGATCGTTATCTGCGGCGCACCATTCCTCTGCAAGCACGCAGATTGTATAGTAAAGGTAAACCTCGTTTACGTCTTTCTTGCCGATATAGGTTTCAAATTCGGGAATTGCCGCGTCAAGGTCATCAAGGGAAAGCAGACTGTCTCCCGCCTTTTCGTTCAGCTTTGCAAGAACGGGGTCAAGGGCTTTGACTGTTGACTCAAAATCATCGGTATAGCTTTTGAACTTTTTGTATCTGCGGCTGTGTTCCTTGAATTCAATGGCTCCTGCCGAGCTGAATATATTGGCATCAAAGCTTTCGCCGGCATCAAGGGGACCGTAAATCTTTGCCGCGCAGTTCATTGCCTTCATGCCGAAATTCGAGCCGGTCTGAAGAAGAACGTTGAATACGGAATTTTCGGAAAATCCGCTGTTTACGTCTGCAAGTACAGAGGAAACCTCGTCATAGGCATTAAATGCCATTGTAAAGTTATCCTTTGACATGAAGTAATCCCCTTTGAATACCTGAAGGGAAGCGGCGCTGAGCAGTCCCATTGTAACAAGACCGCAGAATGAAAAGATTATGGCGATGAGTGCGGCAACCCAACCGGAAACGGGGATTTTTGTGCGGAGCAGGGCATTGCCGCAGTCCTTACAGTAATCCCTGCCGGGCTCTGCTTCGTTTTCAAAGCAGTAACAGCAGATTACGGATTCGTCTGATGCCTTTTCAATTTCAGTATCGGCAACGGTATAATCCCCGGCTTTGCTCTCTTCGGAAGCGGCGGCTTCAATCTTCTTTTCTTCCACAAGCTTAAGCTGTGTAAGGGCGTTTTCCTTTGCCTGTGCTTTCTGCTCACGGAGAGCCAGCTTCTTTTCTTTAAGCTGGGCTTTATGCTTCTTTTCTCTCTCCTTGACCTTTGCTTTTGCTTCCTTCTGAGCGGCTTTGATTTTTGCCTTTTCCTCTTTGCCGGAGGCATTCTTTCTGGCTTTTCTCAGCTTTTCAACGTCCATGTTTTCACGGTTTTGCTGAAGCTTGGTTTTATTCTTTTTATTTCTGTTATTGCTCAAGGCAATCATCCTTTCGGCTTGATTCCCGTAGATATTACCATTATGGAATGATAATTTCAACGGAAACAGAATAAATTAACAGTAAATTTATAATCTCCAGAGTTTTCGGTCAAGAGATCTGAACTGCACCGCCTGAGCAATGTGGGAGGCGTCTATCAGTTCGCTGCCCTCAAGGTCGGCAATGGTCCTTGCCACTCGGAGTATTTTATCGTATGCTCTTGCGGAAAAATCAAGACGGTTGAAAATCTGCTCAAGGGTGGACATGGCCTTGTCCGTGGTTATGCAGAATTTCTTTGTCATGGCAGGGTCCATCTTTGCGTTGCAGGCGATTCCCGTACCCGCAAGACGCTCCTGCTGTATTTTCCTTGCCGCATTTACCCTCTTTTTAATATCTGCGGAGCATTCACCTGGGACTTTTGAAGAAAGCTTTTCAAAGTCCACGGGAGGAACCTCTATATGAATGTCGATTCTGTCAAGCATAGGCCCCGAAACTTTTGCCAGATAACGCTTTGCCGCGCCGTCGGGACAGGTGCATTTCCTCTTGGGATGCCCGTAATATCCGCAGGGGCAGGGGTTCATTGCCGCTACTACCATGGCGGAGCAGGGATAGGTAACAGAGGCATTTGCTCTGGAAATTGTAATCTTGTTATCCTCTATGGGCTGACGGAGGACTTCCATGGACTGCCTTGAGAATTCGGGCAGCTCGTCAAGGAAAAGCACTCCGTTGTGAGCAAGGGATACCTCTCCCGGTCTGGGTATTGCACCGCCGCCGGAAAGACCGGCAGGGGAAACGGTGTGGTGAGGTGAACGGAAAGGCCGTTCTCTGATCAGAGAAACACCCTGAGGCAGATTTCCCGATATGGAATACAACTCGGTTGTCCTCAGACTTTCCTCAAAGGTCATATCCGGCAGGATTGAGGGAAGCCGTTTTGCCAGCATACTTTTTCCCGAGCCGGGAGGGCCCACCATAAGTATGTTGTGACCGCCTGCCGCGGCGATTTCAAGGGCATATCTTGCCTCCTGCTGTCCCATAACGTCTCTGAAATCGGGAAGGGGAGGTTTATTGAGCAGTTCATCCTGCTCATTATACGTAACGGGCTCAAGGGGACTTTCACCCGTAAGATGGTTTATCACTTCTTTTACGGTGCTTACCGCAAAAACGTTGATTCCCGTAACAACGGAGCTTTCAAGGGCGTTTGCAGAGGGAACAAAGACGTTCTTTATTCCGTCCTTCCTTGCTCTGATTACCATGGGCAGAGCGCCGTTTACGTGACGGACTGCGCCGTCAAGGGAAAGCTCGCCTATGAATGCACAGTCATCCACGTTGCAGTTAAGCTGATGACCGGCTTTAAGTACCGCAATGAGTATGGGCAGGTCATAGATGGGACCTTCCTTTCTCGTGTCTGCGGGTGTCAGATTTATTGTAATTCTGCTTTGGGGAAATTCGTAACCGCTGTTTTTTACTGCGGAACGGACACGGTTTTTGGATTCGTTTACCGCCGTGTCGGGGAGACCTACCAGGTCTATGCGGGGCAGTCCCTGGCCGTAGTCAACCTCAACGCCCACCATATAACTGTCTATGCCGAAAAGCCCCATGCTGTTTATTCGGGCAAACATCAGATCACTTCCATTACTTTAAGTAAAAGCTCATATATCCGTTTTACGGAGGGAATGCTGAGCTTTTCACGGGGAGTGTGAATATCCTGCATATCGGGACCGATTGAAACCGAGTCAAGCCCCTTGATTTTATCACTGAAAAGTCCGCATTCAAGTCCGGCGTGGATTGCGGTAATTCCGGGCTTTTTACCCGTAAGGGCGGTATAACATTCCGCTATCCTATCTCTTAAAGGTGAATCCGCTCTGTATTCCCAGGCGGGATATCCGCCGTAGGTGTCAAAGGATGCACCGTGCTTTTCCGCAAGGATGCGAAGCTGATTTATCAGTTCTTCCTTTTCGCTGTTTACGCTGCTTCTTACGGACCAGCCCACGTTGACGGCGTTTTCCGCCGATGAAAGAATACCGGGATTGAGGGAGGTCTGTACAAGTCCCTGAATGTCGCCGCTCATTTTTATCACGCCGTAGGGCAGAAGTGAAAGCAGGGATATTACTCTGTCACCTGTTTCCTTGCTGAAATGCTTCTCTGCGGTGCATTGGGTAAGAATAAATTCAATATTCGGGTCTGACTGAGCAAATTCCTCTTTGGCCCTCTTTTCACAGTCCGATACAATGCCGGAAATATCATCGGAGGTACAGATTACACATTCCGCAAGGGGCGTAATGGCATTTCCCGCCTTTCCTCCCCACAGAGAGGAAATATATATATCGGTTTTTTCCGATATTTCTTTCAGCGTCCTGCCAAGCAGTACGTTTGCGTTTGCGTAGTTTTTATGTATTTCCGCTCCCGAATGGCCTCCGTGAAGGCCCGTAATCAGAAGTCGGTATGCTTTAAGTGTATTCGGTTCGTTTTTTACTTCAAGGGAAATGTCGGCTCTTGCTCCCCCTGCACAGCTTACCCAAAGCACGTCCTCCGCTTCGGAATCAAGGTTAATCATCCTTTTGCCCTTCAGAGAAGAAACGTCGATGCCTCTTGCACCCTCCATTCCCGTTTCCTCGTCAACGGTAAAAATTACTTCAAGAGGGGGGTGCGAAATAGAATTATCGTCAAGCACCGCAAGGCAGATTGCAACGGCGATACCGTCGTCACCGCCTAAGGTCGTACCCTTTGCAAAAATGTATTCACCGTCTGTGCAGAGGTTGAGGCCGCTGTTCATAAAGTCAAATTCGATATCCGGGTCTTTTTCCCATACCATATCAAGATGTCCCTGAAGTATGAGCGGCTCTTCGTTTTCACGACCCTTTGAGCCGTCTTTGAAAATGACCACATTGCCGATTTCGTCACAAAAATGCTTAAGCCCGCGGTCTGACGCAAAGCAGTCACAGTATTGTGAAATCCTTTCCGTATGACCCGAGCCCCTGGGAATTGATGAAATTGTTTCAAAAAACGAGAATACGTTCTGGGGTCTGATTTCTGATAATACAGACATGTAAAATCCTTTCAGAATGAAACGTCGCTGTCCTTGAGAAGAGGTGCATTCTTATCCTTTTCGGAAAGGACGGGATTTTCCTCGTTCCATTCAACACCGATTTCGGGGTCGTCAAACCGTATGCTTCTGTCGTTTTCGGGAGAATAAAGCTCATCCACCTTGTATGAAAGCTCTACGTCGTCCGTCAGCGCAACGAAGCCGTGAAGACAGCCCTTGGGAATATAGAGCATCCTTTTGTTTTCTTCGGAAAGCTTTACACAAACGTGCTTGAGGTAGGTGGGAGAATCCTTTCTGATATCCACCGCCACGTCGGTTATGGCACCTCGGGGGCAGGAAACCAGCTTTGCCTGGCTCATGGGATTCTTCTGGCAGTGAAGCCCTCTGAGAGTACCCTTTTTTGCGGAATAGGAGCGGTTATCCTGGACGAATACGGTATCAATGCCCATATCCGCAAAGCTTTTAGCGGAGTAGCTTTCGTAAAACCATCCTCTGTTGTCACCGAAAACCTTCGGCTCTATGATATATACACCGTCAATTGCGGTTTCAATTTTTTCCATAATTTTCGTCGTCCTTGCCCCAGGCGGGTCTTTCACCGGGCTTGTCTGCCGTATAGAGGATTTTACCCTCCGCAACAGCCATAAGGTGCTGACCGTATGAGGATTTACCGTATTTTTTGACTGATTCAACAAGGGCCTCATGGGTAATCCAGCCGTTGTTGTAGGCGATTTCCTCGGGGGCGGAAATCTGAATGCCCTGAAGCTTTTCAATGGTCTTGATAAAGTTGGAGGCATCAAGAAGACTGTCAACCGTTCCCGTATCCAGCCATGCGTAGCCCCTGCCGAGAAGCTTGATATTAAGGTCGCCTCTCTTGAGATAAATTTCGTTTATATCCGTAATTTCAAGCTCGCCTCTTGGGGAGGGCTTGAGGGATTTTGCGTATTCCACAACGCTATTGTCATAGAAATACAGACCGGTTACGGCGTAGTTTGACTTGGGATTTTCCGGCTTTTCAACAATGGAAACGGGAGCACCGTCGTCGTCAAATTCAATTACGCCGAAGGCCTTGGGATTATCAACATAATAGCCGAAAATAGTAGCGCCCGAGTCATTCTTTGCTGCCATGCGAAGCATATGACCGAGACCGCTGCCGTAAAATATATTGTCACCGAGTACCATTGCGACACTGTCATTGCCGATGAATTCCTCACCGATAATGAAGGCCTGAGCAAGACCGTCGGGGCTTTTCTGCACGGCGTATTCAATGTGCAAGCCGAACTGACTGCCGTCACCTAAAAGCTCTGAAAATCTCGGCGTATCCGTGGGTGTGGAAATAATGAGAATATCCCTGATACCGGCAAGCATGAGGGTTGACAGAGGGTAATATATCATGGGCTTGTCATAAACCGGAAGAAGCTGTTTACTTGTTACAAGAGTAAGGGGATAAAGTCTGGTTCCGGAGCCGCCTGCAAGAATGATACCTTTCATGGAATCTCTCCTATAATATATTTTGTAAATACTATCATTTTTTATAAAAAAAGTCAACATTTGAAGGTTACCTTTGACAACCGCAGATTATTGTTGTATTATAAAAAAATGAGTGCAAAACATATTGAAGAATCATTGCAGAACTGACGGGGGATTGTTCCATGCAGAGATTTATTTACGAAAGAATGAAAGAGGTCACGTCTTTTTCATCGCAGAATGAAAGCTACAGCCCTATGTTTTCTTCCATAGGTCTGGGTGCCGAGCCCGGTGAAAGCGGCGTAGGTAAAATGTGGCTTCACTATAACAGATCAACAAGAGCGGTTTTCAATAAATTGGTTTCTTTTCCTTATGAATTTAATCCGAATCTCTCGGCAGTATACCGATTGGTTTACGGAGACGATAAAGCGAGTCTTTCCTTTTGGAAAAACGACGGATTCTTGCTTGAAATAGAAACCGGGGACAGCGTCCGTCTTTTTCCCGAGATTTCCGATGAAACCGCATCCCTTTGGGTAAGTAAATGTGACGGTGAATATCTTCTTCTGAGAGGTTATTCAAAAAATAATGATTCAAGAGATCCCGACGAAAAGGTTCCCTTTGTAATGGGTGTCAGAGCGGTTACGGGCAAGGTGCTTGCGGATGAAGAACTGATTGCAAAGCCCTTCGGCGGCAAGATACTGCTTGCTTTTAACATTGAGATACTCAAGGCATCGGAATCCTCTGTCAGACACGCTCTTTCAATATGTCCTCAGACCACTTTGGAGGCCGCCGTTCTGTGCCGCCGCTGGCTGAGAAATTATTCAAGAGATTTTGCTGTTGAGCTGGATGACGACAGAATCGCAAGAATTACCGCGAAGGCAATAAACGGATTGCTTTTCAATGCCACCAGGGCCCAGGGAAAGCTTGAGGGCAATATTTCACCCTTCCCCTCAAGAGGCGGTTATCCCGCCACGTTCCTTTGGGATACCTATTTTCAGAATTTCGGCTATTCCCTTCTGGGCTCTGACCTGCACAGAGAGTTTCTCAGACAAATCGCCAAGGGAATGAGATTTGACGGCAAGCTTCCTCAGTTCATGTGCTCTACCTGGGACCGTCCTCACGATACACAACCCGCATTACTGGGCTGGGCGGTAAAAAATGCCATGGGTGACAGCTTTGACCTTGCCTGGGAAATGCTGCCCATTCTTGAGGCAAATAACGAGTGGTGGCTTTCTTCACGAATGACGGATAAGGGACTCGTTTACTGTCCCTCGGGTCTTGAAACCGGACAGGATGACTCTCCGAGATTTGACGCAGGAGCAACCCTTGCCTGCGATATGAACAGTTATCTGCTGGATCAGCTTCACGTTACCGCAGAGCTTGAATCAATGCTGGGACTTGAAGACAAGGCAAAAAAATGGACGGAAAAAGCGAATGCTCTTGCCGAAAATATGATGAAATACCTCTACTGTAAAAAGGACAGCATTTTTTACGATGTGAGTCTTGAAACGGGAGAATTCATAAAGGTGGTTACCCCCGCTTCGTTCCTTCCTCTCTGGGCCGGAATTGAGCTTGAAAAGAAGCAGAAGGATAAATTGCTGAGAAAGTATCTGCTTAATAAGAAATGTATGATGGGAGATATTCCTTTCCCCTCGGTTGCATATAACGACCCCCATTACGAGCACGATAAATGGTGGAGAGGTCCCACATGGATTTCAGCCGCCTGGCTGATGCTGGAAACCCTTGACAGACTGGGACTTTACAAGGAAAGGCGGGATGCCGCCGACAAGCTCTGGAAAGTGATTGTAAATGACGGCAAAATGCACGAGCTCTTTGATTCCCAAACCGGCGAGGGGCTCGGCAATGAACAGCAGGGCTGGACCTGCGGTATCTTCCTCAGATTACTTGCGGAAAGACAGAAATAAGGGAAACATGAGTATTACTGCACAGGAAAAATTTGAAATAATCCATAAAAAAGCTCCCGTTTTCGGGGGCTTTACTCCTTACAGAATTTGTCCCGTGGGAGCCCATATTGACCATAACCTGGGTGTGATTACGGGCTTTGCCATTGATAAGGGAGTGCATATTGCGTACAGTCCCTCTCAAGACGGAACGGTAAGGGTAGCTTCCCTGCAGTTTGAGGGAGAAAAAGAATGGGATGTAAAGGGAATCCCCTTTACAAAACAAAACGACTGGGCAGATTATCTGCGGGGAGTCTGTATTGCTCTTTCGAGGAGATACGAACTGAAAAACGGTATAATTTCCGTAATTTCGGGAGAGCTTCCCATCGGCGGTCTTTCCTCCTCGGCGGCGGTCACCATTTCCTTTCTGAATGCTCTCTGTAAGGTGAACGGCATTACTCTCTCGTCTTCTGAAATCATTGATATATCAAGGGAAGCGGAGAATACATACGTAGGAGTAAACAGCGGAAAGCTGGACCAGTGCTGCGAGGTTTACTGTAAGAAAAATTCCCTGCTTACCATGGATTTGCTGGATGATTCAAAAGGGATAATACCCGTTCATGCCAATATGAAGGATTTTGATATTCTCGTTTTCTTTTCGGGACTTGAAAGATGCCTTGCCTCCTCCGGCTACAATAACAGAGTGGCGCAGCTCAGAAGCGGAGCTTATAAGCTTCTGAAAGCATCGGCCAAAGCCGTTGACAGCCCCGATGAAGCGAATATGAGATTTGTTCCTTACGAATATTTCGCAGAACACAAAGAGCTTCTTTCTGACGATGAAGCAAAAAGAGCAGAGCATTTCTTTACGGAAATGCAGAGAGTCGGCAAAGGAATTGAGGCGTGGAAGAGGGGAGATATTGAGGCCTTCGGAGCAGTTTCCCGTGAAAGCGGAGAGTCCTCAATCAATAACTGGGAGGCGGGCTCCCCCGAGCTTATTGAAATGCACCGCATCATCAATTCCACCGAGGGTGTGTACGGCGGTCGTTTCAGCGGAGCGGGCTTCAAGGGCTGCTGTATGGCATTTGCCGACCCCTCACACAGAGAGGATATCCTTGCGGCTGTAAAAAAACGCTATCTTGAAGCGTTCCCCCATTTAAGCGAAAAATATACCGCCTGCGTATGCAGTACGGCAGACGGTGTGGGCGCTGATTAAATTGATAAAAAAAGGATTCCGGGTTTTTCGGAATCCTTTTTGTTGTTATTATGCTTTGCCTGCGCAGCCGAGAACGTTGGTCATCTTGTGCTCTACAACTTCCTGGATAGCTGCTCTTGCGGGCTTGAGATACTGTCTGGGGTCAAAGTGTGAGGGATTCTCTGCAAGGTGCTTACGGATGGAAGCGGTAAGAGCAAGACGAAGGTCTGAGTCAACGTTAATCTTGCATACTGCCATGGAAGCTGCCTGTCTGAGCATTTCCTCGGGAATACCGATTGCGTCGGGCATGCTGCCGCCGAATTCGTTAATCATCTTAACATATTCGGGCATTACCGATGAAGCACCGTGAAGAACGATGGGGAAGCCGGGAAGTCTCTTGCTGACTTCTTCAAGAATGTCAAAACGGAGCTGGGGCTTCTGACCGGGCTTGAATTTATAAGCACCGTGGCTTGTACCGATTGCGATTGCAAGGGAATCAACGCCTGTTCTCTTAACGAAATCTTCAACCTGCTCGGGCTTTGTATAGCTTTCGTTACCTGATTCAACTACTACGTCATCCTCAACGCCTGCGAGGGTACCGAGTTCGCCTTCAACAACACAGCCGTGTGCGTGAGCGTACTCAACAACCTTCTTGGTGAGGGCGATATTCTCTTCGTAAGGAAGGGAAGAACCGTCAATCATAACTGATGTAAAGCCGCCGTCAATGCACTGCTTGCAGGTTTCAAAGTCGGGGCCGTGGTCAAGGTGAAGTGCGATGGGAACGTCTGTATCTGCACAAGCAGCTTCAACCATCTTTACTACGTAGCCGAGGCCTGCATAGTCTCTTGCACCCTTGGAGCACTGAAGGATAACGGGAGCGTTCAGCTTCTTTGCTGCGCCTACGATACCCTGAATGATTTCCATATTGTTTACGTTGAATGCGCCGATGGCGTAACCGCCTTCATAAGCATCCTTGAACATCTGAGTTGTGGTTACCAATGCCATAATTAACTCTCCTTAATATATTATTAACCTTATCAATTATATCAAAAACTGCGGGTTTGTCAATGCTTTTATATTACAGTATAACCTTTTGGGGTATGCCGTTTTCAGCCATTGATTTATCTGCCAGGAATACCGCCAGATGACCTGCAAGGGAATCGTTTATTGAGGTGCAGGAGGGGGTGGTGCTTTCGTCTTTGCAATACGCGATGAAATCCTTTACGAGAGCAAGGTCGCCGCCCCCGTGGGAATCATCGTTTATGTGCATGTCGTATTCCGTATCGTCATGCTCACAGCCGGGAGCGGGATTGATGAGGGAAACGGTAAATTTGCCTTCCTCAAAGTCGCCCCATATCATACCTTTTGTGCCGGTAATCGTAATCGTTCTTGTGCCCTTGCTTGCTCCGCCCACCATGTTATGAGTACCCGTAGCGCCGTTTTCAAAGAATACGCTGACGGTCTGGTGGTCAACTACGTTATTGTCGCTCTTATATGCGCATACACCGTAAGGGCTTGTTTTAAGCAGGTTGATTTTATCCTCAATAGTGGGGTTTTCAAGATGCTCCAGCTTATCCCACACATATACCTTCCATCTGTCGGGATGGTCAATATAAAGCCGCTTTGCGGAGTAGAGGCAGGTATCAACCAGAGGGCAGTCCACAAGGCATCTGTTACCCGAATTTTCGGGAGCGTTTTCCTTTACGAACTGCGTATCATAGCCGAAGGAGGAAATATATGAGGGCTTCGTTTCACCCATAAGCCACATCATGATATCAAGGTCGTGACAGCATTTTGCCAGCAGCATGGAGCTGTGACAACGGTCGGAATTATTCCATTTTCCTCTTACGTGGCTTGTAGACATATGATGGTAGCTGACGTATTCATTGGTCTGGATGTTGAGAATTTCTCCTATTTTATCGCTTATGATAACGTCTTTTATCCTCTGATAAAAGGGAGCGTAGCGCAGTACGAAGCATACCATTATTTTTCTGCCGTATTCGTTTGCGGTTTTAACAAGAAGCCGTGCCTCCTCCTCATTGACTGCGAAGGGTTTTTCAAGGAGCATATCATAGCCCGCCTTCAGCAGGGGAATTGCGGTAGAAACATGAATGTGGTCCATGGTACCGTTTATGACCGCATCCGCGAATTTCGGCACTGCCGCCAGCTCTTCAGCAGAGGAAAAGCATCTGTTTTCGGGAATATTAAACCGCTTTGCGATTGATTTACGGCGGAATTCATCCGGGTCGGCTACACCCGTAATGCGAAGCATATCCGGCTCAAGTTCTGCCAGTCCGGCATAGGTCAGACTTCTGTGACCGCCGCCTACGATTATTGCCTCCAATGGCTTTTTATTCATATTATCACCCCGTTATCAAGGAAGAATTATATATTAAAAAACGGAATAATTCAAGGGTAACTTTGATATTGCAATTATTATATACATATTATATAATTAAATCCATGAAACAGGTGAGGAACAGTATGAAAACAGAGATTATTTCCCTTGAAAATACAAGTGAATTTGATGCCTTCGTTGCAAAAAGCAGAAACGGTCACTTTATGCAAAGCTCTTACTGGGGCAGGGTAAAGGATGACTGGGACTGGTTCGGGGTTATCTGCCGAAATGACAGCGGAGAAATCACGGGTACGGCCGCCGTTCTTGTAAGGAAGCTGGCAAAGCTTCCCTACCGTATGCTTTATGCCCCCAGAGGTCCCGTATGCGACCCCGGTGATAAAGAGACCTTTGACACCCTTATTTCCGCAATAAAAAAGGAAGGCAAAAGATATAACGGCTATGAGCTGAAACTTGATAACGACGTTGATACTAATGATGAATCGTACAGAAAAATCGTTACCGAGGCCGGCTTTGACATTACTCCCGTAGGTGATAAAATTACGGGACTTCAATGTAACCGTGTAATCAGAATAAATCTTGAGGGTAAAACCGAGGATGAGGTTTTTGCCTCCTTTGATTCCGGACACAGACGAAAAGTCCGCGTTGCAATCAAAAACAATGTTGAGATTGAAGTTGCAGGCAGCGAAAAGGCAGAGCTTTTTTACGACATGATGAAGGAAACCACCGAGAGAGACGGCTTTGCCCTCAGGTCAAAGGAATATTTTGCAAAAATCCTTGACGTTTTCGGTGATAAGGCACGCCTTTACATTGCGTACTATACACCCGAGGACGGAGAAAGAACGGCTATTGCTGGGGCTCTTTCCCTCGTTTACGGCGACAAGCTTTGGTATTTTTACGGCGCATCCAGGAACGTTTACAGAAACGTAATGCCTAATTATCTCGTTCAATGGGAAATGATTAAATGGGCTGTGGAATGCGGATGCAATATTTACGATTTCAGAGGTGTTGACAGATTTGATGAGGATGACGGTCTTTATCGCTTCAAAATCAAATTCGGTTCATATCAGGAGGAATTTATGGGAGAGATGACTCTTACCCTCAATTCCGCCGCTGCAAAAATAATAGAAGCTGCGCAGAAGCTTCTGGGCAGATAGTGGAGGAAGAATAATGATTAACGTAACAGTCTGGAACGAAGGACTTCATGAAAAATCAAGCAAAGAGGTTGCCGCAATCTATCCCGACGGCATCCATAACTGCATAAAGGAGTTCCTCGGTACAAATGAAGACCTGAATATCCGCACGGCTCACCTGACACAGCGCAGATGCGGTCTTACGGATGACGTGCTGAATAATACTGACGTACTTATCTGGTGGGGACACATGGCTCACGGTGCAGTACCCGACAAAATCGTTCAGAAGGTTTACGACAGAGTGTTGGGCGGCATGGGACTTGTTGTGCTTCACTCCGGTCATCATTCAAAAATATTCAGGAAGCTGATGGGTACTACCTGCAATCTGCGTTGGAGAGACGGCGACAGAGAAAGAGTATGGACGGTCAATCCCTCTCACCCAATAGCAAAGGGAATTCCCGAATATTTTACCCTTGACATAGAGGAAATGTACGGCGAAAGATTTGATATTCCCGAACCCGACCAGCTTGTATTTATGGGTTGGTTTTCAGGCGGAGAGGTTTTCCGTTCGGGATGCTGCTGGCAGAAGGGCCTGGGCAAGGTCTTCTATTTCCAGCCCGGTCACGAAGGAAATCCCACCTTCCACAATGAGTACGTTCAGAAGATAATCACCAATGCGGTTTACTGGGCTGCACCTCAGAATCCCGTTATCGCCGACCCGGGATGCCCTCATGCAAAAATTTCTCCCGAGCAGCAGTATAAGGAAGGTAAATAATGGAACTTAAAATAAAAAAGTTAAGAGAAAACGCAAAAATTCCCTTCAGAGCCACCGA
>JAKSQQ010000026.1 GCA_024404015.1 Clostridia bacterium
ATGATCCAGATGTCGATACAGAATTTGTTGAGATTCCGAAGATAAAAGTGATTGCGGAGCTTGAGAGACAAGCTGGAATTATTTAAGCAAAATTCATATTTTCAAAACGATAACAAATTTCAGTTTGTCGGTGTAAGCTAATTGTCACACTTTTCTGAACAGTATTTTATCAATTCATGAGATATGAATATGATGATACCCGGAAATGAGCGATGCTGCGGTTATCCTGAATGGTACACGGGAAGAGGGATAAATGAGGTGTTGTTCTGCAGAGAATATGTGGAAACCCATCCGATGAAATGCTTCAACGGTCAGCTATATGATATGAACGGAATGATAAATGAGCAGATGGAAAAGGACAAGATATTTGAGATGGTGGCGCCTTATCTTGTTTCGGATATTGATTCCAAAATCAATAAACTGTATCTGGCATTGAAGTATGTAGCCAAAACTGAAGAGATGAAAATACTGACAGACAGAATCAATTTCAGAAACGGCACATACTATCCCGAAGGCAGAGTGTTTGAAGGGACAGAGGATATCTGTCTCAACAGACTGCCGGTTGAATACAATCCCGAAGCGGAGGAACCAAAAACATGGCTGAAATTTGTTGATGAATTGCTCGATCCTGACGATGTATTAACCCTTACATCCACGAATGGTACCTCTTGCTGGCCCTTCGCAAATTCAAATACACGCCTCTGCCACCTGTAATAGGTCTGCTCACAGATTTCGTTTTCCTTGCACCACAACTTCACCGTCTGGCCGCTGTTCCTGCACTCTGAGATCCGACCCGCCCACAGTGCCAGTTTGCTTTGCTCATTCATCTTCTGCAATTCTGTGCCCATGATAAATACCCCCATACTCGCAGATAGTATATGCGACTCACATATACTATTCGCTACTATACAGGGGTTCTCTCAAGCCGCCGCTCTATTTGACGGTTACGACATTATCGCCGTTTAGTGTTGAAAAGGCCCACAGGCATTTCTGCCTGTGGGCCAATCTTTATAGATTTTTTACTTATTACTTTCCAAAAATCGACACCAATATTTAGTGAAGGATTCATCACGGGTGCTGGCGCTTAGGTTATTTTCTTTTCTCTAATACTGTGTTTTTTCAGTTAACAATTGGCTGATAATTAGAAACCATTTCATCATTTTGTTTTTTCTTTTTGAAAACAACAATGGCAACAACACCGGCAGCTACTAATAAAGCGATCATAGAAATAATGATAACTACATTACCCTCGCCAAAGATTGAGCCCAACAATGAATTGTCTTCCTCAATTTGGAAATTAACACCTACAATATCATCGTATCCACCGGGAGTTATAACTGATCTACGATATAACTCCTCATATTTATAATTTATAAGATTATTCTTTTCTGAATAATTAAGCTTTGTTGTTGTAATATTGGTTCCAAGATTCAGACCATAAGCGCAAATTTCCCCACTAGAGAATCTATGATTCCCACTCAACATTTGACTGCCAAAATTAGAAAAAACTTTATCGGTAAAAATCTTTTTTACATTTGATCCAAGATTTAATTCGCTTGCATGATTATTCAAATTATCAAATGAGAAGCCGTAGTTCATTAACGCCTGCTCAATAGATATTTCATTTGACTCAACCGTTCCAAAAAGCTCGCTATCCGTCATATGAGAAATCAGCTTGTTCATCTGATCCCGTGTTAAGCCACTGTCACGGTTAGCTTCCATTGCGCTCTTATACTTTTTTCCCATATCTTTGAGGTTCGTTATTTCATCAGTTTTGCCTTCAATTTTTTCGTTCTTATAGCCATAATCTGAAGCGAATACATATTTTACTTCTCTTTCAAGAGGAATAAAATTAATCTTTACCGGCTTTTTGGAATAATCACAGCTGTCGATAAAGTAATAGTATGCTGATTTTACCATATCATTATACTCACCTACTACACCTTCAGTGATTTCGGTATCAAGTTCAGATTCGTTAACCTGGTAATTCCTATTTGTATCACGCTCTGTTCCACCAAATAGACTGCCATAGTTGCTGTTTAGCATATTCAATGAGCCGGTATAGCTTTCTACTTCATCAACAAAGTTTGCAAAGCTTCTAAAAGCACCATTCTTATTAGATTCATTCAGCGCAGAATATGTTTCGTAATTGCTGCCGACATAAATGCCGGCGGAAAGAACAGTTGATGCAATCAAATATGCATTTTGAACACAGGTTACAACATCTTGAATATTATCCTGAGCTAAATATGCAGCTTCGCCACCTAAAACGGCGTCATTACAATACACCTTGTAAATCATATTGAGCATACCTTCGTTCATACCGGTAGCCTTGCCGGTAATGTATGAAGTTACTTCGCCCAAATTCTGAACATAGTCTCCAAAAATAGCGGTTCTGCTATTGATAATATTTGCAATCTTAATAGCCTCAAGATTCTTGTCATACTCATCCTGGCTATCCTGGTCAAATAGCTTTTCAATCTCATCAAGCTGTGCATAGTATGTAGCTGTCTGAGTTTTGATTTTGGTTATTTTATCATAGAAAGCATTGATTTGATTTTCATAAAGTTGTTTGAGCAACTGCTGCTGATTTTCATCGATCTTAACGCTCAGCTCTTCAATTTGCCTTGAGACATCTTCAAGACTAATACTCTTTTCAGTTAAGCCAATAGCTTTGTCAAGCATTGAGCCAAACAAGCTATCAGCAGTTTTTCCGACACAGGGTATCTTTTTAATAGCGTAGTGAATCACAAACTTCGTAGCTTGCTTTTCTATAGGTAACGCATATGCAGGAACAACTGCATAAATCATTGTTGTAATTACCATACATACACAAAGTATGATTGATAATACACTCTTTGCAAACTTTCTCATAACAAACCCTCCTCAAAATATGTAACGGCATTATATCATATGAATCTTCACGAATCAAGGTTGTTCTAAAATTAGGGGTTTTTTGCTATTTTCATTTGGATCATACTTGCTGCTGTAATAACGGCAAAAGTTGCAATTGGTAACAAAGCGCCTATCACCATATGTTTTGATGTAATAAGCATATTGTAGATAGAATGATAAATCATTGCAACCGATAATGCCGATAATGTTCCTGTGAAAAACACGATTTCCTTTTCTACCACTTTGTGCATTGCCAATCCGACAGCCAAGGTACATATGCCATGCATCATTCCGGCCCCAATCGCTCTAATAAATGCATATCCAAATGAAACAACACCGGAATTTATCAAAATGCTAATATTTTCCAGTGTTGCAAAGCCAATGCCCACCGTCAATGCACATTCCGCGATACGCTGTTTTGATGGTTTTATCAAAAACGCAATAAATATAATCGGAATTGCCTTTGTTATTTCTTCAACCAACGGTGCAATATTTACGGCAATGGACTGCATATCAAAGTTACTAATATTTGAGACGAGTCCGTTGATCTCACCGGATAACACACACACAAACATACCCGATAGCAAGAATCCGCAAAGCATCCTGGAATACCCTTTAAATAGTATAAGCGTCATACTAAGGGGAACAGCAAGGCAAACCAAAAGAGTTAAATTGAGATTTTCCATTTGATTGCCCCCTTTCTGCTGGCGAGCACAATAAGAGCCATTCCAATGGCAGATATTACATCCATAACAAGCAAAACATTAAGCTCCTGTACGAATGTATATGACATAGATATTGCATATTCAATAAGCACTAATGCATTTATTATTTTGATTTGCTTTAACAAGCCTTTGTCATCCATCGGTGTCAGCAGGCACTTAAGCTCATAATATGAATCCACGATTAATGGTAAAAATACCAAAATCATTATAACGGCCTTTGATTTATCCACCTTTAGAATGGCTGCAAAAGACAGCGCAAAAATGGCAGCAGGTGCAATCAAGGCAAGATATTTTGATTTTCTATTATTCAGCACATCCTTACCGAGAAGATTGGTCAACGCCCTTGAGTTGGCAGTTAAAAATGTGCAGTAGCATCCAATTATACCAATAAGTCTGATAGAAAACGTATCATTCTCTACTCCGCAAAGCGCATTAACAATTACCCACAGCTCTTCAAGAACGTAACACCCAACTGCGCTGATTATCATTTTGTAATAGATTGGTACATTTGGAATAAATACCTTAATCACTCCATATAAAAATGCAATTATCGATATGCCAAATGCAATGCTTTCAAATAATAATATCGACATTTCGTTCTCCTTTAGTTATTATTCTAGCATTTGTTTCCTCTGCCCAGCTATGTTTATCCGTATCTCCAACAATGTTTTTTACGTTTCTCGGATCTTCCGGTTTCTTTGCATCTTCCGGTATGATCCACGATCTACCAAATCGCTCCAGACTGGGAATGCGCCCCTGCTGACAGAGTTTATGTACACGGCTTTCCGATACACCCCATTTATACGACGCGCTTCACGAGCTGGCATATATCCTTTCATCGGTGCATATCCCATAAACATAGTTCTACAATATATATATTATATCCGAATATATGGATATTTACAATACGGTTTCATGATTTGAGACATACATGTGCAAGTTATTTGGCTTCAAATGGTTTTCAGTTAAAAGATATTCAGGAATGGTTAGGCCACGCTGATATCGAAACAACGGCAAATATCTATGCTCATTTGTATTCTGATAGAAAAGATCAGATTTTGACCTCGATGAATCTTGTGAGTGACTGAAAGTGATTGAGAGGTATTGGAATGAATTATTTCAAAAATAGTCTTGGCCTATTTGATAGAATTTTTGTTAGAAAAAGGCATTCTTCTAATACTTTTTCTAATAAAGTATTAGAAGAAAGTATTAGAAAAATCGGACGTTTTTTTGAGATTTTTTCGAAAAAAAAGCGGGAAGCCTTGATACACAAAGCTTCCCAATGGTCCGAGTGGCGAGACTTGAACTCACGGCCTCTTGACCCCCAGTCAAGCGCGCTCCCAACTGCGCCACACCCGGAAATATTGTTGCTGACCAACTCAACAAGAGGTATTATATCATATATTATGGAATTGTCAAGAGAAAATTATGAGAAAAATATTTTTGCATCATAAGATTTTCGGCGACAAGTAATGCAGTGGAAAATGAAAAGGATCGAGACCCTTATCTCTGATACGTAAATGGTCAAAACCGAAAAAGCAAAACGGGTACTCCCAACAGAGTACCCGTATTTATATTTTAAAATTCAGTTTTCTGTTTCGGTGTTTGTTTCAGATTTAAGCGCGACAATCAGATTTGTAACGGCGCTTATCAGGAAGAGGACCGCCGCCGCGAAAATTCCCCAGCTTATTCCCCCGCCGATTGCTTTATTCATGGTACTTGAAGCAACCATTTTCATAAAGCTCGAGTAGCAGATTCCGCTGCCAGCCATCATAATTGAAGCAACGAGATTCGTTATGAACAGCCCCTTACTTCTGAGATTGAGATAATTAAGAAGCAGAAATACCAAACTTACAATAAGGGAAGCGGCGCTGAGTAAAACAAGAATCAGCGACAGCAAAAGCATCAGCACTCCGTCACCGATTACGGGTGATTTTACCGCACCGATAAAGCCGAAAACGTCAATTTTCATCAGAAACTTGACGATTGTGACTGCGTTGAGAGTATATCCCGCCTCGTTCAGAGGAAGGGAAACCGCAAGCTTGCCGAGAGGAAGCAGGAAGCCGAAAAGAGGCAAAACGCTTATGGGAATCCTGGCTATTCTCAACTTTGAGCCCACAAAGGAATATTTCAGCTTTGCCAACACGGCATTGAATTTTGCAAAGGACGACTCTGCAATTTCCGAATCCCTCTCAAGACGCGCTTTCCAATCGTAATTGGGAATATTAACGCCGCATTTCGGACACTCTGCCCGAATATTCCATATATGAAGTTTTACACCGCAATGAGGACAAGCCGCCATATAATCACCTGTTTTGCCCATAATAAGCATCGGGGCCGTGTTTTCTTTCGTAATGCTTCTTCTGAATGTGCTTATCGGCTATACCGCCTCCGAGTGCATCCGTCAGATATGCCATTTTTGAAATTTCTTCAAGTACGGCGGCGTTCTTTGCCGCTTCAAGGGGGTCTTTACCCCATATAAAAGGACCGTGAGAGCAAACGAGAGCCGCAGGTACGGCGTTATAATCTATACCATTCTCTTCAAAATGCTCTGCAATCACTCTGCCCGTATTGAGCTCATAATCATTCTCAATCTCACGTCTTTTAAGATTTCTTGTGCAGGGAATTGAGCCGTAGGCAAAATCCGCATGGGTAGTACCCGCACATTCAATATCACGCTGTGCCTGAGCATAGGCAACCGCAAATGCGGAATGGGTATGGGCAACACCGCCTATATCGGGAAACCTACGGTAAAGCTCAAGATGAGTAGGTGTATCGGAGGATGGGTTAAGATTTCCCTCAACTATTTCTCCATCAAGGGTAAGCACAACCATATCCTCGGGCTTCATTTCGGAATATTCCACTCCCGAGGGCTTGATTACGACAAGATTTCTGTCTCTGTCAATACCCGAAACGTTGCCCCAGGTAAAAAGAACAAGCTTATATTCAACAAGCTTCAGATTGGCTTCCCAAACCATCTTTTTTAAGTTTTCAAGCATATTGACCTCAATACAGCAGTGACACTACCGCCTCATAAATTTTTTCGGGACTTTCAACAAAGGACTTTTTTATTTTAGATGCCTGCGTATAGTCATCGGCATGAAGCTTCAACTCCACAAGCACCGTGTCCTTATGCATTATTTTGCACACGACCTCGTAAGCTTCTCCGTTTTTGACTATGGCGGCATTGGCTGCGCCCTCGTTTCTGTTACGAAGCTGAATAATCGAAGCGGAGGTCATGGCGGCTTCTCTGACAGATGCGGGAATTCCGTCCATAAGCTCTTTGAGAGAATCCGAGCCCTTCTTTGTAATTGTCAGCTCGTTATTTTCGCCTCTTGTAAGATTACCCGAGGCAACCAACTCATCAACCGCCTGGGTAGTTTCAAAATAATTGGCAAGGGCAGAGCCGGTAAGGGCCTCAATCACAACGTCGGAGGTAACGGAATCATTTAAATACAGCACGAGATATTCAATTATAAGTTTAATCTCTTTTTTGCTTCGGAGACCGCCGGCGTCAACACCTTCGGTAAAAGCATCAAATTCGTAGTCCATAGCTTATATTTTCTTTCAGATGGGTTTACCGAAGCGGCCTTTTGTAAGGCATTCCTCGGTTTTGAATTTTTCTTTTGTATACCACAGACCGCAAAGGTTTGACCAGCCCTCGCAGTAAAGCCAGTAGTATGAAATATCGTTGTCTTTTCTCCATTTATTCAGAGCAGGCAGACCGCACCAGATAAATGAAGGAAGCGCAATGACAAGAAGCCATAAGGGGCCTAATATCATGGTCTGAACGGTATGACCGAATTCGTGGATTCTGTAATCGTTCAGCTTGTCACCTTCTGCCTTGTCGGTAATGAAGATGAACATGCCCAGACTTACTCCGCCGAAATTCTTTTTGTCAATGTAGGTAATAAGAGCATTGTGATACCATTCACTTTTACTGCCCTTCGCCTTGTAGATTGCCAACATACAAAGTCCCGCAATATTCTGAAGAAGACCGTATGTAAACTGCCAGAACCAAAACAAAATTTTCTTTAATATTTCCATAATAATCACCGTTTATTATTTTATCATAGCGACAGACCAATTTCAAGTAAATTAAAGATAATAAGCGAAAACGGAGCAGCAGGCATCCTCAGGACACCCGCCGCTCCGAATATTTAATTTAAGCCATGGGGTTATTCAACTTCAACTACGGGCTGTCCGTTAAAGAACTGCCTGAAGAACGCTACGATTTTCCATAAGAAATTGTCGTCTATGCCTACGGAAATCTTTGAGGTAAGATTTCTGCCGGAAGCACCCTGATAGCTTTCGCTGACGGCATCACCGGGGCCGAGAACCTTTACGATATAGGTGAATCCTTCTTTAAGCTCTCCCGTGGTAATATCAATACGTGCCTTACCCGAAGAGTCGGCAACCGTTTCGGAAATAATGGTTTTGCCGTTAACGAGAACAAGTCTGTAATCCGCGGGAAGGTTGGATGCCTCGGCTACGATATGAGCTCTGTTTCTGTATCTCAGAGTCTTCTGAACTACGGGGAGAAGATTGAGTGTGGTATTCTTGGTGTAGTTTATCTTTTCCCATACGATTTCAAGATAAAGATCGTCACCTGAGGGACAGGCACTGTCGCCCTGCTGATATTTCTTGCCGTTATTATCAATCCAGCCCATGAAGTTATATCCGTCACGGGTTACGGGAGTAACGTTGATTGCGAAGCTTTCGCCTGAATAGGACTGAGTACGGTAAGCATTTGTCTTGAAACTGTCGTCACCGTAAGCGGTCTGAACAAATACCTTGTAGGGGCCTACGTTCTTATAAATCGCATAGAATTTCTGACTCTTGTTTTCAGTATAACTCTGACCCTTTGTGTATTTGACGGTCTTATCATTCTCGCTGAGTGACCAGCCCTGAAATACAAATCTGCTGTCACCGGTATATGAGGGCTCAAGGGAAAGAACGAAGTCCGTATTCTTTATTTTCTGGTATTTTCCGATTTCCTTGCCCTGTGAGTAGAAAATCAGATTATAGGGACCGTTATCCTCCCAAACAGCATAAAGAGTAACTGATTTATCAACCGGGAAGAGAGCACCTGCGCTCCAATCGGCTGTGGTCGCATTCTTATCCTTGCTCCAGCCCTTGAAGGTATAACCGGCTCTGGAGGGAGTAACGGAAGAAAGGTTGACCGTGCCTGCGGCAACGACTTCCGTGGGAGTGGGAGCGCCCGTACCGCCGTTTGCATCATAATTTATTACGATTGTATTGCTGTAAACCGCATAGAGAACAATGCTTCCGTCCTCTGTCCTGCGGGTATTGCCTGCTCTGTAAACAACCTGGCTTGATTTGGGGTCTGTTGCCCAGCCCTGGAATCTGCCGGCATTGCTGATGGGAGCGACGTCGGTGATTGTAATGGGAATAGCATTGACACTGTAATCAAGCGGATGACTCATTGTGCCGCCGTTGGGATTATATCTTATGTAAGCGGCCTTGATGATTGAGAATTCGTTTTCACCGTTGACGTATTCGACAATCGTACCGGAGGGGAAGGGAAGATTGATTGAGTTGAACTCTGCTTTCTTACCGTAGAAGGTAACCTTACCCTTTGAGGAGGTAAAACCGGTACCCTTGAAAATATCGGTACCTAACTTCTTGGAATTAAGTGTCGGCCAGAATTTGAATTCGGTAAGAGCCGAACAGCCGCTGAAAGCATTGGAACCGATGGCAGTAACATCCGTCTGTCTTGTGAAATCAACGGATTCAAGAGAAGTACAGTTTGAAAATGCATTGGCACCTATGGTCTGAAGCTGACAATCGGTTTCAAATTCAATCTTTTTAAGACCTGCGCATCCTTCAAAGGCATAATCACCGATTTCGCTGACCGTACCGGGAAGAATGAACGAGGGCTTTTCCTTTGTGATTATACTGCTGTTTCTGGGGAAGCAGATAATCTTTGTCTTGTCAATGTTGTAGAGAACACCGTCCGTGGAACGGCTGATGTCGTCATTGGGGAGGAAATCCTTGTTGCCGAAGGCAACCGTAAAGCTTTTAAGCTTGGGACAACCGAGGAAAGCGGTAACATCTATTGTCTTGACCGAGGAGGGAATCCAGACCTCTTCAAGCTCTTCAAAATTATTGAAGCAATCCTTGCAGATTGAGGTAACGCCTTCGCGGATATCAACGTAATGGATTTCGGGAAAATTAACGATAACATCGGAGAGAACTTCGGGAACATCCCTGTCATCCATTTCACCCTTACCGCTGATAATGAGAGTACCTGCGCTAAATAACCAGGTAAGATTTTCACCTAAGCTGCCTGTGTTTGATTCATCAGCAAAGGATACTGTTGAAAGAACTGCCGCAGACGAAAAAATCATCAGTACTGCAAGCATTAATGAAAGTATCTTCTTCATAATTTTTCCTCCTGTAACTTTGAGCATAAAACTTTGCCATCACAACACATTATATTGTATATTTTGATTTTGTCAAGTGTATATATAGATATCGGAGAGAAAAAATCATTTTTCAATGTACAATCTGACCACTTTCAGCGAGTTTCCACCGTCTATTTCACCCAAACCGAGAAATTTTTCGTTTGGGTCAAGCACCTTGTAAAGTCCGTTGCCTTTACAGTTTTTAAGCCGTTCCGTCAGCAAATCTCCACCGTTTGAAAATCTCTTTGCCTGGGCTTCGGTTACTGTGAGTGATTCGTATGAGTTATAAGCACTTTCAACGGGTATAAGCAGGTCGGAAATGTCCCCTTCCGAGGCGGCTTTTTCCAGCTGCTCAAGGGTGACCGTTTGCTGTATAGTAAAGCCGTTTGCCTTTACGCGTCTGAGGTCAGTCATGACCGCTCCGCAGTTCAGTTTTTCACCTATATCGGCTATCAGAGTGCGAATATACGTACCTGATGAGCATTCCACGTAAATTTCGTATTCGTTATTCTCTTCGTCGCTGCTCAGAATATCAAGCTTACGGATTGTGACCTGTCTTTCGGGTCTTTCAACCTCAATTCCCTGCCTCGCCAGATCATAAAGCCGTCTGCCATTTACGGAAATTGCGGAATACATGGGAGGCACCTGGGTAATTTCACCTCTGAAATCATCGCAGGCAGCGGCAAAATCCTCTGCCGAGGCGGTAACCTGTCTCTCCTCAAGTACCTTTCCCGTGACATCAAGAGTATCCGTTGTCGTGCCCAGCTTAAGCTTTGCCACGTATGCTTTATCGTGAGAGGGCAGTAATTCACAAAATCTTGTGGCTCCTCCCAGTAATATTGTCATTACTCCCGTTGCCATGGGGTCAAGCGTACCGCTGTGTCCGCATTTCTTTTCTCCGCAGATTCTGCGCACCTTTGCCACCACGTCAAATGAAGTAAAATCCTTCGGTTTATCTATAAGTATGATTCCCGTCATAAAAACACCTGCCTGTCAAAAAAATTATAATTTGACAAGGTGCAAATGTCAAACAATTTTGCTATTGAAATATTTCGATTGATATTATATAATAAATTCCAAGCTTTTATTATACACGAAAGGCGGAAATATTATGAAAAAGGCAGTTAAGTACGGCATTCTCGGTACACTTGGTGCTGCTGCAGCAGTAAACGCAGTCAGAGCCGCAAAGTTCGTTCCCGAAAAAATCGATTACGGTACTCCCACAGAGGAAAAGGTTGACGAGGAAAAAGCAATAGCTCATCTGAGCACGGCTCTTTCAATCCCCACAATCAGCTATCCCGAAAAGGAAACGGTTGATTTTACACAGTTTGACAAATTCCACGATTTTCTTGATGAAGCTTTCCCCCTTATTCACGAGAAGCTCGAAAAGGAAATCGTTAAAGAAGCAAGTCTGCTTTATCGCTGGAAAGGTACAAGAGACGACCTTGACCCCATCGCACTTCTTTCCCACCAGGACGTAGTTCCCATTTCAGAGGGTACTGAGGGCGACTGGAAATACGATCCCTTCAGCGGATACAATGACGGCGAATTCATCTGGGGCCGCGGTGCTCTTGACATGAAGAATCATCTTATGGGCGTAATGGAAGCAGTTGAAACCCTTCTTGAAGAAGGTTTTCAGCCCGAAAGAGACGTTTATCTTCTCTTCGGTCAGGATGAAGAAGTAGTTGCCAACGGTGACAGCGGTGCAAAAGCACTTATGGAAACTCTTCAGGCAAGAGGCGTTCATCTTGATTCAATCGTTGACGAGGGCGGCGCAATTCTTCCCGTTGACATCAAAGGTATTATCAACAACAAGCAGCTCGTAGGTATCGGCATTGCCGAAAAGGGATACTGCGATTTTGAAATCAGCGTAAGGGCAAAGGGCGGCCATTCATCACAGCCCCCCAAGCACACCGCACTCGGTCAGCTTGCAGACGTCATCAAGGACCTTGAAAATCATCAGTTCAAGGCAGAGATGAGACCCTTTGTAAAGGATTTATTTGCATCTATCGGCCGTAACTGCACCTATCCCGTACGTCTTATTACCTGCAATCTTCCCATTCTCACTCCCGCACTCACTCAGGTATTCAAGCTCATTCCTCCCGCCGCCACCTTCGTACGCACCACAACAGGTGTCACCATGGCTGAGGGCAGTCCCGCCGCAAACGTACTTCCCCAGAAGGCAAGCATCGTCGTTAACTTCAGACAGATGCCCGGCGTTTCCGTTCAGGACGTTGAGGACCATATCCGTAAGGTAGTCAGAAACAAGAATATTGAGGTAAAAGCTCTCAAGACAAAGGAAGCTTCCTCATTCTCACCCACGGATTCAAGAGCATTCAATATCATTAAGGAAATCTGCATGCAGGAAAACAGCAACAACGTTGTTGCTCCCTATCTTGTAATGGGCGGCACGGATGCCTGCAACTATGAGCCCATCTGCAAAAACATTTACAGATACTCACCTTATAAGGCAAGCGTTGAGCTTCTTCTCTGCACACACGGTACAAACGAAAGAATCCCCGTTGAGGCAATAGGCCCCGGCATTGCATTCTTCAAGAGATACATCAGAAAAGCATCAGCAGAATAATACCATGAATATACTTATCTCTCCCGATTCATTCAAAGGCACCCTTTCCGCAAAAGAAGTCTGCGACATTGTGGGCAGTGCCTTTGAGGACACAATAAAAAATGTCAGCATTACCAAGCTCCCCGTTGCCGATGGCGGCGAGGGGCTTTGCTCCTGTCTTCACTCCGTATGCGGAGGAAAGAATATTACCGTAACGGTCCCCGGCGTATTCGGTGAGCCCGTTGATGCGGAATATCTTATGCTTAACGGCGGCAGGGCGGTAATCGAAATGGCTGCCTGCTCAGGTCTTCCTCTTGCAGGCGACAATAAAAATCCCGAGCTTTCCACCACAAAGGGCGTGGGATATCTTATACTTGACGCCATATCAAAGGGTGCCGAAAGCATAATGCTGGGTCTGGGTGGCAGTGCCACCAATGACTGCGGTATAGGTATGGCATCAGTTCTCGGCTTCAGTTTCCTTGATGAAGATGGAAACGAGCTTGAGCCAATCGGTGCAAATCTCGGCAAAATCGTAAAAATCGTTCCTCCCGAAAAAACAATCGGCATTCCCGTAACCGCCGCCTGTGACGTAGAGAATCCCCTCTACGGTGAAATGGGCGCCGCGTACGTATTCGCTCCTCAAAAGGGTGCGGATGAAGAAATGATTGTCCGTCTTGACGAGGGTATGAGACACTTCGCCGAGGTAGCCCTTGAGTGCCTCGGAAAAGACGTTTCCTCATTGAAAGGAGCAGGCGCGGCAGGAGGCCTCGGTGCCGGCACGGTGCTGTTCCTTGACGGAGAACTGAAAAAGGGAATCGATATTATACTCGATACCGCCGGCTTTGATAAAAAAGCGGAAAAAGCAGACCTTATCATTACGGGTGAAGGCCGTCTTGACTCACAGTCCGTAAACGGAAAGGTAATTTCCGGCATTGCCTTGAGATGTAAGGCAATGGGCAAAAAAGTCATCACCATCTGCGGATGTGAAGGCAAGGGTGCGGAAATGGCAAAGGATGTAGGCGTTTCCGAAATGTACTATTCCTGCCCCGTTCCGAAGCCCTTTGACGAAGTAAAGAAAACCTGTCGCGAGGATTTGTACTCCGCAGGTGTAAGAGCCGCTGAAAATCAGAAATAATCCACGAAGTAATATGGAAAAAAATCTAACCAACGGAAGCGTATTCAAAAATATAATTTATTTTTCACTGCCTTTCCTTCTGTCCTATTTTTTACAGACTCTCTACGGGCTGGCGGATTTATTCATCATAGGCAGATTCTGTCCTACGGCAAGCACCACCGCCGTTTCAATCGGCAGTCAGGTAATGCACATGCTGACGGTAATGATAGTAGGGCTTGTAACGGGCTCACTCGTTCTTATCGGCAAAGCGGTAGGTGCAGGAGACAGCGAACTGAAAAACAAAGCCGTCGGAAACACGGTAACCGTGTTTTTTGCAATTTCACTTGTACTGACGGCATTGCTTTTGCTTTGCACAAAGCCCATAGTAAAGGTTATGTCCACCCCTGGGGATGCGGTTGAGGGAACGGTAAACTATCTGCGAATATGCTTCGCAGGTATTCCCTTTATTGTGCTGTACAACGTGATAAGCTCTGTATTCAGAGGCATGGGCGACTCAAAGAGTCCCATGTATTTCATCGCAGTTGCCTGCGTCTGCAACATCGGACTTGATTTTCTCCTTATAGGTAAATTGGGAATGGATAGCGCCGGTGCCGCACTGGGTACAACTCTTTCACAAACAATCAGCGTTATTATAGCCGTTTTCTTCATAGTAAAGAAGAACATGATAAGCGGAATATCAAAAGCTCATTTCAGACTCCGTAAAAACATAGTGGGTCAGATAATGAGGGTAGGTATTCCCATCTCCCTCCAGGACGGATTTATTCAGATTGCTTTCCTGCTAATTACTGTATTTGCAAATAACAGAGGACTTACCGACTCCGCCGCAGTAGGAATATCGGAGAAGGTTATCGGGATACTTTTCCTTGTGCCTTCAACGCTGATGGCATCTGTTTCCGCTCTCTGTGCCCAGAATGTCGGTGCGGGAAAGCACGACAGAGCAAAAAAGACCATGCTGGATGCAATCGCCATCGCCGTTGTCAGCGGACTTTTCTTTTCGGTACTGTTCCAATTCATTTCGCCCTTTGTCATTTCCCTTTTCACAAAGGACGCATCGGTTATTGAAACAGGCACACCCTATCTTAAAAGCTACGTATGGGACTGTCTGTTTGCGGCAATTCACTTTATATTCAGCGGTTATTTCTGTGCTTACAGCAGGTCGGAATTTTCCTTCATTCATAATTCCGTATCGGCATTGTTTGCAAGAATACCTCTGTCATACTATTTCTCCAAAGCATACAAAAGTCTGTTTTATATGGGAACGGCGGCTCCGATCGGTTCAATACTGTCAATACTGATTTGTATCGTCTTTTATATCGGAATGAACCGCAAATCAAAAAGCAGTCAGAATATAAGAAAAGAGGACATCGTCGACTGACGGTGTCCTTTACATTTACTGTCGATTTTTCTGTTTGTTTCCTTTTCTTTCCGGAAGCACAAAGATAAAGAACATGGAGCTGATAAGAAGCATAAACGGATAGAAAAGATAAGGAATAATCTGAAATGCGGATATACTTTTTTCAAGTATCTTAACCTGAGAAATTGCAACCAGCATCTGCGCACCGTACGGAATAATTCCCTGGAAAATGCAGGAGAACGTATCAAGAATCGAAGCGGATTTCTTATTTGAAATACCGTATTCCTCCGACATTTCCTTTGCAATGGGATTTGCCATTACGATTGCAACCGTATTGTTTGCCGTAGCTATATCCATAAGGCCTACAAGAACGCCCATACCGAACTGACCGCCTTTTTTGCCCTTGAAGATTTTCTTGATACCGCTGAGAAGTGCTTCAAATCCGCCCGCCTCACGAATGAGAGCGCAGAGTGCGGAAACAAGAATGGCAACCATTGCGGTCTCATACATACCGGAAATACCGTTTCCCATACTGCAGAGCAGGTCATAGAAGCTGACAGCTCCCGTTGCAAGCATAATAATTGAGCCGGAAACGATACCGATAATGAGAACGATAAATACGTTTATACCGATTATACCCAGTATAAGAACCAGCAGATACGGAACTATCTGAAGCAGGTTATAATTCTGAATGGTGATTGCATCACCGTTTTTGGCTGTCATAACCAATACGATAATCAGCGTTGCGATTGCCGCAGGAAGAGCAATAAAGAAATTCTCTCTGAACTTATCCTTCATCTGACATCCCTGACCGTTGCAGGCGGCTATGGTGGTATCCGAAATAAAGGAAAGGTTATCGCCGAACATCGCACCGCCCATTACCGTGGCTACGCAAAGTGCGAGACCGTGTCCGGATGCATTTGCAGCCTCAACCGCTATGGGAGTAATCAGGGTAATCGTACCCACCGAGGTGCCCATCGCCGTAGAAACGAAGCAGGATATGAGGAAAAGCACCGCAACAGCAAATCTTGCGGGAATCATATCAAGCAGAAAATAGGCAACACTCTGGGCTCCGCCTCTGCCGACAATACCCGAAAACATACCGGCAAGGAAAAAGATGAATATCATTATCATGATATCCCTGTCTCCTGCACCTTTACCCATAAGCGTCATTTTTTCGTTAAAATCAAGACCTTTGCTCTGTACCATTGCTACAAGTATCGCAACGATAAATACGGCAATAATGGGAATGTTATAAAATCCCATTTCTATTTTGAGAATATACTCAAAAAGAATACCGAGCCCGAGATAAAGCACTATAAATACTCCGATGGGTAGCAGTGCCTTTGCGTTACTTTTTTTATTCATAATAATCCCCCTGAATTTTTCGTGCCCGTCAATATTACCATAACGGAAATAAAAAGTAAATACCCGCTTTTCTTTTTATTTATATTGATAATATAAGCATAATATGTTATATTAACTGTATATACCTTAAACCCGGAGGATACACTATGGAATGTAATTGCAAAAAAAGTGACCTTTCCCTTATTGAGCCCGTGCTTGAAGAATACGGTGACGTAAAGGGAAGTCTTATCACAATACTGCAGCACGCCCAGGAGATATACGGATATCTGCCCGTTGACGTGCTTTATCGCATTGCGGATAGAATCGGCTCAAGCCCTGCTCAGGTAATGGGTGTTGCCACCTTTTATTCACAGTTCAGACTTAAACCCGTAGGCAAATATCTGATTATGCTCTGCCAGGGTACTGCGTGCCACGTAAACGGCTCCGAAAAAATCGAAGAGGCACTTTGCCGTGAGCTGAATATCAGCGACGGCGAAACCACCGACGACGGACTTTTCACCCTTAAAGCCGTTTCCTGTCTGGGATGCTGCTCTCTTTCTCCCGTCATGATGATAAACGGAGAAACCTACGGCAGACTTACTCCCGCAAAAGCCATTGAAATCATCAACAAACTCAGAGAGGAGAGCATTTCATGAAAATTGCAGTAGGTGAAGGCAGCTGCGGTATTGCCGCAGGTGCAGCAAAAGTATATGAAGCCCTTGAAGCAAAAATCAGCGAAACCGACGCTTTCCTTACCGTAACCGGATGTATCGGTATGTGCTATCTTGAGCCCATAGTCGATATCTATGAAGGTGAAGAACTTCTTAAACGACTTGTCCGTGTAACACCCGAGGATGCGGAAAAAATCATCGCATTCGTCAGGGGTGACGGAGAAGCGGTCAAAGATATTGAAATCAAAGACGAGGACAAGGCATTTCTCTCTCAGCAGACCAGAATTGCCCTTCGTCACTGCGGTATAATCAATCCCGAAAAATTAGAGGAATATACCGACACAGACGGATATAAGGCCCTTGAAAAAGTGCTTAAAACAATGTCTCCCGAAGACGTTATTGAAGAAATCAAGACCTCGGGACTTGCAGGCAGAGGCGGTGCGGGTTTCCCCACCTGGTTCAAGTGGAATGCCGCCCGTCAATCCGAGGACGATGAAAAATATCTTATCTGTAATGCAGACGAGGGTGACCCCGGTGCATTTATGGACAGAGCAGTTATTGAAAGCGATCCCCACAATCTTATTGAAGGTATGCTTATCGGTGCTTATGCCATCGGCGCAAAAGAAGCAATCGTTTACGTAAGAGCGGAATACCCCCTTGCAATTGAAAGACTTAAAAATGCAATCAGACAGGCAGAGGAAGCGGGATATCTCGGTGATAACATTCTCGGCTCACCCTTCTGCTGTAAGATGAGAATAAAGGCAGGCGCGGGCGCATTTGTCTGCGGCGAAGAAACCGCACTTATCGAGTCCCTTCAGGGCGAAAGAGGAATGCCCCGTCTCAAGCCCCCCTTCCCTGCTCAGGCGGGCTACTGGTACAAGCCCTCAAATATCAATAACGTTGAAACCTTTGCAAACGTTTCCTGGATTATTCTCAACGGCGGTGAAGCATTCTCCGCAATGGGTACGGAAAACAGCAAGGGTACCAAGGTATTTGCTCTCACGGGTAAAATCCGTAAGGGCGGACTTGTGGAAATCCCCATGGGTAAAACTCTTCGTGACGTTATCTTCGGTATCGGCGGAGGAATCCGTGACGGCAAGCAGTTCAAGGCAGTCCAGATGGGCGGTCCCTCCGGCGGATGTATCCCCGCTGAACTGCTTGATACCGTAATCGACTATAAAGCACTCGGTGCAACCGGTGCAATCATGGGCTCCGGCGGCGTGGTAGTTATGGATGAAACCACCTGCATGGTAAGTATGGCAAAATTCTTCCTTGACTTTACGGCAAAGGAATCCTGCGGCAAGTGTGTTCACTGCCGTATCGGTACAAAAAGAATGCTGGAAATCCTTGACAGAATCGTCAAAGGCGAAGGAAAGCAGGGAGATATTGAGCTTCTTGAAGAGCTTTGCCTTGCAATCAAGGACGGTGCGCTCTGCGGTCTTGGGCAGACTGCTCCCAACCCCGTACTCACCACTCTCAGATATTTCAGAAACGAATACGAAGCACATATCAACGATAAAAAATGTCCCGCACACAGTTGTGCAGACCTTGTTACGTACAGCATTGACCAAGATAAATGCCGTGGATGTACTCTCTGTTCAAAGAAGTGTCCCGCAGATGCAATCAGCGGTACGGTCAAATCCGTTCACATCATTGATGCAAATAAATGTATCGGCTGCGGCTCGTGTTACAATGCCTGCCGCTTCGGTGCGGTTACAAGAGATTAAGGAGGTGATCTGATGGATATGATTAAAGTAACGATAGATGGAAAAGAAATAATTGCCCCCAAGGGACAGTCGGTCCTTCAGATTGCCGATGCCAACGGAATAGAAATCCCCACTCTCTGCTACGTTGACGAGCTGAAGCCCTACGGTGCCTGCGGTCTGTGTACGGTTGAGGCGGATAATATTCCCAAGCTTCTGCGTGCCTGCGCAACAATTGCCACAGACGGAATGGTAATCCATACCCATTCTCCCAGAATTGACCAGTCAAGAAAAATAGCCCTTGAGCTTCTCATTTCCGACCATACCGGAGACTGCAAGGGTCCCTGCTCACTTAACTGCCCCGCCGGAACAGACTGTCAGGGCTACGTTAAGCTGATTTCGGAAGGCAAATTCAGAGAAGCAACCGAGCTTGTAAAAGAAAGAGTTCCACTGCCTGCATCAATAGGCAGAGTATGTCCCCATCCCTGCGAAAAGGCGTGCCGCAGACAGTATGTTGAGGACAGTATTTCAATTGCTTTTCTCAAAGCGTTTGCCGCAGACAAAGATCTTGAATCGGGTAATAAATTCATTCCCGAGGTTGCACCTTCAACGGGCAAAACCGTAGGTATTATAGGCGGAGGCCCGGCAGGTCTTACCGCCGCATATTTCCTTGCCGTCAAAGGACACAAGGTTACGATTTACGACGCAATGCCCAAGATGGGCGGTATGCTGCGCTATGGTATTCCTCAGTACCGTCTGCCCAAAGAGGTACTTGATATGGAAATTGATACCATATCAAAGCTGGGCGTTGACATAAAAAACAATATAACAATCGGTGAAGATATCAGCTTTGACCAAGTCAGAAAGAGCCACGATGCCGTCCTTGTTGCCATAGGTGCCTGGACCAGCAGCTCCATGAGAGTTCCCGGTGAGGAGCTTGAGGGAGTTATCGGCGGTATAGATTTTCTGCGCAGCATTGCTCTTAAAAATCCCGTTGATATCGGTAAAAACGTTGCCGTCTGCGGAGGCGGTAATACCGCTATGGAGGCCTGCCGGGGGGCGGTGAGACTCGGCGCTGAAAATGTCTACGTAAGTTACAGAAGAACAAGAGCCGAAATGCCTGCCGAAAAGGTTGAAATCGACGAAGCGGAGGAGGAAGGCGTACAGTATAAATTCCTCTGCAACCCCGTTGAAATCATAGGTGAAAACGGAAAAGTCAAGGCAGTTAAGCTTCAGAAAATGGAGCTTGGCGAGCCGGATGCCGGAGGAAGAAGACGTCCCGTTCCCGTTGAAGGCGCATTTGAAACCATTGAACTTGATTCTGTAATCATGGCAATCGGACAAAAGATAAATATCAAGGGCTTTGAAGAGCTTGAGCTGACCGACAGAGGCAATATTTGTGCAGATGCCCTTTCCTTCCGCACTTCTCTTGAGGGTGTATTTGCCGCAGGTGACGCCACCAACAAGGGCGCATCCATCGCCATTGAAGCCATCGGCGAAGCGCAGAAAGCAAGCGAGGTAATCGACGAATATCTTAAGGGCAAAGACGTGAAATACCGTAAGCCCTTCGTGGTTGAAAAAACCGTTACGGCTTCTGATTTTGCAGACAGAGAAAAAATCAGCCGTGCAAAAATGCCTCAGAGAAATGCCGAGGAAAGAAAGCACGACTTTGACGAAATCAATCTGGGCTTCTCCGCCGAAACGGCAATGAGCGAAGCAAAGAGATGTCTTGAATGCGGATGCCACGATTATCACGAATGCAAGCTTATCCGCTA
>JAKSQQ010000027.1 GCA_024404015.1 Clostridia bacterium
TTCATAACATTATTTATTTCTCCCATACTAATTCAATCCCGCTTGGAATCAAGAATTATCTTGGCTCCGGGCGGGGCTTTTTGCGTTTTATGGGTTATAACCACTTATCTTCTTCCGGTGGTTTACGTAGCTTGTCTGTTGCTCCACGGTAAATCCGGTCGGCGAAAACACGGAGCCCGTTATCAACGTCGAGGGCTATGACCAGAAGCAGGATTTTGTTTCATATATTAACGGCGAATGGCTTCGTATGTTCTTCCATTGGCTCCGCATCAACCTTTCAAGGATTCTTCCCGAGGCTTCGATTTTCCTCTTTGTAAAGTAAACGGTACAAAAAGCAAAGCGTATCTTCAGCCGAAGATACGCTTTTATATTTCGTCAAAGAATTCATCTGTTTTTTCTGCGGTATATCTGCCGTTTGATGCATCGGTCAGCTTTGCACCGAAGGAGTCAACGTCTTTTAACGGAAGACGGAAGGTGAGGGTGACATTATCTTCAAATTGAGTGTCCTCAATGATTCCGCCTGATTCGGGGATGAGCGAGGAAAGCTTACCGTAGAATGTGTAGTCGCATGTGATTTTCATTCTCGCACAGAGAGCCCGGGTGATGATTCCGCCTGCGGTTACGGCTATTGAAGCTGAATGGGAATATGCCCTTACCAGACCGCCTGCACCCAGCATTATGCCGCCGAAATATCTTGTTACCACCACGGCACAGTCCGTGAGACCGCTTTTTTCAAGCACGTCAAGTACGGGAATGCCTGCCGTTCCCTGGGGTTCTCCGTCATCCGAAAAGCGTTTAACGCCACCCTCACGGAGTATGTAGGCGTAAACGTTGTGGGTGGCATCCCAGTGCTTTTTTGAAACCTCCGAGATGAACGCCAGTGCCTCCTCCTGAGTGGTGACGGGCTTTATATGACCTATGAATCGGGATTTTTTGACGATATATTCATCAAGGGCCTCTTTTTTTACGGTCTGATAACTATCCATAAAACCTCTTTTTTGAAAACGGATGATACAAAAGAAGCGGTGCATATTGATTGCACCGCCGATTTGCTGTTTGTCAACAGATTATTTGTTGTTAAGACCAAAACGCTTGTTGAAACGATCAACACGTCCGCCTGTGTCTACAAGCTTCTGCTTGCCGGTGTAGAAGGGATGGCACTTGGAGCAGATATCTACTCTGAGATTTTCCTTTGTTGAACCGGTTGTGATGACTTCACCGCATGCACAGCGAACCTCTGTCTGCTGATACTTGGGATGGATTCCTTCCTTCATTGTGTTCACCTCTTTCAGTAAAACCTAACATACGAACTGCATTTTATCATATAAGGAACTAAAATGCAAGTCTTTTTTTCATTATTTGTCATTCCTGAGCTTTTTAATAAAGGCCTTATCCTTATTTGAAAGCTCCGCTTTTTTGAGCAGGTCGGGACGCCTTTCGTAAGTGCGTTTCAGTGACTGCTCATGCTGCCAGGCGAGTATATTGGCATGGTGACCGCCGGTAAGCACCTGAGGTACCTTCATGCCGTGCCACTCGTATGGCCTTGTGTACTGAGGATACTCAAGCATACCCGAATAGTGACTTTCAAGGGTGAATGCATCTTCGTTTGCAAGTACTCCCGGGAGCATTCTTGAAATGCTGTCCGCAAGTATAAGTGCGGGAAGCTCTCCCCCCGTAAGCACGTAATCGCCGATTGAAATTTCCTCGTCCACGATTTCTTCGATAACGCGTTCATCAACACCCTCATAGTGTCCGCAGAGAATTGCAACGTTGTCAAGAGCCGAAAGCTCCTTGACTCTTTGTTGATTTAACGTTTTACCCTGTGGAGACATATATATGAGGTGGGGCTTTTTGCCCAGCTCTCTGCAAAGTGACAGGAAACAGTCGTAAATGGGCTGAGTCTGCATTATCATACCCGTGCCTCCTCCGTAAGGGGAGTCATCAACTCTGTTGTGCTTATCAGAGGTGTAATCTCTGATGTTACGGCAGTTAATCTCAACACAGCCGTTTGCTCTGGCTCTGCCGATTATACTTTCCGAAAGCACGTTAAGGCACATTTCGGGGAATAAGGTCAGTATATCAATCCTCATCGTCAAATATACCTTTCAGCGGTCTGATAATCACTTTGTTTTCCGCTACGTTTGTGTCAATTACCACGTCGGGAATTGCGGGAATAAGGTATTCTCTGCCTTCTTTGGTGATATGCCATACGTCATTGGCGCCGGTTTCGCTTACGTCGGTAAGCTCGCCGTAACAGATATCGCCGCTGTCGGCATCGTAAACCTTACATCCGATAAGCTCCGCAATGAAATAACTGTTTTTGGGCAGCTTTGCGTCGCTTCGCTTCATGTAGAGAATTTTGCCTCTTAATTTCTGGGCATCCTCTACGGTATCAATTCCGTCTATTTTGAGAAGGCACACGTTTCCGTGAGGTCTTGCGGATTTAATCTTTACGGATTTTTCTCCGCTTGCATCAAAATAGAGGGTTTTGAATTTTTTGAGAAATTCCGGTGAATCCGCCCAGGGATTGACCCTGACCTCTCCGTGTATGGAGTGGGTACCCGTGATTTCACCGATTTCAAGATACTGCTTAATCAATTTCAACAACAACCCTTGCGTTCTGTCTTGCGGCAACGGCACGCATTACGGTACGGATTGACTTTGCAATTCTGCCCTGCTTGCCGATTACTCTGCCCATATCATTTTCAGCAACGTGAAGATGATAGACAACAGAACCGTTTTCGGATTCTTCTTTTGTTACGTTGACTGCGGAGGGTTCTTCAACGAGTCCCTGAGCAATGCTTATGAGCAATTCTTCCATTAAAGGATACCTTCCTTTTTGAGAAGGGCCTTAACTGTATCTGTGGGCTGAGCGCCGTTAGCAATCCACTGCTTTGTCTTGTCAGCGTCAACAGTAACCGTTGAGGGATCTGTAAGGGGATTGTAAGTACCGATTTCTTCGATGAATCTGCCGTCACGGGGATATCTTGAATCTGCTACTACGATACGATAGTAGGGATTTTTCTTTGCGCCCATACGACGAAGTCTGATTTTTACTGCCATGATAATTTCCTCCAGAAATTAAAATAAATTATTGATGATTTATAATGTATCAGTTAATACTGAATTACATACCGAATTGTGAGGGGTCAAAGCCGGCAGGCATTCTGAATTTCTGCTTTCTGTGGCGTTTGCCTCCCTTTTTGCCGTTCATCTGTTTGAACATCTTCTGCATCTGTCTGTACTGTGACATCAGACGGTTAACGTCATCCAGAGACTGACCGCATCCGTCCGCAATTCTCTTTTTGCGGGAGGGATTGATTATGTCGGGGTTGGATCTCTCTTTGGGTGTCATGGAAAGGATAATTGCCTGAAGACGGTCAAACTGTTTTTCGTCAACCTCAATATCCTTTGCCTTCTTACCGATACCGGGTATCATTTCAAGCATTTCCTGAAGTGAACCCATTTTCTTTAGCTGACGGAACTGGTCAAGCAGGTCGTTAAGGTCGAATTTATTCTGCATCAGCTTTCTTTCAAGCTCCGCAGCTTCTTTTTCGTCAATCATCTGCTCGGCTTTCTCGATAAGGGAGAGAACGTCCCCCATGCCGAGGATTCTGTTAGCCATTCTGTCGGGGTGGAAGGCATCAAGATTCTCAAGCTTTTCGCCTGTACCCACAAATTTGATGGGCTTTCCCGTAACCGCTCTTGCGGAAAGGGCGGCACCGCCTCTGGTATCGCCGTCAAGCTTTGTGAGGATAAGGCCGTCGATGCCGAGTGCTTCATCAAATGAGGTTGCTACGTTTACCGCATCCTGACCTGTCATTGAGTCAACTACAAGCAGAATTTCGTGGGGCTTGACCTCTGCTTTGATGTTTTTAAGCTCGTTCATGAGCTCCTCATCAACGTGAAGACGGCCTGCCGTATCTATGATAACGTAATCGTAACCCTTAAGCTTTGCTTCATCAACCGCGGCTCTTGAAATTTCAACGGGATTTCCCTGACCCATTTCAAAAACGGGTACACCCGCTTTTTCGCCTACAACCTGTAACTGCTTGATGGCGGCAGGTCTGTAAACGTCGCAGGCAACCAGCAGGGGACGATGGTTTTCCTTCTTGAGCTTCAGAGCAAGCTTGGCACTGTGAGTTGTTTTACCTGAACCCTGAAGACCGCACATAAGTACTACTGTGGGAGGATGAGCGGCATAGGCAAGGCGGGCGTTGGTACCGCCCATAAGTGAAACAAGCTCTTCGTGTACTATCTTGATAACCATCTGTGAAGGCGTAAGACTTTCCATTACCTTCTCGCCGATGGCTTTTTCCGTAACCGTGTTTGTGAAATCCTTGGCAACCTTATAGTTGACGTCTGCCTCAAGAAGTGCCATGCGTACTTCTCTCATTGCTGAGCGTACGTCTGATTCGGTAAGACTGCCTTTGCTTCTTAAATTTTTGAACGTGGCTTCAAGTCTGTCGGAAAGTCCGTCGAATGCCATTGAAAGTCACCTCTCAGTTTTTATCAGCCCTCAAGCAGTGTGATTGCCGCCGCTTTGATGCCGACGCTGTAATCGTTGATTTCTTTTGAAAGACCGTGGTGAAGATTATATTCCGTAATCTTGTTTGAATACTCTATAATCTCCTTGAGACCCTCGTTCATTTCGGAAAATTTTTTTGCAACACCGAGACGCTCTTCCATTTCAATCATCTGTGTCTCGGCTCTCTTGATGGCATCTCTCACGCCTTGACGGGTGATGCCTTCATTCTCTGCTATTTCTGAAAGAGAGAGGTCGTCATTGTAGTAATATTCAAGGAAAGAACGCTGTTTTTCGGTGAGCATTTCACCGTAGAAATCCATAAGAATCGCAGTATCGTAATTCTTTGCCACAATAAACCTCCTCTCTGAAATGTAAAATAACACCTGTAAAGTGATTACGCTTTACAGGTGGGTATTATACTATAAACATCGGGTTGTGTCAAGCATAAATTTCGGCTTTTTTCGGGAGCTTTTTCACATATTTTTGTGAATATCTGTTGAATAACCGGATTTATACAATTTGTTGTGCCGTCTTCATAGTAAGGCACAAGATATGACCGACTTTTTCACATTGTATCATTTAAGAAATACTATCGTTACTCCGTCTTCGCCCTCGCCGTAAACACCGAGACGGCTTGATTTGACATAGGGTGAAGATTTAAGATATTTCGTGACTGCGTTTCTCAGAGCGCCCGTTCCTTTACCGTGAACTACGGTAAATTCCGCAAGTCCCGTTCTCAGAGAATGGTCAATGAATCTGTCAAGCTCGATAAGGCAGTCGTCAACGGTCATTCCTCTTAAGTCAAGTCGGGTTTCGGGAGTCATGTTCAGACGGCTTTCGCCCTTGAATTTTACGGCGGGCTCCGCTTTCTTTTTCGGCTCCTCTTTTTCAATCAGCTTCAGATTTGCCTCTTTGACTCTGGTAATGATTGAGCCGGCAAGCACCTCAACGTTTCCGCTTTTATCTGCGGGGCTGATTACCTTTGCGCTCTTGCCCAGATCTCTGATTACCACGTTATCCCCCTTGATTACGTGACGGGGAAGAACGTAATCCTCATCGTCGCCGGCTTCCATTATGGGCTCTGCCGCTGAATCACTGGCCCCTATTCCTTTCTTGACTGCCGCCTTTGCCCGTCGGGCAAGCTCTGCGGCATCCTTTGCGGCCGCCTGCTCCTTTTTCAGCTTATCCAGCTCCTGAAGCAGAGCGTAGGCCTCTCTTTTTGCCTGCTCTGCGATTCTCAACGCCTGACCTCTTGCCTTTTCCATTTCTCTGTCACGAAGCAGGGCAATTTCTTTCTTTTCTTTTTCAAGCTTTTCTCTTTCTATACGAATTGTGTCGGAGGCGGATTTTGCGTTTTCGTACTCCTCCTCCATTTTTTTACGTGTTTCCTCAAGACGGTCAACCACGTTTTCAAATTCCTTGTTTTCGCTTGAAACAAGTTCGTTTGCTCTCTCTATGACCTCGGGCTTGAGTCCGAGGCGGCTGCTGATTGCAAGGGCGTTGGATTTACCGGGAACGCCTATGAGCAGACGGTAGGTGGGACGAAGCGTCTTTATATCGAATTCGCAGCATCCGTTTTCAACACCTTTTGTTTCCAGGGCGTATGCCTTAAGCTCCGCATAGTGGGTGGTGGCGGCAATCTTTGCTCCCTGGATATGAAGCTGCTCCAGAATTGCCATTGCGAGAGCCGCACCCTCAACGGGGTCGGTACCCGCACCCAACTCGTCTATCAGTACAAGACTTTTTTCGTTTGCCACGTTGAGTATATCAATGATATTCGTCATGTGTGCGGAGAATGTGGAAAGAGACTGCTCTATTGACTGCTCGTCACCTATATCCGCAAGTATTTCGTCAAATACGGAGATTTCACTTCTGTCGTTGGCGGGAATCATCAGTCCGCACATTGACATCATTGTCAGCAGACCTATTGTTTTGATTGAAACGGTTTTACCGCCGGTATTGGGACCGGTAATGACAAGGGTGTCAAAATCACCGCCCAGCATTATGTCTACGGGAACGACTTTGCTTTGGTCAATCAGCGGATGTCTTGCTCCTCTGAGATGGATTTTTCCGCTGTCGTTGAGCAGAGCGGGACTGCCCTTGATGCTGTATGCATACTGTGCTTTGGCAAATATAAGGTTAAGCTCTACCGCACATTTATAGCTGTTTTTTATGCTGTCGCCGAAATCACCGGCCTGGGCGGAAAGCTCCGCAAGTATTCTGTCTATTTCTTCTTTTTCTTTTGAGTGAAGCACCCGTATTTCGTTGTTTGCTTCAACTACCGCCATGGGCTCAACGAATACGGTGGCACCGCTTGAGGAAGTATCGTGAACAAGACCGGGCACCTCGCCTCTGTGCTCCGCCTTGACGGGTACCACGTATCTGCCGTTTCTCTGTGTAACGATATTTTCCTGAAGATACTTTGAAAATGATGAAGAACGGGTCAGCTTATCCAGTTTTTCACGGATGTTTGATTCCTGAATTTTGATTTTTCTTCTTATATCCGCAAGAGTGGGGGAGGCATTATCCGAAATCTCATCCTCCGCAATGATAGCGTTGAAAATTGCGGATTCAAGAAATTTGTTGGGCATAAGTGCGTTGAAAAGGGAATCAATTGAACACTCAACGCCGGAGTTGGATGCTCTCCACTGTGTCAGCGAGCGGATTACACGAAGCACTTCTCCTATGTCAAGCAGTTCACGGGTGTTCAGTACGCTTCCCGCGGCGGCTCTGCTGAGAGCGTTATTCACGTTCTTCAGACCGCCGAATGAGGGACCGCCGAATCTTGCAAGGAGCATATGTGCATCCACAGTCTGATTGAGAAGCACTTGGGCAAGATGAAGATTCGTTTCCGGTTTTAACCGCATTGCCTCCTCTTTTGCATCGGGACAGCCGCAGTATTCGGCAAGCTTTTCAAGTACCTTATCAAATTCAAGTGATTTAGAATTTTTAGAAAAAAGTTCCATAATTTTATCCTTGTACGGAGGTGCTTTCCTCTGGGGAGGAATTTTCCGCCGTCGTTTCGGTTATTGTTGTCAGCGTTTCGCCGTTTTCGTCGGTTACCGCCTCTCCGTTTTCATCTGTTACGGGAATGCCTGAGGGCTCCGTTTCGCTTTCGGATGTATCGGTGACGGTAACGGTAATATCGGGCATTGTGGTGGTAACAAGCTTTGAAGCCACCTCAATGTTATCCGTATTCTGTATGGATGCGATATACATTTCTCCGTCACCCTTACGGAGTGTGATTTTCATGAATTTTTCATATTGGGGAGCTTCCTGACCTTCGTTTTTTACGTCGGCCCACGCCTTCTGACCTATGTAGCCCACGTCGAGTATGATACTGCTTCCCTGCTTTTTTATTGCCGTTACCTCGGGAATGTACGCACCCTCAACACCCGTAATGGGAATGATATAGCTCTGAAGAGCGGAATCGTATACAATATCGTAATTTGCCATGTCCGTGGTGGAATGGATTGAAGCGATATTCAGTTCCTTGCCGTAAAGGGCTATGAATGCTTTTTCCACGTCTGCCTGGGGTACTTTGATGCCGCCCTGCTCTATGGAATATCTGCTGATTCCCTCTTCATCACGAAGCAGAGACCAGATTGCGCTGTAAAGAAGCTGTGATTTATCGGCTTTGGTAAGGTCGTCAAATGGGTCCGGGTCAAACATGACGACCGGTGTCAGCATTTTTTCGTATTTTTGCTTTTCTTCCGCTTTGATTGCTTTGTCTTTGACCAGAGTTGAAGCGGATTTTACTACCGTAATCAGTCCCACTACGGCAAGTATCAACGTAATAATGCCTATGGGAATTGCCAAGGGATTGGCTTTTCTTTTATTTGCCATTTACCTGTCCTCCCGGATTGTTCTGAAAAATCAGCCCTACGGTGCCGATGACGATATTGTCGCCGTTCTGAAGCAGGGTAATGTTGCGGATTGGCTTGCCGTTTATGAAAACGGGCGCATCCGGAGTAACCTTTTTAAGATACCATCCGTCTTTGCCGCAAATGATTACCGCATGCTCATTGAGTACGTCTTTGTAATCAAGCACGATGTCGCAGTTTTTATGAAGTCCCAGGGAAGTCTCTCTGCTTGTAAGGGGGAATGACTCGTTTGTTGCGGGATTTCTGATGAATACCGCTCCCAGTGACTGATTTCTTCGCCTGAGAAGTGCGGTTGATGACAGAGCCAGAATAACAACCGCCAGAACGGGCATGACGTATCTTGATAATTCCACTAAATCCTTCATACGGAAAGTTCCTTTTTGATTGTGTGATAATAAAATTATTATAGTATTTGTCGCATAATAAGTCAATACACGGCGTTATACAGGAAAAACTTGCATTTACAATGAAAATACTATATAATTACAAATCGGCGATTTGCTGTTAATTGAAAATAATATAAAGTCGGCAGGTATATATTATGAATACGAAAATCAATCTTGTTCTGGACGAAATCAAAAAGGTAATAAAGGGAAAGGATGAGGTCATAGCACAGATGCTCATGTCCTTTCTCGCTCAGGGACACATTCTGCTGGACGACGTTCCCGGCGTAGGCAAGACCACCCTTGCAGTTACTCTGGGTAAGGTAATGGGTCTGAAATACAACCGAATCCAGTTCACCCCTGACGTTCTTCCCTCGGATATAGTGGGTTTCTCAATGTATAATAAGGCACTCAACGAATTCTGTTACGTTCCCGGCGCAATCAACGGTGTCAATATTCTTCTGGGTGACGAAATCAACAGAACCTCCTCAAAGACCCAGTCCGCTCTCCTTGAGGCAATGGAGGAAAGACAGGTTACCGTTGACGGAAATACCTACCCCACCGAAAAGCCCTTCGTTGTAATCGCAACACAAAATAATGTGGGTTCTGCAGGTACACAGATGCTTCCTTATGCACAGCTTGACCGTTTCCTCGTCAAGCTGAAGCTGGGTTATCCCGATTTTGAGAGTCAGCTTGAAATCATGAAGGAAAGACAGGGTAATGATTACCTTGAGCTTATCTCACAGGTCGTATCCCTTGAGGAAGTCCTTCAGATGCAGAGTGAAACCATGCAGGTATTCACCGACGATGAGATTCTCAGATATATCAACCGTCTCGTTTTTGCAACAAGAGAAGATGAGAATATTGAACTGGGTGTCAGCCCCCGAGGCGCAATTGCCGTATGCGGTATGGCAAAGGCGTGTGCCTATGTTTACGGCAGGGACTACGTAGTTCCCGAGGACGTAATTTACGTGTTCAATATGGTCTGTTCCCACAGAATTATTCTTTCACAGAAGGCAAAATTTGCGGGTGACACTCCCGAGGACGTTCTTTCCGCGATAGTAGATAAGACAGAGCTTCCCAATATGGTGAAATAATGATAATATTCAGACGATTATGTTATGCCCTGTGGCTGCTCATATCCGTTTTTCTCTTTATCCTTGACGATAATGTGTGGACTCTTATTATTATGTCTGCATCCGTTTTGCTTCCCGCAGTTTCCGTTCTTTTGGCATATCTTGCCTCAAGGAAGGTTTCAATCAATCTTTCCTGCAGCGGAGTATGTCTCAAGAATGCACCTCTGCACGGAGAAGCGGAAATTACAAACGGCGGCGTTTTTCCTGTTATCCGTCTTAATTTCAACGTTTACTTTTTTAATGTTCATAACGGTGAAAGAGAAAAGCTTCATATCGGAGCGTCTCTGGGCTCAAAAGAAAACAAAACGGTAAAGTTTGATTACTGCTCCGCTTATGCGGGTAAGATTACCGTATCTGCCGAGGATATTTCCCTTTTGGATTTTCTCGGGATTGCGGGCTTCGGTATTCCCTCGGTCAATATAAAGTCCGGTGTTATTACCGTTGAGCCGGATATCTGCGACTGCGGTCTTGTGGTTACGGAGGTGGCAAGTCCTCTCTCCGACAGCGAGGTTTACTCCGTCAAAAAGAGCGGAAATGACCCGGGTGAAATATTCGCAATTCGTGAATACGTTCCGGGAGACCCCATCAAGAATATTCACTGGAAGCTTTCCCAAAAGGTGGGTAATCTTATGGTCAAGGAACTGGGACTGCCTACGGGAAACGACACCCTCATTCTCTTTGATACGGTGTTCCGTACCCCTTCCGACAGACCGTCAAAGCAGAATATAGACGCCATGACAGACCTTGCTTCATCCGTAATGCAGGCGCTCATTTCAGGCGAATACTCCTTTGTATTTGCCTGCCCCGTGAGAAAGCAGGAGGGAATTTTTCCTGCCGACGTCAGCGTAACGGATGAACAGACGAATAATTTTGCGATAAACACCTTGCTTTCCTGCGGCTTTATCTACGTTGACGGAAATACGGAGGATATTTATCGCAGATGCCTTAACGAAAAACAGTACCGTCACATAGTTGTAATAACCCCGGGTAACGAAGATTTTTCGTTTCTTGACGATAATGCCCGCATCAACGTGGTATCCTTCTCCGACAAGATACAGAAGGGACTTTCAACCTATAACACGGTAACGGATTACAAGAATTTCAAAGGAATACTCAATGGTTACGAAATCTGAGAAGGCCTTCTTTTCCGAAGGTAATAACAAAGTCAGACTGCCCGATTGCTCAATTATCGGTGCGGTCCCTCTTGTGTTCTTCTCTCTGCTTCTTTTCGGCAGAATTTCCCCGTCCCTTGCCTTGATTCTTCCCCTTGGGGTTTATACGCTGATTTTGCTGTCGCATAAGAATAGGAAGCTGTTTTATGCCCTCAGCGCAGTCGTTACCGGGGCTGAAGCGGTATTCATCGTATTTTTCAGGAAGTATCTGGGGGAAGGAATCAATCGGTTTACCAACAGAATATATGAACTCAGCGAAGAAAGACAGGCGTACATTTATACAATGTACGATATATCAAAGGATAAAAAATTCGGTGCCGCTTCCGAAAAAATATTTGCGGTATTCGTCATTTTACTTGCGGTTCTGTTCTTTGCCCATTGTTCCCTTCAGAAAAACAGAATCGCTCCATTCGGCTTCATAATTGCGTTTGCGGTTACGGAAATCTATTACGGTATTTTTCCTTCGCCGTTTATCAATTCTCTGATTTATGCAGGCCTTGTGCTGATGATTATCGTAATGTCTTCTGACAGTCTCAATCCCACCTTGCAGGCAATCATGTGGGTGGCTGTTGCACTTGCAGTAATCGGAGCCGCCGTGTATTTTATCTATCCTGCCCAATACCGTGAAAGAAATCCTGCGGTATCCGAGCTGAACGATAAAATAAGAGACTTCCTTGAAGAGGGTGTACCTGCCGAAGAAAAGCAGAAGCCCGAGGATGCATCTCAGCAGGAAAAAGGTGAAGAGGTCAATCCCGATGAGGATGAACCGTCAACAAGTCCCGAAGAAACGGAAAAGAACGAAACCGAAACCGACACTCAGCCATCGGAAAAGGATGAAGATAAACAGACTACGGAATACCGGGGTACCGAAACAGACGACCCCGAAGCCGAAACGGCGCAGCCCTTTAATCCCGATGATAATGACAGTACCAAGCATCACAACGGAGGGGAGAAAACCGATAATGAAAGGGGAGGAAAGCTGAAAAAAGTTCTTTCCGTATTCCTTTTCGTAATACTTGCCCTATTGCTTGTCCTTCTGATATGGATAGCGGTTATCATGCTTTCCCGCAGAGCAAGACAGAGAAAGCTTGCTTCCGGTAATAAGGAAGCGTCACTCTATGCTTTTGAACAGTCGGTGAAGCTTCTTGAAAAGCTGGGCTTTGAATTTAAGAATGTTCCCTATTCCGTAAGAAGAGATGAAGCCGAGGAGCTGATATACGACGGCTACGGTGATGAATTTGCAAAGGCAAGCGAAATCAGAGACAGAATCCTTTACGGCGGCAGAGATGCAGAGGATAAGGACAGAGAGGATATGCTTCTGTTCTACACTTCAACAAGGACTGCCGTTCTCGCATCCTGCGACAGCATGAAGCAGTTTGTCATCAAATATATAAATTTACTCTGATTTTTGTACATATTGCAACAAATATCATAACAGCAATAGTGCATATTGTCCGACAAATCGTTGATATTGTATATTTTATTTTCGGCTGCATGGTGATATAATCAAGAAAAATCCGAAAGGAGCATGTTTCATGAAAAAAATCATTTGCAAAAGAGAATACGATACGGAAACAGCAGAGCTTATCAAAAAGAACGCCGTAGGTACTTTCGGTGACCCCGCAGGTTACGAAGAAACTCTCTACAAGACCGAAAAGGGCTACTTCTTCCTCTACACCAACGGCGGTGAAGAATCACCTTACAAAGAGGAAAACATCAAGAGCATTTCCGCGGCAAAAGCAGAGGAATGGCTCAATAAATAATCACGGAAATCACAGAGGACTTCTCCCTTGCGGAGGAGTCTTTTTGTTTTGCCTTTTTGAAAATATGTTTTATCTTTTTTCACCAAAAAACCGTACTATCCTTTTGTAACCTTTTATAATTGAAAGAAGAGGAGCAAAGTGCTATAATTACAATGGTTTATAATGGAGTAATTTTTTGGAGTGATATTATGCTTGAAAATCCCGCATTCAATGAAAAAAACGAAAAAATTTTATGCGAAATGGGCGGCAAAAATGCATCCATGCTTATGAATATCAAGGTAAAGCGTCTTTTCGCAGGTGAAAGCTTTTCTCTTTGCGATGAGAAAAACGAAACCGCTTTCCTTCTTCTCAAGGGTAAGGTTTCATTTACCTACGGCGGTGAATCCGTTGAAACGGATTTCAGAGAAAGTCCCTTCGTGAAGACTCCCTATGCCCTTCACGTATGCAGAAATACCGCAGTTAAGGTAGAAGCATTAAAAGACAGCGAAATCATCATTCAGCAGACGGATAACGAGAGAGAATTTGCTCCCGTTTACTATACACCCGAAAAATGTCTTTATCAGGAATTCGGTCAGACCCAGTGGGAAGGCACGGGTAAGAGAACCTGCGCCACCATGTTTGACCTTTCCAATGCTCCTTACTCAAATATGGTGCTCGGTGAGGTGTTCCATAATCCCGGCAGATGGTCCTCTTATCCTCCCCACCACCATCCTCAGCCCGAGGTTTATTACTATCAGTTTGATTATCCCCAGGGCTTCGGTGCGGCGTTTATGGGTGACGACGTTCAGAAATGTACTGACGGCTCATTCCTCTGCATCGAGCCCCACAATGCTCATCAGCAGGTATGCGCTCCCGGATATACCATGTACTACGTATGGATGATACGCCATATTGACGGTGACCCTTGGGATAAGACAAGAATTTATGAAAAAGAACATGAATGGCTTGCCAATGCAGACTGATGCATCAGTGAGGTAACGAAATGAAAAAATACAAGTACGTTGCGGTTATCGGAATTGACGGAATGGGTAATTTCAATAAATTTGCCCATACTCCCAATTTTGACAGAATATTCAAAGGGGGAGCGGTTACCTATGATGCTCTTTCCCTTGACCCCACTATCAGCGCAGAGAACTGGGGCGGTATGCTTATCGGAGCAGACCCGGTCGTTCACGGTCTGACCAATTCAATTGCCGACCGTTATGAATATGCAAACGAGGAACTGCCTTCGGTTTTCAAAAGAATCAGAAAGGCAATGCCGGATGCTTACCTTGCTTCCTGCGTAAACTGGGGACCCATAAATCACGGTATCATAGAGCATGACCTGAACGTCAAGCTTATTCATATTCCCAATGATGCCCGTCTTGTTCCCCAGATAGTAAGGCAGGTTTATAAGAAGCCGGCTTTCCTTTTCGTTCAGCTTGATGAGGTTGACGGCGCAGGCCACGGTTACGGCTACGGCACCCCGCAGCATCTCAAACAGATTGAAAAGGAAGATAAATATATCGGTACGATTTACGATGCATACGAGAAAGCGGGTATTCTGCAGGATACTCTCTTTACGGTTATCGCAGACCACGGCGGATACAGTCACGGTCACGGCGGATATACGGACGGTGAAAAATACGTCTTTTTCGGTGCTTCGGGCAGAAATCTTCAGCATGGCGGCATAGGATATATGCAGACGAAGGATATTTCCGCCATAGTGCTTACCGCTCTCGGCATTGAGCTTCCCGAATATGACGAGCTCGGCTTTTCCTCACAGGTGCCCGACGGTCTTTTCAAGGGCATTGACGGAGTACACCGTAAGCTTGAAATGAAGGAATACAAAAAGCATCTTGATGCCGTTGAGCCGGATGCAAAGAAGGGTATTTATTCCTTTATTGATAAATCCGCCTTTGCCTGCGGATATATGTTTGAGGGCAAAACCGAGGACTTTACGGGTAAGCTTAAAACAAAAGAAAAAGGTCACATCAAATATTACAACATAGGTGTTCGGGGTGAAAGCGGTGAGCCGGGTGAAAACGGCTACGGCGTAACCTCATCCCTTAAACTCCCCAAGGGCTTTACCGTTTCAGTCTGGATTAAAAAGGATAAAGCACACAGGGATACGGTTGTCATTGCTTCCACTAACGAAAGAAATGAAACAAAGACACCGGGCTTTTCCGTTGGCGAAACAATTCACGATGCAAAAATCAAGCTTTATAACGGTGAAGTAAGTGCGGATTTTACCGCCGCATTTCCCACCGATATGGAATCCGGCTGGGTGCATTATGCCGCATCGTTTGACAATACAAAGTGTGAAGTAAAGATTTATATCAATTTCCGTCTGCTCAAGATCCATAAGATTGATGAATCCTTCAGAGATTTCAAAATCAGCGGACCTCTCTATATCGGAGAGGATTCCACGGGTAAGCAGAATACGGAAGGAACCCATTGCAATACCATGATTGACGATCTGTTTGTTTTCAACAGACCGCTTGAGGAAAAAGAAATAAAAAGTCTTGCGAAGTATTACGGTGATTGACGGTATTTGACAAAACCCGTGCCATAGTATATAATACCCGATATTCCCAAGGCGGAAGGAGACAGTTCCATGTCAAAAAATTGTATCAACTGCGGAAGGCAGATTGACGATATAGCAGTGTTTTGTCAGTTTTGCGGTCAGACACAGCCCAAGGATACGCAGACTCCCGACATACCCATTCAGGCGGCTCCCGTATATGAGCCCCCCGTTCAGCAGGAGGCACCCCGTGAAACCTTCAAGAGCGAATCCGAAGTAAAGTATGTTTCAAAGAAGAAGAAAAAGAGTAAAGTACCCTTAATCATTATTCTTGTCATTATTTTGCTTGCCGTTCTCGGCATAGGCGGATTTTTCGGCTGGAAATACTGGTGGATACCGAGACATACACAGCAGACGGATTATTCCGTTGCCCGGCTTACTCTTGATAATGCCACGGCAGAGCAGATTGAGGACCTTGCGAATTATACCGCCCTCAATGAGCTTACCATCAAGAACAGCAGTATTGACTCTGCCGCTCTTTCAAAGGTGCTTACCGGCAATTCCACAATCAAGACGCTTAATCTTACAAACGACGGCATTTCGGATATTTCTTTTGTAAAGTCTCTGAAGGTGCTTACCACTCTCTGCCTTGATGACAGCAGCTCAATCAAATGGGCAGACGTTGTTGACCTTGAGGAAAATACTTCTCTCAATATCAGCTTCAGCACCGAGTGGAGCAGGTCACTTGCGGATGAGGTAAATAAATACCTTTCATCTCTTCCCAATGCCGAAAGCTGTACCGCATACGTATGCGACATGGATTCAAACGGCATCCCGGAGGTGTTTATCGGTAAAGGTGTGGGCTGGAATTATCCCTCCTTTGTTGCCTCTTATTCAAACGGCAAGACGGTTATCTTCCCCTACAACAATATGCTTGACATGAGCGGAACGGGTCTTAAATCCGCCCACTTCACCATTCACAGCGGAAGTGAAGACGGTTTTATTCAGTCCGAGATTTATGACGGCACCGGCTATTACTGTACGGGTATCTGGGGTATCGGCGAAGAGGGCTTCAATCTTGAGGCAACTGCCACAAACGGTATCACCGATGAAATGAATAATCCCTATTTCCAGAGTGCTAAAAATACAGTTCTTCATATAGGCACAGATACCGTGACGGTAAGCGAAGAAGAAACAGCGCCTGCCGATGATACCGCGGAAACCGTTGCAAAAGCGGAGTCCGAAGATGTTGAAACGCCCAAAACCGTGCTTGACAGTTACGATGTTACTCCCTTGAGAAACGGTGCTCTTGAGGCAATCTTCCCCGACAGTGCAAATTACACTCCCGTTCTTTACGAAGAGGTTTCCAGAAAGGACGATGCAGTCGGTTACCTTTCAAAGTATCTTTTTGAAGAAATTAAAATCATAGTTGACGAAAATGCAAAGGCAACTGCCTCGGCAACGTCACTTTCGCTTATTGATATTATTTCCTACTATGCTCCCGACGGCGTTAAAAACGGTGACGGCAAAGCGGATGCCGCCGAGTCAATCATCAAGGAATTCCGTCTGTATTACGTTCCCGATGAAAACAACACCGATGCCATTGTAGGTGAAGCATCATTCCTGGGTGCGGTTGAGGTTTATGACCGCAAGGATTACGACAAGACCGGTGATACACATATTGAGTACCTTTTCGGAGACAAATCCGGTGACGGAACCTACAGAGACGTTGCCTATTTTGTAAACGTTGAGGATAATTCAATCGTCAGAGCCGGCAGAGAAACCGAATACCGTATGGTATGGAAGGACGGCAAGGCGGTTGGTCTTGAAAAAGCACAGCAGTTCTTTGAAAACCTCGGTATCAGCGGTACCGTGGATTACACCGTTGACGGATATTATTATGTATTTTATATCAAGGGTGAGCAGTCCGGCACTGTTTATGCGGATTGGAATCTTTCAAAGGCATGGTTTGAGGATGACGCAGGAAACACCACCGACGTTTATCCTACCGATGAGTCAGGCATTCTTGCCCGGTAATAAACAAAAACGAATCCCCTGCATTCCGTAGGGGATTTGCTATAAAGGAGAATAACAGTGGCACAGCTTAAAATGTATTGGTTTACGGATAGTCCCCTTGAAGAACTCAATCTTCCCGAGGGATATTCATTTTCTCATTTCTCGGAGGAAACAAGAGAAAACGACATTAAAATCTGGAATGATGCCTCCAGCATCGACCCCATGGACCCCGCCGACTATGAAGCCAGATTCAAGAGAGAAATCTATGATTTTGTTGATATAGTACCCGAAAGGGACGTTTGGTTTCTTGACCATAACGGCAAACACGTAGGCACTTCTTCCTCGTTTATCTGGGGCAATACCGGTTACGGTGATATGCATTGGGTGGGTATTATTCCCGAGTACAGAGGTAAGGGGCTCGCAAAGTATCTGAGCTACATCGTTCAGAAAACCCTCAAAGAAAGAGGATGTCCCTTTGTATCTCTTACAACAGACGAATTTCGTCCCGCAGCGGTAAGGTCCTATCTTAAAGCGGGATTTGTTCCCGTTGAATATGACGAGGGCATGGTTGAAAGATGGGAAAAGGTGCTTGAATTTAACGGTATTGACAGCGTACAGATGGTTTACGAGGACGGTTCTCCCTATAAAACCATTTACAGAACAGGCCTTAAAAAATAAAAAAATAACCCTGTGGATTAAGCTGCAGAGCGATAAAGAAGTACTATATAAGAAACCCGCCAAAGAAGAATTCTCTTCGGCGGGCTATTTCTTTCAGCCCGGATAACCGGTATAAAGTATTATTGACGATTGACTTTTAATGACAATACTTACTATAATGATTTATCATAAACTATTGCACAAAGGCAAAGAACAAAGCTATGCAGAGCAAAAAACTGAAAGAAGGGACTACTGACAATGACTGAAATTTTAGCACTTTTTTTGTCTCTCATCATGTTTTTTACCGGCTTGTCGGGCAAGGCGGTAACGTCATTTGGAGAAAGGAAAATACCGTTAAACACGGAGGATAAGTCTTTTTCCGACTCTGCCGCACCCGAAAAAGACGGCAAAAACATAAATGTCACGTTCAGGGCTGAGAATGCGGGATATGACGTATATTCTCCTTTTCAAAACCATGGCGGTTACAGATACGGTCCGTCGATAATATATTATGAGGACGGCTCTGCCGACGCATGGTTTGCAACAAACGGCCAAAGCAATGAATGGGACTGGTTTACATACAGACATTTTAACGGTAAAGAGTGGAGCGATGAGAAGGTCGTTCTGCGCCCTACGGCAGATTCCATGGACCATTATTCCGTATGTGACCCCGGTGTTGTTTATTTCGGGGGCTACTATTATATCGGCTACACGTCCACTATTGTTTCCACAAACGGAGGGATAAACAACAATATTTTTGTTGCCCGTTCCGAGAAACCGGACGGTCCGTTTGAAAAATGGAACGGAAACGGTTGGGGCGGTGACCCTGAGCCGATTATTTATTTTGATGAAAACGCATCCTTTTGGGGTGCGGGAGAACCGAGCTTTGTCGTTGTTGATAACGTTCTGTATTTCTATTATTCGTGGCTCGGGTCCGGAATGGGAAAGGAGCTTGTCGCTACCTCGGATTTATCTGAAAACTGGCCTGAGTCGCTGACCCTGCGCGGAGTAACCGCAACAAAGGAAAACAATCAGGATTCATGGGACGTGGTTTATGTTGAAGAAATCGGTAAATTTGTCGGTTTCTGTACCTATGAACGTTTCAGCGATACCTCGGGCGTTGCGGTTTATCAGTCCGATGACGGAATTAACTTTGAAAAAAGCGATATCATCCGCACGGGAATCTGTTCTGAATGTCACAATATGGGTATTTCAAAACGACCCGACGGTCACGTAAGACTTTCCGACAATCTGTTTATCGGCTACGCCTACCAAACCTCAACAGGCGGCTGGGGCGATTGGTCGACAAGATTTCAGCCCATCGAGCTTATTACTTACGAGGGAGAAATCCAATCATACGATAACGCAGGCGCACCGACCCCGACAGAAAGTGAACGCGTAAAAAAGCCGTCATCACCTGTCGTTACCGGAATCACGACCGATAATGCGGAGATAGATGTTAACCTGAATCAAAGTAAAAGTGTTAAGTTATTCTGGCTTGACAAGGCACTTGAAAAACACGTTCTGATAAGCGGAGCGGTTTCTTTCTGCGATTACGACGAGAATGTTATCAAAATAAAGAATCAAAGAATTACACCTGTTTGTATCGGTTCGACACTTGTAACGGTAAACTATGCTGATTTTTCTTATACCTTTAAGGTGACGGTGCATGAAAAAGGATACTCCTCAAATGACGGAAAGGGTGAAATTGAAAGCTTCAGAGCCGTAAACAACAGCATCACCGTTTCCCTCGGCGATTGGAGACAAACGCAGATAAGGGGCTTTGTGACCTTCAAAAACGGTGACTGGGGCGAAGCTTACAATGACTACGGCTCAAGCCGTGAAAATTATCCGCCTATGGTTGATGCAGACGTTTATCATATGACCTTTGACGTTGAGGACGGCAGTGTTATATCTGTTGATGACAGCGGAATCGTCACACCGTTATCGGCAGGCACAACTACCGTTCGGATTACAATGACCGGCGGCTTTACCGACACCGTAACTGTCACCGTTGAATGAACAGAATAATCGCAAAAGA
>JAKSQQ010000028.1 GCA_024404015.1 Clostridia bacterium
TTGATCCTCAGGGCGGTAAGTGGAGCGATGACTCAACAGCCGTCAAGGAAGAAGGCGGCCTCTACAAGGAAGCTCTCAATAAGGTTCCTGAAGAACCCACTTATGAGCATCATAACTTTGAGGGCTGGTCAACAGAAGTTGCTGACGGTACAACTTCACAGGTTGTAAATGGCGTAACATACGTAGGCGGCAAGCAGTCAGAGATTCTCACCGATGATGAGGTTAAGGCACTTACCTTTGAGCAGGATAACGATATCAAGACTCTCTATGCAGTATGGTCTGTTGAACAGTATACGGTTAAGTTCGTAAACTACGATAATTCCGTTCTTCAGGAAGGCAAATGGGATTATGGTTCAACACCTTCTTACAGCGGCGAAACTCCTCAGAAGCCCGCAACAGCCGATAAGACCTTCAGTTATTCAGGTTGGTCTCCCGACATCGCAGAAGTAACAGCTGATGCTGTATACACAGCTCAGTATACCGATGAAACAAAGACCTTCACAATCACTTTCGTTGATGACGACGGTACAACCGTACTTCAGACTGTTACAAACGTACCCTATGGTACAACACCTGCATACACAGGTACCCCTCTCTCCAAGACAAACACAGCCGAGTTCACCTATTCCTGGGATCCGGCAGATGGCTGGACCGAGTCAATAGTTGCAGCTACGGCTGATAAGACTTACACAGCCAAGTACACGGCAACCAAGAATAAGTACGATGTAAAATTCGAGGACGTAGACGGTAATATCATCGGCGAAGTCCAGAATATAGAATACGGCTCAACTCCTACCGTTCCCGAAGTAGTTCCCACTAAGCCCTCATCAGATGGTAAGGATTACGTCTTCGCAGGTTGGAGCCCCGATCCCACCCAGGGAATCACAGGTGAAACCGTTTACACACCCACATTCACCGAAAAAGGTCAGGTATTCACTATCACCTTCAAAAATGAAGACGGTACGGTACTTCAGACCCTTACAAATGTAGCTTACGGAACGACACCTGCATACACAGGCGATACACCCACCAAGGCACCTACAGCAGACTACACCTACACATTTGATAAGTGGACACCCGAAATTGTTGCAGCAACAGGAAATGCAACTTACACAGCAACATTCACAGAAACATATATCCCCAAGCAGGTTAAGGATACTTTCTCATATATTGATAGTAAAGATAATTCGGTAATCGGTGAGCCCATCGTAAAATCCGGTACTGAAGGCGAAACTTATGAAGTTCCCGAAGTCAATATTCCTGAGGGATACGAAAAGAGCAGAAACGTTAATTATCTCGATGGTATTCCCACGTGGGGTTCAGACGGAGTATTCGGTTCCGAAGACCGTAACTTCTCAATTCCTCTTGACCGTAAATCATACAACATTACCTTCGTTGACGAAAACGGTGAAGAAATTTCAACAGAACCCGTAGAGTATAAGGGCGAAATTCCCGAAGCTCCCGAAGTTCCCGAGGAAAGAACTAACGAGGAAGGCAAGGTTGAAATCTTCAAAGGTTGGGTAGCAAGCGACGGCGAGTCACAGCCCGGCGGCAAAATGCCCGCACATGAAGTAACCTTTACTCCCAAATATGAGGAGAAGAAATACGATTATACAGTAACCTATTACAAGGATGAAGACCATAAAGAGGTTTACAGCACCAGCAGCATCAAGGCCGGTGATCCCATCACAGGACCTGACAACGGTGATCCTCAGAAGTTCGGTTACAAGTTCACCGGCTGGCAGGGTACAGACGGCCTTAAAGTAGGTGACACGATGCCCGAAAAGGATATCGAGCTCACAGCTCAGTGGGAGCTTGATAAGGGTCTCATCGCAGCAGCAGTCGGCGGTGCGGCAATCGCAGGTGCAGCAGGTACAATCGCAGCAGCTAATACTGCTCTTATTACCGGCGGAGCAATCGTTGGCGGCGCAGCACTTATCGGCGGCGGCGTATACCTTGCAAACAACACTCACAAAGTAGTTTACATGGTTGACGGTGAAGTTTACAGAACCTTCTTCGTAATCGACGGCACAAAGGTTATCGTTCCTTCAGATCCTTCTAAGAGCGGTTACACATTCGCAGGTTGGGATAATGAAATTCCCGGCAGAATGCCCAACCACGACCTTACATTCAACGCTAAGTTCGTAGCAGGCGAAAATGCAGATGTTCCCGCAACAGGTTCTGCAACAGCAGGTTTCTCCGCTCTTGCAATCATCTCTGCCGCAACCGCAGCAGCTTATGTAATCTCCACAAGAAAAAAGGAAGAGAACTGACAGCAATCCCTGAATAAACATTAAGAGGTCACCTTCGGGTGACCTCTTTAACATTTTGAATTTGTATTGAATAAAGACGGTATAAATGATAAAATGATAACATAAATTAAGGGAGGCGGATTATGTATATAGTTTCATCTGAATATCTGAAGTGCGCAGATAAAATCAAAGCGGTTATACGCACAAAGAAAAAGGGATTTTCTGCTAAACTGAACGTGAGAGGAAAAGAATACCCCGATTGCTTCAATATTGAAGAACCCTACGATGTTAAAACACACGTATTTTATATTCCGTTAACAGAAATGAAGGATGGAGATAAACTGACTCTTTCTTTAATCCGTCATAAAAAGCTGAAGCATATATCGAATTATAAATTCACATATAAAGAATGCTTTGCAGACGAAGAAGCACTACTCAGCGAATATGACAGCAGGATTATTCCTTATAAAACGGAAACGGAAAAAGTCTGTGACGGAGTAACCTATTGTCATTATGAATGTGCTGATAAAAATTCCGCTCCCGTTCATATATTTACCATTGAGGTAGAAACAGATAAGGCAACCCTTTACGTGGGTACTCCCGACGACGGCTATGAAAATGTTAAAGTAAAGGCGAAGGTGCCTGAAATGATTGACTCTGCAGTAAAAAACGGAGTTAATGTAGTGGCCGCAATGAATGCGGATTTCTTTGATATGTTCGGTGACTGTCATCCCTCCGGTCTCTGTGTTAAAAACGGCAGAGTGGTTGCAAATGAAAACAGCCCGAGACCCTTTATCGATATCAAAAAGGACGGCACTCCCGTAATCACGGATTCCGTTGAAACTCCCGGCATTGTTTCCGAATTGTATCAGGCGGCGGCAGGCCTTGAAATGATAGTAAAAGACGGCAAAATCTATGATTGGGGTCCCCTGGAGCCCTTTTCGTTCGTAAGGCATCCACGTACCGCGGCAGGCGTAACAAAGGACGGTAAGGTGATTCTTCTTGAAGTTGACGGCAGGATTCCCGAATACTCCAACGGCGCATCTCTGGTTGACCTTGCAAATTGGATGATTAAGCTGGGTGCCGACATAGCGATAAATCTTGACGGAGGCGGCTCAAGCATAGTTTATACAAAAAAGGGTGATTCTTTTGAATTAAGAAATAATCCCGCCGACCTTGTCAGACCCCGTGCAAAGCTGATTCGTAAGGAATTTGATGCATTGCTCGTAGTCGGTAAATAAAAATTAAGACGTACCATCAGTTGACGGTACGTCATTTTTGTTGCCTTTTAAGCTGTCTGTCAATCCACGCCATAATGAGATTGACAATTTTTTCCTGCTGAACTGTCGTAAGCTCCCTGCCTTTGGGAATACGGTACCACTTTTCAAGACATCCTCTGCAGCAGCAGGCGGTGGCGTGCATTCCCTTGAATACGGGATGACCGTGGGTAGGTGTTTGCTTTCCGTCATTTAAGGGCTCTGCCGGGGAAATTTTGTTTCTGATGAAATCTTCCGCGTGTTTGCGAATTGTATCAATGCCCTTTTCACTGATGTATTCAATATCCTTTGCGTTCAGCTTGAAACTGCTTCGGAATTTTGATTTCTCAAGTTTATCAAGGGCTTCGTCAACGGTCTGCATCAGTATAATATCCTTTTAATCTCGGGAAGAAACTGCTTTGTATCAATATTGCAAAGCTTGTGAGCATCCGTACCGAAATTAAACATTATGCCTGCTTCTCTGCCGATATTAAAATATCTGCGGAAAAATACGGGGTCGTTTACGATAGCGGTTACGTTAAGCTCCCATGCGATTTCTTTTTTGTCCGCCTTGAGCATGATATCGCCTATTTCATTGTCGGTGAAGGCGGCTGTAACGACACGGTGGTCATCAAAGCAGTCAACGTATTTTGACATGAAGGGGTGAGCAAAGCAATCGGCTCTTCCGCTATCAATTACCTTATCCATAATCTTAAGCATATGCTCACAGTATCCTCTGGGGGATTTGTCTTGGGGGTGTACCCAGTAATCCTGGTGAAAATGATTGGTGGTGTAAAGTCGATAATCAAGAGAATTGTCGCAGGAAATATCGTCAGCGAATTTGCCGACGTCGTATGATGAAAGCTCAGCGCCGATGAGAATTTTTACATTTGTTTCAAATCCCTCAAGCTGTCTGAGAAGTGCAAATCTCTGCTGAGCCACCTCATTCTTATGGTCGGGATAATTATGGTCTGTGACAGCAAGGACCTCAAGTCCTGCTTTTTCAGCGGCTTTAACCATATCAATGATATTCATTTCTTTGGCACCGCAATGGGAGAAATTGGTGTGAGTATGCAGATTCTGTCTTGCAAGCTCATCAAGGTCGTAGGTTTTTTCGTGAAAAAACATATCAAAGCTCCGTCTTAAATAAAGTGTTGGCGTTTTTGCGGGTTATGTCAAGGATTTCGTCCGCTGTGCATCCTCTGACAGATGCCAGAATCTGAGCAGTATAGGGAATAAAGGATGAATCATTTCTCTGTCCTCTGAAAGGAACGGGAGTCATATAGGGACAGTCGGTTTCAATAAGAAGCTTGCCTTCGGGTACGATTGCCGCTACCTCAAGGGGCTTTTTTGCATTTTTGAAGGTGCAGGCACCGCCCAAACCTATATACATGCCCAGCTTCAGAACTTCCTTTGCCATTTCGGCAGAGCCGGAAAAGCAGTGAACAACTCCTGCGGGCTTATATTTTTTCAGCAGATTCATCGTATCCTCGTGAGCTTCACGGTCGTGAACGATGATGGGCAGATTCATTTCGTTTGCAAGTATAATCTGCTCCTCAAAGAATTTTAACTGAAGGTCACGGGGAGAGAAATCATAGTGATAATCCAGACCGATTTCGCCTATTGCAACGCATTTGGGATTATCACACATCGCTTTTAATTCATCGAGATAATTGCCACGACATTCAGCCGCCTCATGGGGATGAACACCACAGGCGGCATAAATGAAGGAATATTCGGCCGATAATTCAAGGCATTTCTCTGCTGTCTTCATATCGCTTGCACAGTTTATAAGACCGCAAACGCCTTTTGAAGGCAGGGAAGCAATTAAATCCTCCCTGTCCTCGTCAAATGCCTCACTGTCATAGTGGGCATGGCTGTCATAAATATTATTCATTATCTTATTTTCGTTCCTGCGGGAACACCGTCAACAAATACTACCTTGACCTCGTCCTCGCCTGCGTCTGCGGCAAGAATCATTCCGCAGCTTTCAACACCGCAGAGTACAGCGGGTTTAAGATTGGAAACAAGGATAATCTTTTTGCCTATAAGCTCATCGGGTGTGTAGTATTTGGCGATGCCGCTGGCAACGGTTCTGGGAACACCCGTTCCGTCATCAAGAGTAAGCTGAAGCAGCTTCTTTGCCTTTTTTACGGGAACGCATTCTTTTATTTCGGCTACTCTGAGGTCAACCTTTGCGAAGTCCTCAATGCCGATTTTTGCAACACCGAGAATTTCTTCTTTAAGAGGATTTTCCGCCTCTTTGGGTGCTGACTGAGCGGCAAGCTCTTCAAGCTCTTTTTCAAGGTCGATTCTGGGGAATATAATTTCGCCCTTAACTACTGTGTAGGAATCTTCTTTGCCGAATTCACCGCATTCATCCCAGGTCTTAATTTCACCGACACCAAGCTGATTTCTGATTTTTACGCTTGTTTCGGGCATTGCGGGTGCAATAAGAACTGAAATAATTCTGATGCTTTCGCAAAGATTATACATAACCTCTGCAAGGCGGGCTTTTTTGCTTTCGTCCTTTGCAAGAGTCCAGGGAGCGGTTTCGTCAATGTATTTATTCGTTCTTGAAATGAATTTCCAGATAGCCGCAATGGAATCAGAGAAATAAAGATTATCAAGTGCCTTCTCGGTGTTGACTTTTGTCTCTGCCGCAAGTGCCTTGAGGTCATCGTCAAATTCGCCTGCTTCTCTTTCAGCGGGAATTGTACCGCCGAAATACTTGTCAACCATTGCAACGGTTCTTGAAACAAGATTACCCAGGTCGTTGGCAAGGTCGGAGTTTATTCTGTTAATAAGATTCTCATTTGAGAATACACCGTCTGCACCGTATGCGACCTCACGGAGAAGGTAATAACGCAGAGCGTCAACACCGTATCTGTCGGCAAGCTTAACGGGGTCAACAACGTTGCCCTTTGATTTGCTCATCTTACCGCCTTCAAGAAGTACCCAGCCGTGACAATATACCTTTTCGGGCAGGGGAACGTCAATGGACATAAGGAAAGCGGGCCAGTAAATTGTATGGAATCTGGTAATATCCTTACCGATAAGGTGAACGTCTGCAGGCCAGAATTTCTTGAAGAGGGAGTCGTCCTCGGAGCCGTAGCCCAGAGCCGTAATGTAGTTGGTAAGAGCGTCAAGCCATACGTAGATAACGTGCTCAGGGTTAACGGGTACCTGAATGCCCCACTTGAATGTGGAACGGGAAATGCACAGGTCCTGGAGACCGGGCTTGATGAAATTATTGACCATCTCCGCCTCTCTCATTTTGGGAGCGAAGAAATCGGGATGAGCTTCGTAATATTCAAGAAGCTTATCGGCATACTTGGAAAGCTTGAAGAAATAGGATTCTTCCTTTGCCTTGATAACCGGTCTTCCGCAGTCGGGGCAAAGACCGTTTTCTGCCTGAGTTTCGGTCCAGAAGGATTCGCAGGGCTTGCAGTAAAGGCCTTCATATTCGCCCTTATAAATATCGCCCTTTTCATACATGATATTAAAGATTTTCTGAACTGCTTTTTCGTGATATTCGTCGGTAGTTCTGATGAATTTATCGTTGCTTATATTCATAAGCTTCCATAAATCTTTGATGCCGGCAACGATATTGTCAACGTATTCCTTGGGAGTAACGCCGGCTTCCTTTGCTTTATCCTCTATCTTCTGACCGTGCTCGTCTGTGCCGGTAAGGAAGAATGTGTCGTATCCGCGGAATCTCTTGTATCTTGCCATGCAGTCTGCCTGAACGGTAGAGTAGGTATGACCGATATGGAGCTTATCCGAAGGATAATATATGGGTGTGGAAATATAAAACTTTTTGTCTGCCATGGGAATTACCTCTTTTCGTATTACAGCAGGGATGCGGCTGCTTCGTCAAGCAGGATAACGGTGTCTGCATGCTGCTGAAGGATTGATGCGGGACAGCCGGGAGTAACGGGGCCGTTAATCATTTCCTTTACTGCTTCTGCCTTTGAAGCGCCGGTTGCAATAAGGATAATTTTCTTTGATCTCATGATTGAGCCGATGCCCATTGTCATTGCGTAATGAGGTATGGGAATATCATCAAAGTATATTGAGTTTGCATCAATCGTTGACTGGGTAAGAGTAACCCTCCAGGCCTCGTCCGTGAATTTGTCTGAGGGCTCGTTGAATGCGATGTGACCGTTTCTGCCGATACCGAGAATCTGGATATCAATGCCGCCCTTTGACTTGATTGCCTCTGCATATCTTGCACTCTCTGCTTTTTCATCGGCGTTGCCGTCAAGGAAGTTAACCTTTGCGGGGTCAACGTCAACTCTTGAGAAGAGGTTTTCAAACATAAATGTCCAGTAGCTGTTTTTATGGTCTCTGGGCAGGTCACAGTATTCATCAAGGTTGAATGTGGTTACGTTCTTGAATGAAACCTTGCCGCTGTTATACTGCTCTGTGATGTAATTGTAGGTGGGCACAGGTGATGCACCTGTTGCAAAACCGAGAACGCAGTCGGGTTTTGAATTTACAAAATCGCAGATAATTTTGCCTGCGGCTTCACCGATTTCAAGGTCGTTCTTAAAAATTCTTACTTCCATTGTATATACCTCGCTTATTTGATTTCGATTTCTTTGTGTGCGGCGGATGAATCGTAAATCGCCTGCATGATTTTTGATGTGAGTACGGCTCTGTCAATATACTGCTGATTCATTTCTCCGCCGTTTCTGACGAGAGAGATGAAAGCGTTAAGCTCGTTTTCATACATATCGGTGGTCTGACATTTAACCTGAGTCTCGGTGAGCATACCGTCCTTTACGCCGTAAATCTTAAAGTCGCCGCAGTATTTGAGGCGGATACCTGCCTTTGTGCCGAGAAAATCAATATGCGTTTCGCTTTCGCCGATATTGTGTGCCCAGGCACCGTTGAAGCTGATAACGGGACCTGTGGTACGGATGATACCCGTGACGGAGTCGTCAACGTCGTAAGTGCCGTTTAAGTTTTTGGTTTCTTCTGCCCACATACCGGTGTAGACGTAGTTCTTCATATCAACACCCAGCTTTGAGAAGGCTTCGCCGGAAGCGGTAAGGGGAGCGGGGTCACCGCAGCAGTAAAGAATAAGGTCAAGGTAGTGAACACCCCAGTCTATGAGGCATCCGCCGCCGGAGCTTGCCTTTGTGGTGAAATCTCCGCCGAGGCCGGGAATAGAACGGTGGGCTCTGAATGAAGCATATACCTGATAAACCTCGCCGAGTTCGCCTGCATCGATGATTTCCTTAATTTTATTGACGTAGGTGTTGAAACGGTTTACAACACCGATATTGAGAATCTTGCCGGTTTCGTGAGCGACCTTCTGCATCTCAAGTGCTTCCGAAAGAATTCTTGCGGCGGGCTTTTCGCAGAATACGTTTTTGCCTGCTCTGAGAAAATCTATTGAAATGATTGAGTGAAAATCATTATGAGTGCAGACGGATACCGCTTCGATTTCGGGGTCATTGAGAAAATCGTGATAATCCGTTACCGCAGTACCGCAGCCGTATTTTTCAACAGCGGCCTGAGCTCTCTCCGGGATGAGGTCGCAGAAATACTTGATTTCCACGTCATCATTTTTCATATAAGCGGGAATGTGAGCGGCATTTGCAATGGTACCGCAGCCGATTACTGCAACTTTTGTTTTTGACATTGGTCAGTCCCCCATATTAAAAAAATATATAAATAATATAAACCATAAAAAGAAAAAAGTAAAGGAAAAATGCATAAAATCCTTGAATAAAACCGCAACCGATGATAATATTATAATGTTGATTATACATCAATGAATACAGCAGAAAAGGAAGTACGGTTATGGCAAAATTCCCTATAGGCGTAATTATTAACAGCTTCAGAACAGATATCCCTACGGCAGTCAAGAAGGCGGCGGCAGTAGGTGCCCAAGGCATTCAGGTATATGCCACCACAGGTGAAATGGCACCCGAAAATCTTGATACCGCAAAAAGAAACGAATTCAAAAAGCTTGTTGCGGATAACGGTCTCGTAATTTCAGCCCTTTGCGGTGACCTTGGCGGCGGCTTCGGCAACAAAGAGGAGAATCCTGCCAAAATTGAAAAATCAAAGAGAATAATTGACCTTGCAAAAGAGCTCGGCACGGATATAGTTACCACTCATATCGGCGTAGTGCCTCAGGATTCCGGTCACGAAAGATATAAAATTATGCAGGAGGCGTGCTATGAGCTTTCACGTTATGCAGACAGCATAGACGCTCATTTTGCCATTGAAACGGGTCCCGAAACCTCCGCAGTTCTCAAGAGCTTCCTTGATTCCCTTGATTCAACGGGTGTTGCGGTAAACCTTGACCCTGCAAACCTTGTAATGGTAACGGGCGATAATCCCGCTGTTGCAGTTCATAATCTGAGTAAATACATCGTTCATACCCACGCAAAGGACGGCAAGCAGTTATTCTATAAGGACCCCGAAATCGTTTACGGCGTAGTTAAGAGTTCTCTCGTTACGGGCCCCAGCTTCCTTGAGGTTCCTCTGGGCGAAGGCAGTGTAAACTGGGACGAATACCTTGCCGCACTTGAAGAAATCGGTTACAAGGGCTTCCTTACCATTGAGCGTGAGGTTGGTGATGATCCCGAAAAGGATATCCGCGCTGCAGTAGAATTTCTTAAGGAGAAGTTTTGATTATGAAAATCAGCGTAAGCAGTTACAGCTTTGAGCAGCTTATTTCCTCGGGCAAGGAAACCCAGCTCAGCATCATTAAGATTGCAAAGGAAATGGGCTTTGACGGTATTGAATTTACCGACCTTAAGGTACCCGAGGGTAAAACCGAGGAAGAATATGCCCGTGAAATCCGCGAGGAATGCGACAAATATTCTCTTCCTGTTGTCAGTTATACAATAGGCGCAAATCTGCTTAAAATGGTTGAAATGAGAAATGACGAAGAGGTTGAACGGGTTTGCAGAAAGCTTGACGTGGCAAAGATTCTCGGCTCTCCCACTCTCAGGCACGATGCCGCGTGGGGTGTTGCGGATAACAGAAAAGCTTTTACCGGCTTTGAAAACGTACTGCCCGTTCTGGTTGACGGATGCAGAAAAATCACGAATTACGCAAAGAAGCTGGGCATTCAGACCATGGTTGAAAATCACGGTTATTTCTGCCAGGAAAGCACCAGAGTGGAAAAGCTCATCAACGGTGTGTGCGACCCCAATTTCGGCGTGCTTCTCGATATCGGTAATTTCTGCTGTGCAGACGAAAACAATGCCGATGCGGTGGGAAGACTGCTTCCTTATATTAAGCATGTTCACGCCAAGGATTTCCACATCAAGAGCGGAATAGGTCCCGATCCCGGCGAGGGCTTCTTCAGAACAAGAGGCGGTGACTACCTGAGAGGTGCAATCATCGGTCAGGGTAACGTTCCCGTTTATCAGTGTGTTCAGAATATCAAAAGAAGCGGATATGACGGTTATATCACGGTTGAATTTGAGGGCATGGAGGACTGCCTCAAGGGAGTCCGCATAGGTATGGAAAACCTCAGAAAATACTGCGAATGATACATATCTCCGAATACTGAAAGAAATATACACAATACTTGCAAAAACCCCCTGCATTATGCGAGAATTTTCATTGTTTCAACCAAAAAATGAATTTTATCAATATTTTCTTGCATATTTGACGAATATAGTATAATATGTTTCCATAACGTTCGTTAATAAAAAATTTAATCCATTGAAAACAGGAGTGACGTTAATGAGTTACGTACAGAAAGTAATTGAAGAGGTAGCAAAGAAAAATGCTTCCGAGCCCGAGTTCGTCCAGACAGTTGAAGAGGTTCTTACTTCTCTTGAACCCGTTGTTGCACAGCATCCTGAGTATGAGAAGAGCGCGCTTCTTGAAAGAATGGTTGAGCCCGACAGACAGATTAAGTTCAGAGTAACATGGGTTGACGATGAAGGCAAGGTAAACGTTAATACGGGTTACCGTGTTCAGTTCAACAATGCAATCGGTCCCTACAAGGGCGGCCTTCGTTTCCATCCCTCAGTATACATCGGCATCATGAAGTTCCTCGCTTTTGAGCAGACCTTCAAAAACAGTCTTACCGGTCTTCCCATCGGCGGCGGTAAGGGCGGCTCCGACTTTGACCCCAGAGGCAGAAGTGACGGAGAAATCATGCGTTTCTGCCAGGCATTCATGACCGAGCTTTACAAGTACATCGGACCTGACGTAGACGTTCCCGCAGGTGATATCGGTGTAGGCGGCAGAGAAATCGGCTACCTTTTCGGTCAGTATAAGAGAATCAAGACAAGCTATGAAAACGGTGTTCTTACCGGCAAGGGCCTTTCCTACGGCGGCTCACTTATCAGACCCGAAGCAACCGGCTTCGGTGCAACCTATTATGCTGTTGAAGTTCTCAAGCATTTCGGTGAAGATATTAAGGGTAAGACGGTTGCTCTTTCCGGCTTCGGTAACGTTGCATGGGGCGCAGCAAAGAAGATTGCACAGCTCGGCGGCAAGGCGGTTACCATTTCCGGTCCCGACGGTTACGTTTATGATCCCGACGGTATCATCACAGACGAAAAAATCAACTATCTGCTTGAAATGAGAGCAAGCGGCCGTGATAAGGCACAGGATTATGCCGACAAATTCGGTTGTCAGTTCTTCCCCGGCGAAAAGCCCTGGGGCGTTAAGGTTGACATCGCAATGCCCTGCGCAACCCAGAACGAAATCGGTATGGCAGAAGCAGAAAAAATCGTTGCAAACGGTGTTCCTTATTACATTGAAGTTGCAAATATGCCCACAACAAACGATGCTCTTGCATATCTCAAGGCAAACTGCAAGGCAGTAGCTCCCTCAAAGGCGGTTAATGCAGGCGGTGTTGCAACGTCAGCTCTTGAAATGAGCCAGGACTCCATGAGATATTCATGGACTGCAGAAGAAGTTGACGCAAAGCTTCATCAGATTATGATTAACATTCACGATGCATCCGCAAAGGCAGCCGAAGATTACGGCTTCGGTTATGACCTTGTTGCAGGCGCAAACATTGCCGGCTTCCTTAAGGTTGCAGACGCAATGATGGCACAGGGTCTTGTATAATCTTTGCTTGAATCTATCGGCGAAGAACAAACCAAACAAAAATAGAAGATTTTATGCAGGCACTTATCAGAAGGTAAGTGTCTGCAATTTTTATGGAAATTATAATGTTTGGTTTTAACTGCTTTTACTCATTCGCCGTACCTTCGTACTGTCTTCATTCGTAAAGGCAGTTTCTTCATCCGATATCTTCTGCGCTTTTTTTGCTTGAATCTATCGGCGAAGAACAAACCAAACTGAACAGTACAAATTAAAAGGCAGGCACTTATCAAAGGGTAAGTGCCTGCCTTGATTATTATTTATACCGGCTCTCCGATACAGAAATCGCCGTCAACTCCGATGATTTTTACCTTTATGATTTCTCCGCACCGGCAACTGCCTTTCACTTTGACGGGAGTGTAATTCGCAGTATAGCCACGGAAGGTTCCGCCGTGATTTTCCTCGGATATTATTTCAAGGGTTTTTCCTATCTGATTTTTAAGAAACGTCTGACGTATTTTTTCCGTTTCATCAATCATGATTTCAGTTCGATGCTGCTTGACGGAATTGTCAACCTGGTCGCTCATCCTTGCGGCAGGTGTGCCTGGACGTCTTGAATATGGGAAAACGTGGACTTTTTCAAATGCGGTCTTCTTTACGAAATCAAGGGAAATCTCATAGTCGCTGTCGGTTTCACCGGGGAAGCCTACCATTACGTCCGTTGTGAGGGTAACGTCGGGGAAGACTGCTCTTAAGTTTGTGCAAAGGTCTTCATACTCCACGGAGTTATAATGTCTGTTCATCCTCTTGAGGGTTTTGTCACAGCCGCTTTGAAGCGAAATGTGAAACTGGGGACAAAATTCCTTTATCTGTGAAAGTCCGGAGATTATACTGTCGGTAATATGGTCGGGCTCAAGGGAACCCAGACGGACTCTTTCTATGCCGTCAACCTCTGCGGCAGTCCTTACGGCTTCAACCATATCGGAGCCGATGTCTGTTCCGTATGCCGAAAGATTGATGCCTACCAGCACCACCTCTTTGTAGCCGTTATTTGCAAGGTCGGTGACTTCTTTTCTGATGTCCTCAACGGGCTTTGAACGCACTCTGCCCCTTGCATAGGGAATGATGCAGTAGGAACAGAATCTGTTGCAGCCGTCCTCGATTTTGACGATGGCTCTCGTCTTTTCCGAATATGCCGAAACGGTTTTGCCTCTGAATATATCCCCCGTCATGTGGGGATCGATTTCCACGTCTCTCTTGCGTGAACGGATGAATCTGAGAATCAGACCGTAAAGGCAGTCGTTATTTTTATTTCCCATGACGATATCCGCTTCGGGAAGCTCTTTTTCCGTTGAAGGAGTTGCCTGGGTCATGCATCCCGTAAGCACGATTATGCTGTCGGGATGATTATTTCTCAGCCGTCTTACCGCCTGCCTTGTTTTTCTGTCACTTTCGGCGGTAACCGAGCAGGAATTTATGATATATACGTCCGCATCCTCTGAGGGTGAAACGCAGGTAAAACCGTTTTTTACCAGGTCTTCCGCCATCGTCGCGGACTCATACTGATTTACTTTACAACCGAGGGTATAAAATGCACACTTCATTTACAGTGCTCCTGTTAAAGTTTATTGTATTCCTTCTGCCATTTGTCAAAGTCGGAGGAGTCAAATCTGGAAGGCATAAGCTTCTGTACCTTTGAAATATTCAGCAGCTTTTTACCTGCGGAGGCAAAAGCGGGAATAAGCTTGACCTGAGGTACCAGAGCGGTGACCTTATCAAGAATTTCCTTCGCACCGTAGCCCGCCGCGGATTTGGAGCCCAGCTCCTTGGCGGTAAGGACCTTTTTCTCAAAGAAATAGTCCATCTGCTTTCCGTTCAGTGAGGAAAGCATGACTCTGAGGATATTGTCGGACAATACGCCGGAGTTATATCTCATGTAGGTTCTCTGATAATCCCAGAGTACCTCCTGAGAAAGGGGCTGATTTTTTGCACCGATAACTGTCTTTGCAAGTATGATGCCTGCGTCAATGCATCTTGTGATGCCGGAGCCGGAAAGAGGGTCAATCATTGAACAGCAGTCGCCTATACCCGCATAGCCGTTCCAGACGAACTTGGAAATCGTTTTTGAAAGGGGAATTTTCTGCACCGTTCCGCCTCTTATGAGCTTACCCATTGAGGGGTATTCGGCGCGGAAATCATTGACCGCTTCGTCAATCAGCTCCTGAGTGAGAGGTGAGAAGCTTCCCACAAGGATATCAATGAAGCCCTCATCTGCTATTACCCAGTCCATGCCGGGCCTGTAACAATGATAGAAATATATTGCCTGAGCGGGATCCATTGAGAATCCGTCGGTATTTTCATAGTATGCTCTGAAGGTGTAGAAGGTGTCACATTGAGGAATATCTCTGATTATGCCTGCACGTGAGGGCAGGGTGGAGCGTACGGGTGAATCAATACCGGCGGCATCTATTACCATGTCACCGAACATATCTCCCTGCTCTGTTGAAATACCTTTAACACCCGAAATATCGGCAATCACTTTGTTGATTTTGCATCCGAAAATAAATTTTGTGCCGACTTTTTCACATCTGTCAATAAGTACCGACAGCAGATATTTACGGTCGCACATCAGCAGAGTTTTTCGGGGCTCACCCGGGATTACGATTTTGGTTGACTTGTTGGGGTTGACGTAGGAGATATTAAAATAGGGATGAACGTACCTTTCATCGTCAAGCACTATACCTGCATTTTTGAAAGAGGGCATCCACAGACAGTCGTCCCAGTCGTATCCCAGTTCTTCTCTTTGCTTTGCCTCTACAACGGTAACGTCATAGCCCGCTTTTGAAAGCTCGTAAGCCGCCGACAAGCCGCCGTGACCTGCTCCCGCTACAAGTATTTTCCTCATAAAAATCACCCCGAAACATCTGAAAACAAACTTTCATTTTATTATAACAAGGGAAGTTCTCTATTTCAAGTTTTGTACGAAATAAAGAAAAAATTTTTTGTGTTTTTAGTCAAATTACTGTTTACAAACGCAATATATTGTGTTATCATCTGCGTAGTAAAAATCTTTAAGAGCGGTACAGAGATGCCGACAAGGTTGTCATATTCAGCGGGTTACCGCGGCTTTGAGAAAGTTATGCGATCTTGTGGTACAAGGTCGCTTATTTTTATGTCGGGTGATTGAATGGTATACAAATCAAATCTTATGGACTCTGCGTCTGTTGGCAGAGCCCTTACGAGAATAGCTCACGAAATCGTCGAAAGAAATCCCGATGAGCAGGAGATATGCCTTGTAGGCATTATGAGGAGAGGTGCGCCTCTTGCGGACGTGCTGGCAGGCAAGATCAGACAGCTCGGTGTTGATACGAAGATTGGCTATCTTGATATCACACTTTACCGTGACGATTTAAGTGAAACGGAAAACCAGCAGCCCCACCTTAACGAAACAAAAATGGATTTCCTTGTTACCGGCAAGACGATTATCCTCGTAGATGATGTTCTCTATACCGGCAGGACGGCAAGGGCGGCAATGGAAGCGGTCATCAACGAAGGCAGACCCAAAAAGATACAGTTTGCCGTACTTGTTGACAGAGGTCACAGAGAGCTCCCCATAGTTGCCGATTACGTAGGCAAAAACGTTCCCACTTCAAAGAGTGAAGTGATTATGGTAAAGATTCCTCCCTTTGACGAGGAAATCAGCGCTTCAATCTGGCAAAAGTAAATTGGTGCTTCGGCATTGATATAGATTTTATGGAGGTATATTTTATGAATCTCGCTTACGGCGTCAAAGACAAACCCAAATTCGGTCAGCTCATCGTTTTCGCATTCCAGCAGTTACTTGCAATCCTTGCGGCAACAATCGTAGTACCTGTTATCGTAGGTCACGATATGGCTCAGTCCGCAGCTCTTTTCGGAGCAGGTATCGGTACCATCGTTTATCAGCTTTTCACAAAGTTCAGAAGCCCCGTATTCCTCGGCTCCTCCTTTGCTTTCCTCGGCTCAATGGCAGCCGCATTCGCAGGCGGCGTTTCCGCTTCTCTCGGTTATGCAGGCCTTATCCTCGGCGCGATTTTTGCAGGCCTTGTTTATGTAGTAATCGCCATCATCGTTAAGATTGCAGGCGTAAACTGGATTAACAAGCTCATGCCCGCAGCAGTTATAGGACCCACAGTTGCAATCATCGGTCTTTCACTTGCAGGCAACGCAGTAGGCGATTCTCTCAGCGGTGCAACAAAGCTTGATGACGGTACCTTCCTTATGACAAAGAACGGCTGGGCATTCTTCATCTGTGCAATCGTAACCCTCTTTGTAGTAATGATTTGCTCAGTATACGGCAAAAAGACAGCCAAGCTCATCCCCTTCATCATCGGTATTGCCGCAGGTTATGCGGTAGCAACAATCTTCACCCTTACAGGTGTTGCTCAGGTTATTGATTTCAGCAAATTCAAGGATATGACCTTATTTGCAATTCCTCAGTTCACCTTACTTACCGGTATTGACGGCTTAAGTGAAATCAGCGGCTCTTACGTTGCAACCATAGCAGTTGCTTACGTTCCCGTTGCGTTCGTTGTATTTGCAGAGCATATCGCAGACCACAAGAACCTTTCCTCCATCATCGGCTCAGAACTTCTTGAGGATCCCGGTCTTCACAGAACTCTTCTCGGTGACGGTGTCGGCTCAATGGTCGGTGCTTTATTCGGCGGCTGCCCCAACACCACTTACGGTGAATCAATCGGCTGCGTGGCTATTACAGGTAACGCTTCCGTAGTTACAATCCTTACAACCGCCATCATCGCAATCCTTGCTTCCTTCTTCAATCCCTTCATCGTTCTCCTCGGTTCAATTCCCTCATGTGTAATGGGCGGTGTCTGCATCACTCTTTACGGCTTCATCGCCGTATCCGGTCTTAAGATGATCCAGAACGTTGACCTGGGTGAAAACAGAAACCTCTTCGTTGTTGCAGTTGTTCTTATTGCAGGTATCGGCGGCATGAAGCTCGGTATCGGCACACAGTCCACATTTGTAACTCTTACATCTGTTGCGTGCGCTCTTATCCTCGGTATCATCACAAACCTTGTTCTTTCCAAGAATGACGCCAAGGCAAAAGCTCCCGCCGCAGTTGAAGAAACAGCAGAACCCGCAGCAAAAACAGACGCTGAATAATCGGATTACAAATATTGAGCATCGGTCACCGTGCCGATGCTCTTTTGTCATTTTTATATAAAAAATACTCCGTAATTTCAGCACAGACATTTATTGAATAAAGACGAGGCAACCTATATAATGTAATCAGAGACAAGTCGGGAGGTGATGCCGTGAAAAAGTCAGTAAAAGCAGTTGGTATTTTATGTACTCTTGCCGTTATTATGATGGCGGGATTCGGCATCCTTGCCTTCTCGGACGAAAGCTTTACCCCTGCGCCTCTGGGCAGGATAGTTTACGACGGGATGAATATCACCTATATTGATCCCGACGGCAGTGAAAATACACCCGCTCTGACAAAAAACAGCACAGGTCTCAGTAAAAGTTCCCTTCCGAAGCTGAAAAGCCGATCCTTCCCCTCATATTACGACCTGAGAGGCGTTGACGGAGAAAAATATATTACCGACCCCGAAATCCAGGGCTTTGGTGACTGCTGGACTTATGCAACCATGTCCTCCCTTGAATCAAACGTGATGAAGAGGGGCTACGGTGAACGGCATTTTTCAAAATCACATCTGGGTTATTTTGCATATACTCCTTTGAACGAGGGCCTCAGATACAGCGATCCCTTCAATCTCGGCGGCAATTATCTCATGTCGGTTGCCACTCTCGCAAATCTTGAGGGAATAGCACCCCTTTCCGATTATCCCAATGCAGAAGGGAAAAATCCTCCCGTCTACGGCGAAAGTGACAGATTCAATCACTCAACGGGATTTATTCTTGACGATGCGGTGCTTCTGAAAAGTGTTTCCGAAATCAAATCCTGGATTATGGAAAACGGTGCCGTATACGTGGGAATTGACTCAACGGACGCGGAACACGCTTTCAGCGGAAAGTATAACGCCTTCATGGTTTACGGCAAGGGAGAAGAATCAGACCATGCCGTTACCATTGTCGGTTGGTGTGATGATATACCCTCAACGGATTTTCCTTCCGTTGACGGATATCCCCAATGTGACGGCGCCTGGATAATCAAGAATTCCTGGGTAGGCGACGGCTACGATTATATGTTTCTTTCCTACGACCAGTATCTTGTCACTCCGGTGGGATTTACGGCTCAGCCGGATACGGGGCTGTATAATCACTATACCTATTCCGAAAGAGATGCCTCGGGATATTTTCTGTCGGATAGGGTTGAATACGGCAATGTATATACCGCTGAAGAAAACGAGGATATCTCTCAGGTGGGCTTCATGATTGACACGAAAAACGCTCTTACCGACGTCACCGTGACCTTCAAGGTATATAAAAATCTTCCCGCAAATTATTCCTCTCCTGCGGAAGGTACTCTTGCGGGTACCTATTCCGCTCATTACACTAATGACGGATACTACACCTTTGAGCTTCCTCAAAAGGTAAGTGTCGGTGCGAACGAGAAGTTTTCGGTTATTATCACCATGTCCGATTCGGCAGGGTGTGATATAAAGCAGCTTATTGAGCTTGACGATCCCGGTGTCTATAAGGGAGCGCTGAAGCAGTGCTACTATAAAAACGGTACACAGTTCCGTGACTTATATGCTGATTACGGCAGTCAGGGCGCAGGAAGTTCATATATGCACGTCTACACCTCCTGCCATCATTCCGAGGGTACGAGAGACGAGGAAAACCGAAGTGTCATATACTGTACCCAATGCGGTCAGATTCTGGGCTATCGGTGTATCACCCATACACCGGGAGAGGTGTACTATATTTCCGAGCCCAGCTGTACCCGTTCCGGCAGAGCGGTTTACACCTGCACCTACTGTGAGGAGCAGTATACCGTTGACATACCCGCCTACGGTCATTCATTTTATCTTACCGAATGCGAAAGCAGAAATTCAAATGAGCTTATCTATGAAAATATCTGCTCAAGATGCGGATATGTTCAGCACGTGGATACCCAGATAAAAGGCACAAACGTAATTACTCTCGGAGAATTGCTGAGGATGATTTTTGAGCGTATCTTTGCGATTTTTCGCAGATAAATCCGATTTAATTTCACAATAAGAAAATACGGACGGAGACCTTCCTCTGTCCGTATTTTTTGACTGTATT
>JAKSQQ010000029.1 GCA_024404015.1 Clostridia bacterium
TCGGCGAAGAACGGCAAAACTAATAATATAACGGGCTTACCTTAAAGGTGAGCCCATTGGTTTTTATGAAATAAGGTAAATAATTATAAGTTTTGCCTAATCGTTTTTGCTCCCTCCCCGTACAGAAGTACTGTGTTCGGTCGCAAAGACGATTTCTTCATCCGATATCTTCTGCGCTACGCTTGATTATTTTGGCGAAGAACATACCAAACTAAATAGTGTAAGTTTTGAAGCAGGCATTTATCTAATGGTAGATGTCTGCTTCTCTTTTGATATTATATGTTTTGACTTAAGCGATTTTTTGCCTCCGTGTTTTGATAGACTATCTTGAAGGAAAAAGTAAAATCGGTCAGAAACATTGTCGCACTGCTCGCTTGAAGCGCATCGCATTGCTCTGTGTTTCTTCCTCTCGGCAGGGTTCCTGCATCCGCCACCGGCGGCGGAGCCCCACCGAGCAACCGAAATCTTCTGCGCGTACCGCTTGATTATTTTGGCGAAGAACGGCAAAACTAATAATATAACGGGCTTACCTTAAAGGTAAGCCCATTGGTTTTTATGAAATAAGGTAGATAATTATAAGTTTTGACTTAAGCGATTTTCGCTATTCACTATTCACTACTAAAAAAGGCGGGCTTCCATTTCGGAAAGCCCGCCGATTCTTATTGTGTTTCTCAGCTTACAAGAGCAGTAAGGACTGTTTCCCAAATGCCTGCAAGTTTAACTCTGAGGTTATACTTGAACTCTGCCCATGCGGAGTTTGCATATCCGTTGAGGACGGGAGTGAGCTTGTACTGAAGCTTTGAAAGGAAGGTAAGGAGCCAAGCCATGAATCTATCGCCGAACTCGGGCTTTGTCTTACCTGTGGTATCAATACCTGTGATGTAGTCTTCTTTGTTTAAGAGGGTGTCGGGAGGAGTGATTGCATAATCATCCTTTGCATCTGCTCTCTGAATAATATCATCACGCTTGATTACGAACTGAATGCATGATTCGGGGAGGTCCTTGCCGCCTTCGTAAAGAGAAGCTGTTGAGCCGTAAACGTCCTTTGCATACTTTGTGAAATCATAATCTCTCATGATGGGAGTATGAGCTGTAATGCCTTCTGCTGATTCATCTACAACGATGAAACGGTAAATCTTAAGCTCACTGGGATTGGGATAGCTCTTTCCGCAATGTGAGCATTTGCCGTTATTGAGTGAGTAGAAGGACTGAATTCTGTATGCGCCGTGATAAGCGCCGCAGGGAGTCTCGTTGCCGTCTGCATCCTTGTAAGTGCCGGGGCACTGGAATACGTAGTAAGCGGCAATTCTGATGATTTCGTTCTCGGGAAGGCAGGAAAGACTGTCTTCATAGAGATCTTTATCTGTTTCTTCGCCTGTTTCCTCGTTAACTACCTTGGGAATGGTGTTGAGGGGCTGAACCTTTTTGCTGATTACGTGGTAATAAGCGGGGGAATAAACGCCCCATGCAAATTCACCGTTATTGACATCTGACTGAACCTTGAAACGTTCGTCTGTTGTGTAATCGTATTCCTCTGCTGCAAATGCGGGAGCGCAGATTGCCGCCACGAGAAGTACGGTGAGAATTATGGAGACTATTTTCTTGATCTTTAACATAATCGTCCTACTTCCTTTATATGTAAGTCAACTGTATATACAGATTTTTTTGATTTCGGTGTATTCAGCCCGCCCGTAAGGACGGGCTGTTATCCTTAACTTATTCAGCTGAAGGAGCACCAACGGGGCAATTATCTGCGCAAGCACCGCACTCGATGCAAGCGTCTGCATTGATTTCATACTTGCCGTCGCCTTCGGAAATTGCCTCAACGGGGCAATCTGCTGCACAAGCGCCGCAGGAAATGCAATCGTCAGAAATTACGTATGCCATGATATATCCTCCTTGTAGAAATTATAGAAAAAGTATTACTACTTATACTATCAGAGAAGGCCCTTAATAAGATTGATGATTGTGGGGAACAGGTCGGGAAGGAATCTGGGATGAAGGTTAGCGATACCAATGAATCTCGTGGTGTAGTACTTGGATTCACCGGTCTGACCCTTTGCGTAAGTAGCAGTTTCCGTCTTCTTTGAGAACATAAGGAGGAACTGACCTACGAGATTGCCTTCTTCATCAATTCTGATGGGGTTCTTGTTGATGGTTGCTTTGCTCTTTTCACAGGGCTTATCACCGCTCCAGAAGTAAGTCTTGCGGTCGGTGCCCTTTGCACTGTAAATGTTTCCGTTTGAGTCATATACACGGTATTTGAACTCTGCGTCTGACTTCCACTGAATCTGAAGAATGGGAGTGCAGGTCTTTGCCGAATAATCGGAATTCTCAAAGCCCTCTTTCCACTCGTCCTTCTTAGCCATTACGGAGGACCAATCCTTGTAAATGCCTTCTACGTAGTAGAACTTCCAGCCGACATATTCGCAGTTACGGTAAGGTCTGTTGCTGTCGTTACCCTTGGGGTCTTTTGCAACGATGGGCTTGCTGGTGTCGGGAACGGCAACCTTATTTCCGGTGGGCTTACCTTCTTCGTCACGCTCGTCGGTCATTACGGTTTCCATGATAACGGAACCGGTTGCGTCTGTTTCGTATACGGGTTCGCCGGTTTCGGGATTGATTACGGGCTTACCTTCTTCGTCAAGCTTTGCCTTGGGCTGCTGAAGGTCTGCGTAAACGATGTTGCCTTCGCTGTCCTTTTTGTATTCAACTGCGGGAGCTGATGTGGGACGGAATGTGATAAGGAAGGTGTTGAAGTAGGGAACTACTTCATCTTCGCCGATAACGTCAAATATGTTTCTGTCGGGATTGTAAACAACCGTGCCGTAGTCTTTGGGACCGCTTGTTGTGGAGGTACCTGCAGAAGTTACTTCGCCGTTTTCGTCATATCTTGTATTGTTGTAGTCTGCGTAAGCATAAACCTTATCAGAGGTGTAGAGAACGTAAAGGGTAAGAGGTCCGTCATAAGCATGAAGGTTGGAAGCGAGCTGCTCATTTTCTTTGTCAAGAGTGAAGGAATTGTCAACTGCAACCTTACCTGTGGGATTGCTGCTGTTGATAACGGCCTTGAGGTCTTCGTCAAGGAGAGCTCTGCCGTCTACTACTGCAGCACCGGAGAAGGTCTTCTTTGTAAGCTCTTTCCAGCCGTTGTTGCCGTCCTGATACATAACGGTGAACTCGTTTTCCTTATCCTCCCAGTTAGCTGTGAGGTTGATTGCGTTGTCTGAATTGCCGCCGATAACCAGAATGCCCTTGAAGCCCCTGAGATTGAGAACGTCGGGAGTGATGACTACGGGCTCACCTTCGGCATCGAGGAGAACTGTACTGCCGTCTTTTCTTTCGGTGTGGAATATAACCTCGCCGTCAACGCTGAATGTGATGTTAACAAGCTTTGAGCCCTTCTTGCCTACGGCTTCACCGTCTTCGTAAAGGTCCTCAAGATTGATGGTATCGCTGTTTTCGCCTGTGCTGAGATTAAAGAAGCTTGAGAGAACGTCTGCAGTGATTTCGTCGTCAAATGAAACCTTCTGTCTTGAAACGATTTTGTCGCCGCTTGAAACCGTAACGGATACCCAGAAATCATTGAATGCGGGTGTTACATAGAGGTCAAAGTTTGTTGTACCATTGGTTACGTCAGCAGCCGTAAGGCTGATGTATGTGCTGCCCTGTATGGTTGAATGAGCAACACCGTTGCCGTCAACGTAGGTGATGGAATACAAATCGGGGTCAATGGCATCCTCACCGAGTGTACCGGTATTGTAGTTAGCCGCATAATTGTTAAACGTGGTATTGCTGTATACGAATTCGCCGTTTGCGTTTGTTTTGAATTCAATGGGGTTTGATGCATGAGCAACCCAGCCGTCTTCGTTAACCGTGCCGTCATCATTGAAGGTGGGAGTATAGTAGGTCTGAACACTCTTGAATGAAACGGGGATGTAAAGGTCGGTAATACCTGAGCCGCCTTCTTCGGCTGAACCGAACTTAACCTTAACGTCATCCTTGCCTGTTTCGTCGCCGCCTTTGATGGTTGTGAAAGCACCGGAAGTGTTGAGCTTTGAAATGGAGCTTGCGGTTACTTCGGCGCCTTCAACGCCTGCATCAAATGTGAAGTTACTGTTGATGTAGCTTGCGGCTGCATCAATCTGACTTCTAAGAAGATATGTACCTGCATCGCCGCTGACCGTGGTGGCAACTTCCCAGTCGCCTTTACCGTCGGGGATGAGAATGTTGATTGAATTTGCGAGAGTTTCGCCTTCCCAGATTGCTTTGGCTGTGAGATTGGAGTCAAGAGAAACGGAACCTTTAATTGCAACACCGTTTACAGACCACTGCTTGAAGGTCTTTCCTTCAACCTCGGGAACATAAGAATCAAGATTGATTCTTGTGCCTGCTTCACCGAGAACGGGATCTAAGAGAGCCGTTCCGTCGCTGTCAACGAAGGTAAGCTTTTGGCCGATCCGGAGCGTACGGGGAGCGGAACAGTCAAAGTTGGGAGAAGCAGTCTGTTTGTTTGCTGCTGCGGTACCGTCAAGGTAGCAGTAGTTTGCGCCGTAGACAGTACCGCTGGATGCGGTGAAGTGGCTGTTGAAGAATCTCATACTGCAGCCGAGACCTGTATCTGCTGTGCCCAGTGTATCGTTTACCTTGACCTGGAATTTACCGAGAGCAACGTCGCCCTTGGTGTTTCTGATCTGATTGGCACTGCTTGTTGCATCAAGGTTTGAAATCTTGATAGCAAGCCAGTTGTCCATCTGGGCAGGTGTATAATCCGAAAAAGCGGGATCAATCGTGGTGGTAGTGGTTGTTGATTTATAGCAACCGGCGGCTTTTGCTGTTGTCTTTGTAACGGTAAATTTTGAAACCGTATCGTCTGTAACTACGCCGCTGTTGTTAACGAATGTGAACATATTGGAGTCAAGGAACAGCCAATATATTCCCTTGTATACGTCGTGGTTTGACTTAATGAAGAAAGATACGTCAATAGTCTCACCGGGATAGACAAAGTCCGTAATCTTGCTTCCGTCGGCACTGTCGTTAAGTTCAACGCCGGCATAGAAGAATTTTGCACCTGCATACTTGGTTACGAGACTCTCGTAGGTAGGCAGGTCATAATTTTCTGCTGCGGATACACTGAGGAATCCGACCGTGAGCGTTCCGAGGAGCATTGCTAAGCAAAGGACTAAACTCAGAACTTTTTTACATGTTGTCATTTTGTTTCCTCCTTAAATGAACAATTGTAAGCAATTAGCCGAGCCATCTTGGCTATTTTTACGAATGCATTATATTATATATAATAATTTTTTGTCAACATCTTTTTAATAAATAAGCATCCTGTCCAGAATAATTGGACAGGATGCATAAATTTAAATTTTCAGATTCGTGCAACTTTACTCTTTACTGCCGCTTCGCTGACCGCCTTTGCAACAGCGGAAGAAATTCTTTCATCAAAGGGAGCGGGAAGAACGTAGTCTGCGTTCAGTTCTTCATCGGAGATGAGACCTGCGATGGCATAGGCCGCCGCCAGCTTCATTTCTTCGTTGATGTCGCTTGCTCTCACGTCAAGAGCACCTCTGAATATGCCGGGGAAGGCAAGCACGTTGTTTGCCTGATTGGGATAGTCGCTTCTGCCGGTGCAAACCACAGCCGCACCTGCCTGCTTCGCAAGCTCCGGCATGATTTCCGGCACGGGATTCGCCATTGCCATGATTATGGGATTATCGGCCATGGATTTTACCATATCCTGAGTAACGAGTCCTGCGGCGGAAACGCCTACGAATATATCCGCATCCTTCATTGCGTCCTGAAGAGTACCCTCAATATTATCCTTGTTGGTAAAAGAGGCGATATAGTCAACTGCAGAAGTGTTGCCCTCTTTTCTTGAAATGATTCCCTTGCGATTGCATACCAGTACGTTCTTTGCGCCGCAGGCGTGAAGAAGTGAAGCTATTGCGGCACCTGCCGCACCTGCACCGCTCATTGCCACCGTACAATCCCCGATCTTTTTGCCCACGACCTTTAGGGCGTTGAGGGTTGCGGCGAGTACGACCACCGCCGTGCCGTGCTGATCGTCGTGGAAAATGGGAATGTCGCAGATTTCTTTAAGCCGTTTCTCAATTTCAAAGCAGGTGGGAGCGGAAATATCCTCAAGATTGACTCCGCCGAAGGAACCTGCAAGCAGGGAAACGGTCTGTACGATTTCGTCGGGATTTTTTGACCTTATGCAGAGAGGAATGGCGTCAATGCCTGCAAATTCCTTGAAGAGAAGGCATTTGCCCTCCATGACCGGCATACCTGCCTCGGGACCTATATCGCCCAGACCCAGCACGGCGGTACCGTTTGTAATGACGGCTACCGTGTTCCATCTGTTGGTCAGCTCATAGCTTTTTGAAATATCCTTCTGAATTTCAAGGCAGGGAGCGGCTACACCGGGAGTATATGCCAGAGAAAGCTCGTCTCTGTTTGAAGCGTGTGTTCTGGTTGTTGTTGCTATTTTGCCCTTCCACTCATAGTGAAGCTTCAGGGATTCTTCCATATAATTCACTTTATTTTGCCCATCCTTTGGAGCATTCTACCGCCTTTTTCCAGCCGGCATAAAGCTCGTTTCTCTTATTTTCATTCATAATGGGAGAGAAAATCTTATCAACTTGACGGTTTTTCTGGATTTCCTCCTTACTCTCCCATACACCTACCGCAAGACCTGCAAGGTATGCGGCACCCAGAGCGGTGGTTTCAACCGTCTTGGGTCTGTTGACGTTACAGCGAATCATGTCCGCCTGAATCTGAAGCATAATGTCGCTGACGCTCGCACCGCCGTCGACGCGAAGCTCCGTAAATTCAATTCCCGAATCCGCTTTCATGGCTTCAAGCAGATCTGTCATCTGATAGGTTATTGCTTCAAGCACGCTGCGTGCGATGTGAGCTCTGTTTACACCTCTTGTAAGACCTACGATACTGCCCCTTGCATACATATCCCAGTAGGGTGCGCCGAGACCTGTAAAGGCAGGTACGAAATAAATGCCGTTTGCATCGGGAACGCTTTCCGCAAGCTCGTCACAGCGGCGTGCGGAGTCGATAAGATGTACCTCATCGCGGAGCCATTTGATAACGGAACCGGCATTGAATGCGGAGCCCTCTATGGAATATTCTACTTTATTACCGATGCCCCAGGCAACGCCCGTGAGCAGATTGTTTTCGGATTTTACTCTCTTTTCGCCTGTGTTCATAAGCAGGAAGCAACCGGTGCCGTAGGTGTTCTTTGCCTGACCGGGCTCAAAGCATGCCTGACCGAAAAGTGCGGCGGGCTGGTCGCCTATCGCACCGCAGATGGGGATACCCTCAAGTGCTTCAAGTCCGAGGATATTCTTGCCTACTCTGCCGTACATCTTGCTTGAGGGAACGGGCTCGGGCAGGATAGACATGGGAATGCCCAGCTTGTCACAGAGGAATTCGTCCCAGCAGAGCTTATCTACGTCAAAGAGCATTGTTCTTGATGCGTTTGAGTAATCGGTTACGTGAACACTGCCGCCGGTAAGATTCCAAATAAGCCAGGTTTCAACCGTACCGAAAAGGAGTCTGTTCTGGTCGGCAAGGCGTCTTGCTTCGGGAACGTTGTCAAGAATCCACTTGATTTTTGTTGCGGAGAAATAGGCATCAATTACAAGACCCGTTGTCTCTTTAATGTAATCCGCAAGTCCCTCTTCCTTGAGCTTCTCGCAGTAATCGGCGGTTCTGCGGCACTGCCAGACGATGGCGTTATAGACGGGTTTTCCGGTTTGTCTGTCCCAAAGAATGGTGGTTTCACGCTGATTTGTGATACCGATACCTGCGATTTCACCCGGCTTTACGCCCGAACTTATAACGCAGTTTGCGACCGCCTGAAACTGACTGTAAAGAATGGAGAGAGGGTCGTGCTCAACCCAGCCGGCCTTGGGATAAATCTGCTCGAATTCATTTTGTGCCTTGCCGATGATATTACCCTGTTTGTCAAAAATAATAGCGCGGGAACTTGTTGTGCCCTGATCAAGAGCCATAATGTACTGTGCCATATTTTTACCTCACTTATCTTAATTCAGCCCGAAATACTTGCAGGCGTTATTGAAGGAAATATCTTCTGCAATTTTGCAGAGTGCTTTTTCGTCAAAGGGATATTCGCCGTTTTCAACGAATTCGCCCAGAAGATTGCACATTATTCTGCGGAAATATTCATGTCTGGGGTAGGAAACAAATGAACGGGAATCCGTTACCATGCCCACGAATTTTGCAAGAGCACCCAGATTGCCGAGGGCCTTCATCTGCTCACGCATACCGTCGATATTGTCGTTGAACCACCAGGCAGAGCCGAACTGAATCTTGCTTTCGGCTTCGGGACCCTGGAAGTTGCCCAGCATTGAGCCGAGAACATAATTGTCCTTGGGATTAAGGGTGAAGAGAATGGTGCGGGGAAGATTATCGTTTACTGCGAGAGAATCAAGGAAGCGGGAAAGCTTTCTTGCTATAAGCTGGTCGTCAAGGGAATCAAAGCCCGCATCGGGACCGATTTCACGGAACATTTTTGTGTTATTGTTTCTCATGGGACCGATATGAAGCTCCATTACCATGTCTCTCTTTGCATATTCAGCCGCAAGGAAGCGCAGCAGGGCGGTCTTGTATTTATCCGCCTGCTCATCGGTAACCTTTGCACCTGCTTTGGCGCTTGCGAAGATTGCTTCAAGCTCCTCTGCATCTGCTTCTTCGCAGGGAACGTATGCGAATGCGTGGTCTGTTGCACGGCATCCGAGAGAAGCGAAGAAATCAATTCTGTCCTTCAACACTTCACAGAGCTTTGCAAAGCTGTTAATAGCGGTGCCCGCTCTCTTTTCCATATCGGAAAGCCAGGGAAGGAAGGCGGGCATTTCAATGCCCAGCGCCTTATCGGGTCTGTATGCGGGAAGCACCTTGAAGGGAAGATTTTCCTTTGCAAGAAGCTGATGATATTCAAGGGAATCGGCAGGGTCGTCAGTTGTGCAGACGCAGGCCACGTTTGACTTTGCAATCAGCTCACGGGGAGTGAATCCGCCGGCCTTGATGGCGGCGTTTGCTTTTTTCCAGATTGCATCTGCGCTGTCGGCATTGAGAATATCTTCAATACCGAAATAACGGCGAAGCTCAAGATGACACCAGTGATACATGGGATTGCCGATGAGAGAAGGCATGCAGGAAGCGAATGCCTTGAATTTCTCGTATCCGGCGGTGTCTTTTCCGGTAATATATTTTTCTTCAACACCGCAGGATCTCATAGCTCTCCACTTATAATGGTCGCCGCCCAGCCAGAGCTCTGCTATGTCTGCGGGTTCTTTATTTTCGTAAATTTCCTTGGGTGAAAGGTGACAGTGCCAGTCAAAAATCGGCATTTTCTCTGCCGCCTCGTACATTCTGACTGCGGCTTCGTTGTTCAGAAGGAAATCTTTTCCCATAAATTCTTTTGCCATAAAAACATACCTCCCGATTATAATTTAACATTTTAATTATATCACACGGGATATTTTTTTCAAGTATCGCATATATAGAAAACGAGGGCGTTTGTTTGGTTATAATGCAAACGGAAGGGAGTATTTTTTCAGACAATCTCCGATGAATATGGGAGTTTTGTATGCGGCAACACCGCAGATGGCCGTTATGAGGCAAAAATATGTTTTGTACGATACAGTGGGTAAAAATAAAAAAACCATCCCGGAAAAATCCGGAATGGCATAAGTAATTTGTATATGGTAATCTGTTCGTTTTATCGGATTATTCAGCAAAATCGGATTCGATAAGGCCGACAAGGTCATTAACCGCTTTTTCTTCGTCTGCACCTGAAGCGATAATGCGGATACTTGTATCGCCCATGATACCCAGTGAAAGTACACCGAGAAGACTCTTTGCATTTACCTTGCGTTCATCCTTTTCAACCCAGATGGATGATTTGAATTCATTTGCCTTCTGAATAAAAAATGTAGCGGGACGAGCGTGAAGGCCGACCTGATTCTGAACGGTTACATCTTTAACGAACATATTTTACAATCTCCTCAAACACTGATTTATATTACGTATTATAGCATTTATTCATCATTCGTCAACACCTATAAAAATTTTCGGTACGTTCAACAAATTGGAGAGAATTATAAAATCCGTTTTGTGAAAAATCACAACGCTTCAAATGGCGTTTTGTGTATTATTGCAGAATTTTTATCTGAATGCCACGTAAGAATAGGAGGTGCCGGCTTCGTTGAGACAGGGGACGGAGCCGTGGTCAGAAAGACCGCTTCCCGATGCAACACGGAAGCCGTTATCCGTAATGGAAATTCCGGGTGAACCGCTTTCTCCCGTGGCAATGCCGAAATAGATTTTATATTCCGAAGAGTTGTTGATAATAAAGGGAATGCCCCCGCAATATACCATGACCGCAACGGGTCTGAAGCCCAGGGAAACCGCCCTTGAGGATGAGCCGTTTCCCGTGTAGGTTCCCGTTGCCGCCGGCTGATTGAGATAGGTCTGCTGTTCTTCGGAAAGATGTATGCTTTCATCTCTTATGTGACTTCCGCACAGCAGAGTTTTGTCAAGAAAAGAGGGAAATACAAGACTTGTTGATTGTGCGGGGCAGAGTACGGTATTTACGATTGTATGTGCATTAAGCACAAAAGCATCCGTGTCTCTGTCTTCGGTTATGTCACCGCATCCCGAGGAGGTGATTTCCAGCCCGGAATTAAAGGTGAGAGCGTCAATGATATCCGCAAAGGCGTTATGACATCCCTCCCCTCCGAGAGAGTAGGGAGAGTGAATTGAAAAGGTCAGCTTTATTCGTGCCCTTCTGCAGTATTCGTTTTCCGAAAGTACGTTTTCTTCGTCACTTTCTCCGAAGGCGTCCTCAATAACGATTTCACCTATACCCACCGCAACGGTGACTTTTTTCAGAGGTACCGCTTTTCTGACGGGAGGATATTCCGTAAGGAATCTTACGGGTTTCAGTTCCTCCTGTTCGGAAAGCCACTGCGCCACCGCAGAGGGCATGGCACTCATTTCGTTCATTCATCATCCTCCTCGTCTTCAGGGTCAACGGTTTTTCTGATTACCGCCCAGATATAGAAAACCTCTTTTCCCGCGTAAACCTTTTCGGCTCTGTCAATTCTGTATCTTTCATTTCCGCATATTATACAGCCCGAATTTTCGCATTCGGTTATGTCGGGAACGGCAGGTCCCACGTAGAGATAGTATCCCTCGGAGTTGTAGCCGATTTGAGTATTTACGCCGTAAAGATACATTTTATTTTTGTATCGCAAAGGAGAAATATAGGCGTTCATACATATCGGAGAAGCATCTTCCGACTGTAAAAATATACATTCTCTTGCGAATTTTCCGAATATTTTATCCGTATTCATTTCACACCTGCCTGAAGGTGAATCCCTCGTCTTTCAGAAGAGGAGCCGCCAGAGTTGTGGCCTCTGACAGCTCTTTTTCGCATTTGTTCTCTGCTTCACGGGGTGAAAGTGATACGGCAACATCTCCGGCCTTGAAGGAGGTTATGTCGTTATCACCGCAGGCGTTTCTTAATCTTATCATACGATTGAGAGCGGCGGCGCAAAGACGGAGGATTCTTATATCGTCGGGATCTGCATTTTTATTCATTCTGCTCTGAATCTGACCGCATACGGCTTCGGCGTAGGGAAACAGATTTTCCTCCTCCGGATTCAGACCGTAGAGCAGAGCCGACAGAGATATGACCTTTCCCGTGTCAATCATATTGAAAGAACCTTTGCACTGTCGTCACAGATTTTCGCAAAGCCGGCAGTACAGCTGATAACCGCTCTGTCAAGCTGACGGTCAATAAGCTTGTCATATTCCGTCATAATATCACCGGTCTTAATCATTTCAAGGGCTGCACCCTTATCAAGGCCGATGAGCTTACCGGAATTGAGAGCACTTACCTTCAGAAGCTTTGAGCCGAAGGGAGTAATCATGTTGCCGGTACTGTGGAAGGTAAGACCTGCCGCGCCGTCACGGAATTCCGTCATGCTCAGAAGCTTTGCCATCATGTCGGGAGAAGCAATAACCATATTCATCTCATAGGGGTCAAAGCTGTTCCAGAAGCCCACCAGGTCGGTGTATGAGAGTGAGCTGGAGACTGCCGTATTTGTGACGGGAGCGGCGTTATTATTGCCGTCACCGTTTGTCAGCACGTCTACCGCATCCTTGAGAAGTGAACGGGCGATGTATGCGCCTATCTGTCTGAGTGTGATGGTGAAAAGGTCGATTCTCTGATATTTAATCGCTTCGTAAGATGCCACGAGACTTCTGCCTCTCTTTCTGAGGGAGACCAGATTGGACTTTGTCCTGACCTGTGTTTCGGGAATGAAAGCACCCTCCGCCACCGCCTTGAGCTCCTTTTCATCCTCTGTGGGAACGGAGCTGAGCGAACGGTAATCGGGGGAATTGATTACGGTAGTTGCGGCGACGATTTCGGGCAGGATATCCGCCTGCTCCATACCCGTCTTTACGGCTCTTGCCACAAATTCGGGGAAGAGAACGGAGCTCTGTGAGGTGGAAAAGAATTTTTCAACCGTATCGCCGTAGGGACCGTTTACCTTGATATCAAAACGCTTGAGCTGGCGCTGAAATGCATCCAGCCCCTCAAGGGGAGTTCCCTTGTAGTTTTCGTCGGGGTCAATGCCGGAAAGGGCAGAGGTGAAATTACCGGACGTATAAAGTCCTTTTTCAAGTGAAATATTGTCAAATGCGGGCATATTTTTCCTCCTTAAAGTAATACTGTAACCTTTGAATTATCGGTGTCAACGTCAAGCACAAGCTTCATTACGTTTTCTCCCGTACAAATTTCCGTACCGCCGTTTGATGCGACGTAATTATATCCGGGCAGAATTGTTTCGTCGGTGCAGTCAAATTCAACCACACCTCTTACGCATACTCCCACAAGACCGTTTTTGCAGGAAACAACCATGCCGATGAAGTCTTCCCCTTCATCTGCGGCTTCCACCGTGCCTCTGTCAGAGATTTTTACGGGTGTGCCGATTTCAATATCGTCATCCGCATTAAAGGTGATGACTTTTCTGTCAAATCCGTCAAAAGAAATATTCATATTTTCTCCTTATATTTTGTAATTATCGTTTCTGTCGGGTGCTTTTTCACCCTTTATATCAAGCTGCTTTGAGAGAGGCATAAGCTTTCCCTCCTCAATGGAAAGGGCGTTTCTCAGTTCTCTTAAATCCTTCAGCTTCAAGGATGAGCAGATATCCGAAAGCAATTCGCTTTTCAGGGTCGGCATAAGCTTTGAGAAGCTGCGGATGACCTCCGCCTGCATTTCCCGTCTGAATTCCTCCGCCCAATCCTTTTCATCGCTGCCGCCTTTGTATGCCTTTACTACTCCTGCACTTCTCTGGGCGGGAACGGCAACAAAGGACCACTCGTAGGCATCCTCCGGCTCGCACAGAAGCAGGCAGCAGGTTTTACCGGCGTAGATTTCGCCCTTGCGATGCTCACAGCCCCCTTCTCTCACGTCCTTGCCGCAGACGGAACAGCGTATGCTTTTTACACTGCATCCCACGCTGGTTTCCTTTTTGATACCTGCGTCAATTTCGCTGATAAGGTCCTTGTTCTTTTCGGTACGGACCATATATGCTTTTGCCTTGATGAAGGTGTAGATTTCTCCGTCACGGGTACGGCGTGAGGCGTCCTTTTCAACGTGGGCCTCATATATTCTTGCGCTCTGTCCCCGACTTGACATATTATGGTCAAATATTCCCGTTTTTCCTTCAAAGAGAGCGGCAAGCTTGTCGAGGGCTTCCCCGGGAAATTTCTCACCGTCTCTGTCTATTTCGTTGTCACACAGAATGAGGGAAAAGGTATAAAGCTCCTCGGGAGGAATATCCTTACGGGTATATCCGCGGATTTTCTCCAGTTCCTCCTGCGTGATTGATTCGATTATGTTTTCTTTCATTTTATCTCCTTTTCAAGCTTTTCCGCCTGGGCTCTGTAAAGTCTTGCTCTGCTCAGTTCCACCTCATCCTGGAGGGTAATATCATCCCATTCAACGCTTAACGGGCATGCGTAACCAAGTGACGAAAGAAACAGGGAGCAGATTTTCAGTATCACCGGCGTCAGAATCCGTCTGTATGCTTCCAGCTCACTTGTGAGGGCATCTGCCTGCTGGGATGACATTCTTTCCGTAGCGGACCAGGAAAGTCCCAGCATAAAGGGAGGAAGTCCCGTTTTGGCGATTATCTGTTCCAGCATCTGTCTTACGGGAACGGAGCTGTCGGGTATGCCGCTGTCTGCACCGATGACCTTTATCTGCACGTCACCTACCGCTACGAAGTCACGCACCTTGTTATCCGATTTCATGGCTTCGCTCCATTCACGGGCAATCTGCATCGCTCTGTCCTTTGCGTAAGCTCTGTCCATGACGTCATTTCCCGGGTTGTAGGTTACCGCATATCTGAGATTTCCGGCTCTTTCCCAGTTGACGCCGATGCTTTCATAGATTTTCAACAGAATATCGCTGACAAAGGGCAGACCTTTAAGCAGGGAATTGCCCGTAAGGGCTCCGGGGTCGGGATTCAGAACGCTGACAAGACATAAATCGGGACGGCTGACCTTAACGGAATTTATGCCGTCTCTGACGAATATATCCACGTCAAAGCCGTTTTCACTTCTGCGGAATTCAATGTTTTCAAGGGAAGCGTTGAAAAGTGCGGCGGGATTTCCCAGGGTATCCGTTACGATTTCTCCTATTGCCGTGCCGCAGGTGAGCAATTGCTCAAGATAGCTTTCCGTGAATGCCCATATACCCGTTCTGTTGCCTCCCACGGGAACGCTGACAAGGAAATTGTCAAGCACTCTCTGTGCCTCCCTGCTGCCGCATTTTACCTGAAATCCTCCCGTAAGCCGTACTGTCTTGTATATGGCGGAATCTATAATGGGGATCGCCTCTCTGAGAGCGTAGTAAAGCTTTGTCTGAGGCGTGCAAAGGGGAACGTAGCCGTTGAGCAGGGTAAAGGGATGTCTGTTTTCCTGCTGAATGACGGGCACCCCGATTTTTGAGGGGAGTTTTCCTCTGAATTTTGCCATAGTTATCCTTTCTTTCTTTCGGGAAACACCGCAAAGAAGCCGTCGTCTTTCTGTCGGCACACAACGGTTGAAACAAAATATCTGATATCGTCCATTGCGTGGTCATTTTCCTTTATCACCGTATCGCTTTCCGTTTTTTCACTCCATCGGTAAAGTCCGAATTCCCTTATGCTGTCACGACATTCGGGAGAAAACAGAATCAGCCCTTCTCTCAGGACCTCCTGCACCTTCCGTATGCCGTCTGTCACATCGTTATTTGCGGGTATAACGGTATATGCGCCTTTACGGTTGATATATTCAATGAAACTTGAAGCAGAGGGGTCAATCACAATGCCTCTGATGCTTCTGCCGCCGATAAGATTTACGAGAGCTTCGTAATGCTCGCCGTCCGTTCTGCGTATGCCTTCCTTTTTTGAATCGTAGTAATATTCCGAGATTCTGTACCATCTGCCCTCGTTCAGTCCCCAAAGCCCGAACGAGGACGGATTGACCGTTCCGTAGTCACAGGAAACGTAGTATTCGCTGAAATCGCGGGGCGGGGTCACAACGTGCTTTTCTGCGGAAAATCCGGGATAAACACAACCGCAGGCGGCTGTCCATTTACCCAGTATGAATCTGTCACGGAATACTCCCGTATAGAGATTCTCGTATTTTTCAATCACCGCGGGGCTCAGCGAAGGATTATCCGTCATTACGAAATGAATATACAGACAGTTTCTTTCCTTTGCCTTTTTTATCCATTCCTCACAGAACCAGTGCATGGGGTGTCCCGGGTTACAGTTAAACCAGTATTTACTGTTTTCAACGGAGCATCTGGCAAGTGCCTGCTCCACAAAGGAACGGGGCATCAGCGCCACCTCGTCCAGCATTACTCCCGCCAGAGTCATTCCCTGAATAAGGGAAGCGGAGCTTTCATCTCTTCCTCCGAAAAGATAAAAGCTGTTGGTATGACCGAAGGCGGTGACGGTAATGATATTCCGTGACACCTTTTCTTTGCATATAAATCCCAGTTCATCCAGTAAGGGCAGAATGGGGGAGGTGATATTCCGCCTTACGGATGATATGGTCTTGCCGCAGAGGGCAAAGCTGCGGGAATCAAAATTAACCATTGCCCAGGTGATGAATGAAACGGACATACACAGGGTCTTTCCGCTTCTTACCGCACCGTCACAGATTATGCCGTCAAGCTGAGGATTATTTATCCACCAGGTAAGTACACGGAGCTGTTTTTTTGAAAAAGATTCATATATCCGATTCATTTTCTTCCTTTTCGGAGAGCATTTCGGCTCCGACCTTCAGAGCGTTGATAAATCCGCTGGTGTCTCCCTTTGAGCATAATGAAAAATCAGAGAGCAGAGAAAGGGCTTTGATGCGGTCGTAAAATTTGATTTCCGTAATTCCTCCGTTTGATTTCTTGATATCCGAAATCAGATTAAGGTCCAGACGGCGAATCTGTCTGTCAGTCAGCTCCTCGCCCCGCAGGAGCAATTTGATTGCTCCCGCAGGAGAACCGAAGGCAATATTGCGCAGGGCGGATTCGATTTCATTTGCGGTTGTTTCCGACATATTTTCACTCCAATCTATATGAACTCCCCCACAATCAGCGTAAAAACAAAAAACCGTCAGCCCGAAGGTACTGACGGAAAGAGAAGATATTTACAAAAAAATAAAGGCGATATGCTTAAACATACCGCCCTGTGTGACTCGTATGAGGATTAGTTTTCCTTTTTCTTTGTGCAAACGAATGCTGCTACAGCTGCAACTGAAACTGCTGCGAAAGCAACGAGGCCTACTGATGTTGAACCGGTTTCAACGGGAGTAGCTTCTGCAGTTACGGGAGCTGTCTCTGCTGCGTGTGCATAGAAATCCTTAACCTTCTGCTTAAGAGTGTTGATAAGGTTGTGGAGATACTCAAGAACGTCGCCTACGATGGGGAGCTCTGCAATCTTAGCTTCAAGATCGTCGATAGCGCCTGCTACGTCTGCGTTGCCGCCTGAAACAATCTGCTCGATGAATGCCTTGATCTGGTTGATAAGGTTCTGAACCTTAGCAAGAAGGCCGTTAGCATCAAGAAGAGAAGAAATCTGATTAAGGATGCCTGTAAATCCTGCAAGGATTGAGGGAGCAGCTGTTGTTGACTCTGATGCTTCGGGAGCGGGAGCGATTACTGCATCTTCTGCGAAGCAAAGAGCTGAGCATGAGAATGCCATAAGAACTGCGAGTACGATTGCGATTATCTTTTTCATAATAATAATCTCCTTTTTGTTAATCAATTACAAAACTCATCCGCGAGTTGTTGTACGTATATTAACACCAAAAGTTACACTTGTCAACCCTTTTTTGTAATTTTTTGTAACCTTTTTGTAATCTTTTGGAGATTATTGTAACAAAATGTCACCAAATCCCTTACGGCATATAGGGACTGTCATCATATTCGTAATCTTCGGGCATGATGAATTTTCTCATGAAATTGATGGTGAAATCTATTCCCCACTGGCCTTTTTTACCATTCCAGTAACGGGAATGGGGCTCGATTGAGAGCATACCGTTGTAATCTTTTGTATAAAGAACGTCCATAAGTCCGCCCCAGTTAATCTGGTCAAGACCGGCGGGAGCGTCATCGTAACCGTCACCGGCGATGTAAAGGACACCCTTGATGTGAACGTGTACTACTCTGTCACCCCAGTCACGCAGTTCCTTGAGGTAATCACCGCGTCTGCTGAGGCAATGGGAAGCGTCGTATTTAATGCCCAGCTTGGGAAGAGCGGTGTGAATTACGCTCCATGCTTTATCGTTATATACAAAGTTTGCCCAGTCGCAGTTATAGGTTGCAATCTGAACGTTTTTGCCTTCAGCGTAATCAATAAGCTGTGAAAGATAGTCAATGGCTATACGGCAGTTATCGTAAAATCCGAGACTATCGGTGTAGTTTACACCCACGTTGAATATGGGACAGCCGATGATTGAGGCGGCGTCAATGAGTGCTTTGTCTGCGTGAAGTGCGGCGGGAATAATTTTGCCCTCGGCATCAATTCTTTCCATTCCCCAACGACCCATTGAGCCCACGGGAATGCCGTATTTAACGCTGTTTGCCTTGATTTCTTCGGCACGTGCAAGGAACTCGTCTGCATCGTAATTATGATTTACGCAGAATTCCACCGCATCAAGACCTTTTTCCTTGACGTATCTGAAATTGCCTTCGTCCCAGCCGTTGATAATACCAAGCTTCATGACTTTTCTCCTTAATTTACAGTAATTCTATACCGTTTTCTTTGCATTCCTTTATCATACCGTCGGGCCAGATGGATGCCTGGACTTCGCCGATATGGGCCTTATGAAGAAAATACATACAGATTCTGGATTGACCGATACCGCCGCCGATTGAATAGGGGAGCTCGCCGTTGAGAAGTGCCTTGTGGAAGGGAAGCTCCTTTCTTTCGGGGCAGCCCCTTTCCTCAAGCTGACGCAGGAGAGCATCCTCGTCAACACGGATACCCATTGAGGAAAGCTCAAACGCTATGTCAAGCACGGGATAATATACTACTATGTCGCCGTTAAGCTCCCAGTCGTCATAGTCGGGAGCTCTGCCGTCGTGGATTTCTCCGCTCTTAAGCTTTCCGCCTATTTTCATTATAAATACCGCTTTCTTTTCACGGGCAATGCGGTTTTCTCTCTCTTTGGGAGTAAGGTCGGGATACATATCCTCCAGCTCCTGAGTGGTTACGAAGGTAATATCACGGGGCAGGAAGTTCTTTTCAACGAAAGCGTAGTCGTCGGCAATGTATTTTTCAGTATGGCGTAATGCTCTGTAAATTGCCCTTACGGCTATACGGAGAGTTTCCTCCGTGCGTTCCTCCTTGCTGATATGCTTTTCCCAGTCCCACTGGTCAACAAAGATGGAGTGGATGTTATCCGTATCTTCGTCTCTGCGGATTGCATTCATATCGGTATAGAGCCCCTCGCCCTCTTCAAAGCCGTACTGTCCCAGAGCGAGACGCTTCCACTTTGCAAGGGAGTGGACTATTTCAACGTCGCCGCTGTCAATATCCTTTACGTCAAAGCTGACGGGTCTTTCAACGCCGTTGAGATTATCGTTAAGTCCTGAGTTTGATTTCACAAACAGAGGGGCTGAAACTCTTGTAAGATTGAGCTGAATGGCAAGGTCTCTCTCAAAGAAATCCTTTACCTTTTTGATTGCCAGCTGAGTCTGGCGGGGAGTGAGAATGGATTTGTACCCTGTGGGTACG